>JAFGGL010000026.1 GCA_016930575.1 Clostridiales bacterium | reverse complement strand
GGCCGACCAGCAGGTTTCGATACGGCAAAACGGGGATATATTGCATATAGAAGCCGACGCACCCCAGCGCGCCGTAACGCCGGGACAGAGCGCGGTGTTCTACCGGGGCGAGCAATGCCTGGGCGGCGCGGTCGTGGATATAGTACATTCGGAGGCACGCTGAATTTACATCTACACAGAGGAAGTCCGCTTCGGAATGTCGAAATAAACCATTGCGGTAATCACAGAACGGACCCTGCGAAAGGAGTGTGGTTCCCTTGGCACAGGCAGCGAAATACCGTGCTGGGGCGGCAATCATCAACACCTTTACGGGAGGCTGCGGTTTCGCCTAAACTGGATATACACCGTCTGAGCACGGTTATTATATGAATATTTGCCTTCTGTCCGCAGCCGTATGCGGGTTGATCTGCATCCCTCGAAAAATCCATAAAGGAGACCTCTGCCATGAAGACAAACATCGTCGGCAAGAACATGAACGTATCTGATGCCGTTTCAAGGCGCGTGCTTCGCAAAACCGGGAAAATGGAACGCTATCTGCACAAGGACACGGAAATGATGGTACGGCTCACGCGGGATATAAACCACCGCCGCACCTGCGAGATCACGGTGCCGTTTGAGGGCGTGGTGCTTCGCGCCGAAGCCAGCAATGACGACAATCTATATATCAGCATCGACCAGGCGCTGGCGAAGATGGAGCGTCAAATCCACAAACACCGCGCCAAGCTGAGCAAACGCCTGCGCGACGACGCTTTCCGCTCCGAGGAACTGGAATTCACCGAAGAGATCGAAGATTCGGAAGAAGAAAAACGCAAGGTCGTCCGCTATAAAACCTTCCCGGTGCGCCCGATGTCGGTGGACGACGCGGTGTTCCAGATGGAATTGCTCGGACACGGTTTCTTCGTGTTTGTGAACGTGGATACCGATCAGACCAACGTGCTTTACCTGCGCATGGACGGCGACCTCGGCTTGCTAGAGCCGGAAGCGTAGCTGAACAGCTATTAATGAAAATTGTTACAAACGGCGGGAAATTCCGCCGTTTTTATATCGATAAAATGGCAAGCCATTTTATCGAGGTTGCACCTCGACCTTGTTCGTTACACTCACGGTCGGGTCTCGGTGTAAGGAATCCTTGCTTCGCAAGGTTCCGAAACCACCGCGCATGTCGCTGGTTTCGGATTGGCAGTCGAAGGGTACCGACCCTTCGACGCATCCCAAGATATTAGTGCTTGAATGCCGAAGGATGCTTATGCATTTAACAATCGTATAGGAAAGTATGCCTGAAATATGTTTACAAAACATGAAAAAAATGTTAAGATATTCAATAATTAAGGCAAGAGAAACGGTGGTGTTTTCATGGCAGGCGATATCATCCAGCAGTTGACGATGGGACTGTCGGAGATACTGGTGTATGTGACGATCGCGCTGGTTTTTATATTCGGCATCGTCAAGTGTATCTATCCGGTGTACCGCAACAGCACGCTTTTAAACCGCGCCGTAATCAAGCTGGAACGCACCACGGGCAGCAAGAAGAAACCCGTATGGCAGGAGCCGCGTTTTCTCGGCCGCGCGCTGAGGCCGGAGTGGCAGCGCTTTTTATTGAACGCCGATCAGCTGGACCTGCGCGGCCTGCCGTGCAACACGGAAGAATACATCAACGAGGACACCGTCGTATATAAACCGGGGCACGCGCAGGTAGCCGAGATCATGCCTACGCTTTTGACCTCGCTGGGTATCCTGGGGACCTTTATTGGTATGATCGAGGGTTTGACCAATCTGAACCTCGTCGACAGCAACACGACCATCACAAGCATCCCGACGCTGCTAGGCGGAATGCGGTTCGCATTTGCGACATCGGTCGTCGGTATCACCGGCTCCATCGTTTTCAACGTCGCCTACCACATCGTGAAAGGGAGGGCGTTCAAGTCGCTGGACGCGTTTGACGAGACCTTTTACGAGCTTGCCATGCCGCGCCCGCTGGATTCGGACGTGCAGATGATCATCCAGAAACAGGATGAGGATCTGAGCATGCAGCAGACCATCGGGCAGCTTGGCGGTCAGATCGCGGGTGCCGTCGAGCTCGCGGTCAGCCGCGCCACCCATCCGCTGACGATGTCCATGGATAACTTTATCCAGGGCACGACGCGCGAACAGGTGGACGGTATCCAGCGCATCGTCAACCGCTTCATGCAGCAGATGGACGCGTCCATGAACGGCAAGTTCGGCGCGTTCGCGGATGCGGTGGACAGGATGAATCACAGCATGCAGGATGTACAGCAGAGCATGAAGTTGACGATGGAGACCATGAAAGAACTGGCGCTGGACAGGGAAATGTCCGAAGCGGGCAAAGAATACCGCAAGGAACTGGAAGCGCTGCTGCGCCGGAACGAAGAAACGATGGCGAAACTCACACAAGGCATCGAGGATCTGCAGGATGCGGTCGAATCCGTTGCCGGAAAAGATACGGATGAGGCGGATACAGGGCAAGGCGGAGGAAAACAGGGATGATGAGAAAAGCGCGGACACGCGGACGCTCATCAAGGATTGACGGCGGTGCGGCCTGGATATCATATTCCGATATGATGGCGGCGCTGCTGCTTGTTTTCGTGCTCGTGCTTTGTTATACGATCTATCAGTATTTTTCACTGCTGGAGACCAAGACCGCGGAGTTGGACGCGCAGACCGCGCTGTTGACCGCGCAGCAGGAAACGCTGGACGAACAGCAGGCCCAGCTTTTGGATCAGCAAAACAATCTGACCAGCGCGCTGTCAGAGATCGAAATACAGAAAGGGCTGCTCAACGTGCAGGAGCAGACGCTGACCGATCAGGAAGCCACCATCGCCGCGGCGCAGGCGGCCCTAACCGAGAAGGAAGACGCGCTAAACCTAACGCAGTCCACCCTGGCCCAGCAGGAGACAAAACTCAACGCCGCGATGGACCTTTTGGAAGCCCAGCAAATCGCCATGGACGAACAGCAAAAGAAACTGGAAGACCTGGTAGGCGTGCGCACCAAGATCATCCGCGATCTGGCGGCCGCGCTGACCGCCGCGGATCTGAAAGCGACCGTCGATGCCAACACCGGCGACATCATGCTGGAATCAACGGTGTTCTTCGATTACAATTCCGATACGATCAAGGCCGAGGGCGTCGCCTTCCTAAACCGCTTCATTCCCGTGTACCTTTCGGTGCTCCTGAGCGACGATTACGTGGAATATCTCGGCGAGATCGTCATCGAGGGGCATACCGATACGACAGGCAGCTACCTGTACAATCTGGAATTGTCACAGGAACGCGCGCTGTCTGTGGCGAAATTCTGTTTGCAGATGCAGTCGCTGACTCAGAATCAGCAATCGCTGCTTAAAGACATCCTGACCGCGAAAGGCCGGAGCTTCTCCGATCCCGTGTATGACAGTTACGGCAACGTGGACATGGACGCATCACGCCGCGTGGAATTCAAATTCCGCCTGAAGGATAGCGAAATGATCGACGAGATCCGCGACATCCTCTCGGACGGCAGCCTGTAGAACGGAGTGTAGGCATGACGTTTCTCAAGTATCTGATGCTGTTCATGATCGCACTGGTAATCGTGGTGGTCGTGATCGTCGGTTATTTTTTCTTCACGGCGAAGGTGACGGTGGCGGACTGCGATATCACCGGCCGAACGGCAAGCACGCAGCCGGACCTGTTTCAGCAGATGAAGGAATACATCGCGCTGGACGCGTTTCCGGGCACGATGTTTACGCAGGACGAAATCGGCGACGCCGCCGGATACGCGTTCATCACCTATACGCTGGAACTCAGCAACCAATGCCTGGTTCCCGTTGAAATGATCGAGATCCAGGTGATTCCCCAGGATGGCGACGTGCTGCAGATCGGCGACTACGAGGTACATACGCTGGAGCCCAAGACGAGCGGCAGCGTATCGGTGACGATCCTGACGGCGGTGAACAACCACTCGGTACGGGAACTGCTGATCACCTATTACGTGTGGGGCGTGAGTTTTTCCATCACAGCGACCTGCGGATGACATAAGGAAGGTGCGGTATGGCGAAATTATGGGCGGGGCGGTTTGAAAAAGAAACGGCAAAGCTGATGGATGATTTCCATTCGTCCATCCCGTTTGACCAACGGCTTTTGCGCTGCGATATCCTGGGCTCGATCGCGCATGCGACGATGCTTAAAGAACAGGGCATCATTCCGGCGCAGGACGGCGAATTGATCCTCAAGGGCCTGGAAGAACTGCTCAAAGACGAAGATAGCGGCAAACTCGAAATCGATATGAGCGCCGAAGACGTGCATATGTTTGTCGAGGCCGAACTCACCCGCCGTATCGGCGAGGCGGGTAAGCGGCTGCATACCGGCAGGAGCCGCAACGATCAGGTGGCGCTGGACACGCGCATGTACGCGAAGCTGGCCTGCGGAGATACGGAAACAGCATTAGTGAAGCTGCTGCAAACGCTGCTTACATTGGCAAAGCAGCATACCGATACAATCATGCCCGGCTATACGCACCTGCAAAAGGCGCAGCCCATCACACTCGGCTTTCATATGATGGCCTACGCACAGATGGTGATGCGCGATATGAAGCGCTTCCGCGCCGCCCATGCCGAGGCGGACGTGATGCCGCTGGGTTCGGGCGCGCTGGCTGGGACGACCTATGATTTGAACCGCGAACGTGTCGCGGAATTGCTTGGGTTTTCGAAGGTCTCGGACAACGCCATGGACGCCGTCAGCGACCGGGACTATCTCCTGTCGTTCTTATCGGCTGCAAGTATACTGATGATGCACATGAGTCGCTTCTGCGAGGAACTGATCCTCTGGTCGAGCGGCGAATTCGCCACCGTGACGATGGACGACGCGTACGCGACCGGGTCCAGCATCATGCCGCAGAAGAAAAACCCAGACGCCTGCGAGTTGATCCGCGGCAAAACGGGGCGCGTGTACGGCGACCTCACGGCGCTGCTGACCGTGATGAAGGGACTGCCGCTGGCCTACAACAAGGACATGCAGGAGGACAAGGAAGCATTTTTCGACGCGTACGATACCGTGAAGAAATGCCTGAACGTTTTTACAGAGATGCTTGCAACCGTCACCTTCCATACGGAGCGGATGGAAAAAAGCGCGAAGGACGGCTTCACAAACGCGACGGACCTGGCGGACTATCTGGTCGGCAAGGGGCTGCCGTTTCGGGACGCGCACCGCGTATCGGGCGCGTTGGTGAAACAGTGTATCCGGGAAGGGCGCAGCCTGGAAGAACTGAGCCTTGAAGAACTGCAAAAAGAAAGCCCGCTGTTTGAAGCGGACGTCTATCAGACGATCACACTTTCAGCCTGCGTTTCCCGCCGCAACCTCAGGGGAGGCACCGCGCCGAAAGCTGTAGCCGACAGCATACGGATCGCCGAAATGTGGCTGACGGACTTCACGGATAAATAAAGGCCGCCGGCTTGTGCCATGCGGCTGCGTGGACCCGGGTGAGAAAATTCATCCGGGTTTTTCATTTTCCTTTTCCCGCAGGATGAAGCGAATCGGCGTTCCCGTGAAATCAAAACTCTTTCGGAGATGGTTCTCCAGATAGCGCTCATAGGCGAAATGCAGCAATTCCCTGTCGTTGATGAAGAACACAAAGGTCGGCGGACAGGCGGACTGCTGCGTGACGTAGTAGATCTTCAGCTTCCGGCCGCCGTGCACAGGTGGCTGTAGGCTCGTCTGCGCATCGGCAAGCGCCTCGTTCAGCACGCCGGTCGGGATGCGGCGGCGGTAATTTCCCACCACTTCCTTCACCTGGTCGAGCACCGTATTCGTCCTCTTGCCGGTCAGCGCGGACAGGAACAAGACCGGCACATAGCTCATAAACTTGAGGTCTCTTAAGATAACCTTCTCCATGTTTGCCATGGTGTTGGTATCCTTCTTAACCAAGTCCCACTTGTTCACGGCGACGATCACGGCCTTGCCCGCGTCCAGAATCAAGTCGGCGATCTTGGTGTCCTGTTCGGTCACGCCGTCCTGCGCGTCGATCATCAACAGCGCCACGTCGCAGCGGTCGATCGCCGTGATGGCGCGAAGCACAGAGTACCTCTCCAGGCTTTCCGCTTCGACGGCGCGCTTCTTACGCATGCCCGCCGTGTCGATGATGTTGAACCGCGTGCCGTCCTCGTCCGTAAACGCACTGTCGATCGCGTCGCGCGTCGTGCCGGGGATGTCGGAAACCATCGTGCGCTCCTCGGCCAGGATACGGTTGCACAGCGAACTCTTGCCGACGTTCGGCCGGCCGACAACGGCAAGCTGGATGACCTCGCTGCGTTCCGCCTGTTCGTCGTCGTCGGGCGGCGGCAGAAGGCGGACGATTTCTTCCAGAAGATCGCCCAGGCCGAGCATATTGGTGGACGAGACCGCGATCGGATCGCCCAAACCCAGATTATAATACTCATACAGCGCGTCGTTCTGATTTTGGCTGTCGATTTTATTGACGACCAGCAGGATGGGCTTGCGTGTTTTGCGAAGCAGTGCGGCGACCTCCGCGTCCTCGTTCGTCAGCCCGACCCGTCCGTCGCAAAACAAACAGATGACGTCCGCCGTATCCATGGCGATCTGCGCCTGGCGGCGCATTTGAGAGAGCATTACGTCGTCGCTGCGCAGGTCCAGCCCGCCGGTGTCGATCAGCGTGAAATGCCGTCCCATCCAGTCGGTATCGGCGTAGATGCGGTCGCGCGTCACGCCGGGCGTATCCTCCACGATCGAGATGCGCTTTCCGGCGATTTTATTGAAAAAGGTCGATTTACCTACGTTGGGGCGGCCCACGATGGCCACAAGCGGCTTTGGCATTCCGTACTCCTTATCGGTTGCGCAAGGCGTTATAAAAGTCGAACCCGTCGTCCACGACGCGCACCGGCAGCGGCAGGCGGCTTTCAAACTCTTGTAGCGTCATATCGTCCAGAAACAATTCGCGGTCGTGGTTAAGCATGTTCCTGCTGATGAGCAGCGCGTCCGCGCCGTTCAGCAGCGCGGGGGAAAGCTGCGCAAGCACGTCTCCGCCGGTCAGCAGCCCCGTCACCGTGACCGTTTCGCCGAAGAAACGGTTGACGATGGTTTCGACGCGCACCGCCGCGTTATCCGGGGCGCAGGCATCGCAATACTGCCGCATATACGGCGCGGCGAGAACGCCGGAAACGACGACATAGGTACGGGCTTCCGTATGCGATATTTCGGTATCGTCTTCCGACGCTTGGCGCATCTGCTCTTCAAATTGCCGCAGCAGCCCGACGCCGTTTTCGATCTGCGGGTAGCCCTCGTACCAGGCGGCGGGCGGCAGTTCCTCTCCGGTGAGGCAGTAGAGCTCGTCGGAGGCAAAGGCGAACGAGGTTCCGATCGTATCCAGGCAGTGCATCTGGAACGGCTCGATTTGCCTGAGCAGCGATTGGGCCGTGCGGGCGTCATACGGCATGAGCTTCGGAAGACCCTGCCTGAATTTCGTTAGCCCGACCGGTACGACGGCCACCGATAGTGCGGCGGGAGTGAGAGATAAAAGATCCTCGAGCGTCCGCATCAGGGCGTCGCCGTCGTTGACGCCGGGGCAGCATACGATCTGGCAGTGGAAGCGGATGCCTGCGTCCTTGAGCCGCCGAAGGCGGGGGAGCAGCTCGCCCGCGTTCTTGTTGTTCATCATGCGGCGGCGAAGGGCAGGGTCCGTCGTATGGACGCTGATATACAGCGGCGAGGCCTGCCGCTTTACGATGCGTTCAAACTCGGTTTCATCGATGTTCGTCAGCGTGATGTAGTTGCCCATCATCAGCGAAAAGCGCCAGTCGTCGTCCTTGAGGTAGAGGGAAGGGCGCATGTTCGGCGGCATCTGGTCGATAAAGCAGAATACGCAGTTGTTCCGGCAGGTCTTGGGCCTGAGCGCCATGCTTTCCCCAAAACGCAGGCCGAGGGGCTGCCAGTCCTCCTTGCGGATGCCGATCGTTTTGACCGTACCGTCGCGCTCGATCGTAAGCTCCAGCCGCGCCTTAGCGGTCAGGGACTGGTAGTCGATCGTATCCAGAACATCCTCGCCGTCGATCTTGAGCAGCACGTCCTGAACCAGAAGGCCGTTTAGCTGCGCAACAGAACCTTCCTGGATATCCGTGATCACATGCCGCATCGCGTGTTTACCTCCGCGCGTGTAGAGTGCAATCCATTATTCGTTGTTTTGTTAATGATGTCAAGACGATTATGGCAGAATGCCGGCATCGATCAGCGCGTAAAACGCCGGCTTTGCGGTTTTGTCGCCTGCAAAAAGAAGCGGATAGCGGTAAGATTTCCAGCTTTTAGTGTCAAACGTGCCCCAGGTCTGCACGGCTATCACGTAATCGGAATACTGAAGCAGCACCTTCATGATATCTGCGTAGCGCTTCGCTTGCAGATTGAACGATTCCTCGGTATCATCGTCTATGAGGATATCCAGTTCGCTCACTCTGATTTTCAGGCCTTTGTCCACGATCTTTTGCACCGCGTTACGAAACAGCGAAATCGTGGGCGTTGTCAGCTGATAATGGCATTGCATTCCGCAGACGTCCACCAGGTCTTCCGCGATCAGCTCGTCCAGCAGGGAAAGGATGCCGGTAAGCTTCGGCTGGTAGGGCACGGAATATTCGTTGTAAACCAGCAGCATGCCTTCCGGCGCATACTTGCGCGCAAACCGGAACGCCTGTAAAACCCAGTCTTCGCCGACGATCTGCGTATACTTGCTTTCGCGGTAGCCGCCCGTGGAATCGTCGATCGCTTCGTTGATAACGTCCCAGGAAACGATAATGCCCGGATAGTTCTCCTCCATATACGCCATCGAGATCCGTACGTAGTTCTCCATGCGCCGGAGCATCACCTCGCGGGAGACGTAGGGCTTGTTGGCAGCGTAGGATTCCCTAAAAAACGTATCCGGCGTCTGTTCGTGCCAAAAGAGCACATGCCCGTTCACCTTCAGCCCGTTTGCCTGCGCGAATTCCAGCAGCGGCTTGACGGAGCGGAACTGCAGCGCGACGCTGCCCTGGTCTTCTTTGGCAAGTTTGGAAGAATTGTATTCATCAAGCACGTATTCAGGCTTTAGCACGTTTTCCGGCGTTACGATGGCATACTGCGCCGCGTAGAAGGGCAGGTATTCAATATCCAAAACTTCCGGGGTACTCATAGAACTGCCGAAATCGAAGTAATCGGCGTAGAAATCCTTAAGCGAAGGATAATCGGCAAGCTCCGCGGCCGAGGCGGATGCCAGGGTGAGAACCAGGCAAATTGCAAGCATCATAGGCAAAGACTTTTTCATTCGGCGTCATATCCTTTCATGAAGTCAAGACGATGCGTTTGGGTATCCTCAATCTAGCATAACCATGCCGTTTTGTCCAGTTAGCAAAATGGGATTACATAAGGCGTACAATGCTTGTAAGCCTTTTGCTATCTGTGATATAATAACATTTACCGCATATGCGCATACGCGGAACAAGCGCGGAGGCACACCGCAGATGAATCTCTGCTATCAGGAACGAACCGACCAGCTTCGGTACCTGGACCGCGAATTGACGTGGCTGCAGTTTAATCACCGTGTCCAAAAGGAAGCCGAGAATCTGCAGAATCCGCTGCTGGAAAGGGCGAAATTCCTGGGTATCGTCACATCGAACCTGGATGAGTTCATGCAGGTTCGTTACGTGAGTATCCTAAGGGACGGACAGGGCGAAAACCGTGACACGATGCTGTCCAGCGGTTTGACCCTGCAGAAAAAGCTCGAGCTCGTGGACCGTGCCGTGACGCAGCAGCAGAAGATGCAATATGTGATCTACCACGGAATGGTCGAAGAGATGGCGGAGCAGGATATCTGTTTTTATCCGAAGCTGCGTTTCACTGATGCTATGCAATCGGAGATCAAGAGGATATTCTGGAACGATGTCATGCCCAAGCTCAAGATTATCCCCTGGGGCGAGGAATACTGGCCGATGAACCAGAAAAAACTGCGCCTGATGGTCAAGCTGCAGCCGAAAAACGGCAACGCCGTGCGCTACGCCATGGTATCCTATCCAGGTACGCCAAGGCTTTTCAAGCTGCCGTGCGAAGACGGCAGCATCTGCCTGATTCGGCACGAGGATTTGCTTCGCCATTGGCTGTGGATGATGTTTTCACAGGACGACATCCTGGAAGCCAGCGCGTTTCGCATTATCCGCAATCAGGAGTTTCCGCTGAACCCGGAGGAAGACGTGGCTACGGCGGTGCGGGAGATGCTGGTGAAGCGCACGACGGGCGACGTGATGCGTCTGGAGGCGGAAGAGAATATCAGCGACGAGGCGCTGCAGATTCTCGCGCAGCGCTTCAGCGTTCCGGACGACCAGCTGTTCCGGGTGGCCGGTCCGCTGGATCTGAGCAAGCTGATGATGACCTGCTACGGTATGATTCGCAGGCCTGATTTGAAATATCCGAAAGATCAACAGGTGATCGTACACGAACTGATGGATTCCCGGATTTTCAAGCGTATAGGCGAGCGGGACTGGCTTCTGTTCCATCCCTACCACAGTTTCGAGCCGATCGTTAACCTCTTTAGCCAGGCGGCTGCTGATTCGGACGTAATCAGTATCAAGACGACGCTGTACCGCGTAGGCAATAACAGCCAGGTAGTGCGCGCCCTGGTGAAAGCCGCGGAGGCCGGGAAACAGGTGGAAGTGATCATGGAAACGCAGGCGCGCTTTGACGAGGACGCGAACCTATCTAACACCGAAAAGCTACGCCGTGCAGGCTGCCGGGTGATCTGCGGTATCCCGGGCTTGAAAACGCACTCAAAGGCGATTTTGATCACACGCCGGGAAAACAGCGGGCTCAGGCAGTACGTGCACCTGGGAACGGGCAACTATCACGACGGCAACGCCAAGATCTATACCGACATGGGGCTTTTGACAAGTGACGGGCAGATATGCTCCGACGTGCTCAGCTTTTTCAGCGCGCTGGAGCATGAAAGCAGGGATCTTCACACCGAAGCGCTCATCGCCGCGCCGACGAACCTGAAAACCAAGGTATTTGAGCTGATAGAGCGTGAAAAGCAGCACGCCCTTGTAGGCCGTCCCGGCGGTATCGTCGCGAAGATGAACTCGCTGCTGGACGAACAGGTGACCGACGCGCTCTACGACGCATCCTGCGCGGGTGTGAAGATCAGGCTGATCGTACGCGGCATCTGCACACTGATCCCGGGAGACGAACGGCTGTCAAGGAACATCCAGGTCACCTCGATCATCGGGCGGCATCTGGAGCATGCGCGTGCGTTTATATTCGAAAACGGCGGCGATAAAGAAGTCTATCTGTCCTCGGCGGACTGGATGCCGCGCAACCTGGACCGGCGGTATGAACTGATGTTTCTCATTCGGGATGAACGATGTCGACAGGCAATCGAAAACGTACTCATGCTGCAGTTGATGGACAACCTGAAGGGCTGGCGTATGCACCCGAACGGAGATTATACCCGGAAACAGCCTGACGGGAAGTTGCCCGTGAACGCCCAGGAAGTGCTGATCCATTCGATCAACGAGGTGTTTTCAGGCCGATGGGAAGGATTTCATCAGAATTGAGGAATATACGATGACGTGGAAAGAAAGACGGATGCTGGCACAGGAAGACGCGGAAGCGGTGATGCTGCGGGACCCCGCGGCCGTCAGCCGTATGGAAGTCCGCTTATGCTACCCCGGGCTTGCCGCTTTGCGCAGGCATCGCCGCGCGCACGCGCTGTTTCAAAACGGACATCCGGTGCTGGCCCGGATCATCAGCCAGCGTACGCGTAAAAAGACAAGCATAGAGATCCACCCCGGCGCGACCATCGGTCGCAGGGTGTTTATCGACCACGGCGACGGCGTGGTGATCGGTGAAACGGCCGTGATCGGCGACGATGTGACCATCTATCAGGGCGTCACACTCGGCGGAACGGGCAAGGACGTCGGCAAGCGCCACCCGACCATCGGCAACGGCGTGACCATCGGCGCGGGCGCCAAGGTACTCGGCCCGATTACGATCGGCGACCATTCCAAGATCGGCGCCGGCGCGATCGTACTTAAGGACGTGCCGGCATACTGCACGGTGGTCGGCAATCCAGGCAGAATCGTGAAAAAGGCCAGCCACGCGACGGACGTCGACCTGGACCAGATCAACCTGCCCGACCCGATGCAGGACCGTATGGAGAACCTGTACAAAAGGCTGCTTTCTCTGGAAGAGTGTCTCGTGCGGCATGCAAAACGGCTGGGCTGCGAGGAAGAGGATATCGAAAGCATCAGCCAATGCCGCTGCAATTATGACGACGCGCTAGAACCGATACAGACGGGGGAAGATTCAAGCCATGAGAATCTATAACAGTAAAACCCGCAATAAGGAAGAATTCATCCCTGTGCACGAGGGGAAAGTCGGCATGTACGTCTGCGGCCCGACGGTGTACGATTTCTTCCACATCGGCAACGCGCGCCCGCTGATCATCTTCGACGTGCTGCGGCGGTATCTGGAATCCATCGGATACGAAGTGACGTTCGTGCAGAACTTCACCGATATCGACGACAAGATGATCGCTCGCGCCAACGAGGAAGGCGTCACGGTGAAGAAATTGGCAGAACGCTTCATCGGGGAGTATTACACCGACGCGGAAGGGCTGGGTGTCCGCGCCGCAACGGTGCAGCCGCGCGCGACCGAACATATACCGCAGATCATCGAACTGATTAAAAAGCTGATCGGCAAAGGGCTGGCCTATGAGCAGGACGGTAGCGTTTACTACCGCGTGCATGCGTTTCCGCGCTACGGCAGCCTCTGCGGGCAGAAGCCGGAGGATCTGGAAAGCGGCGCGCGCGTGGATGTGAACGAGCAGAAGGAAGACCCGCTGGATTTCGCGCTATGGAAAGCGCAGAAACCCGGCGAACCGGCGTGGGACAGCCCGTGGGGCAGAGGGCGTCCGGGCTGGCATATCGAGTGCTCGGCGATGAGCATGGAGTATCTGGGCGAAACGTTCGATATCCACGGTGGCGGCAAGGATCTTTTGTTCCCGCACCATGAAAACGAGATCGCACAGAGCGAAGGAGCGACGGGGCAGCCTTATGTGCGTTACTGGATGCACAACGGGTTTATCAGCATCGACAACGAGAAGATGAGCAAATCCGAGGGTAATTTCTTCACCGTGCGCGAGATTTCGGAGGAATTCGACCTGGAAAACGTTCGTATGTTTATGCTGTCGGCGCATTACCGCAGCCCGGTCAATTTCAGCCGCGAGATGATCGAGCAGGCTGCCAGCGCATTGGAGCGCTTGTACAGCGCACGGGACCAGCTCATATTCCTGAAGCGGTCCGCGGAGGGCAGAGAACCCAACACCGCCGAGACGCAGCTGATGCGGGAAGCGGATAAGGCGCTCAGGAAATTCGACGCCGCGATGTCCGACGATCTGAACACGGCCGACGCCATCGGCGCGCTGTTTGAGCTGGTGCGTGAGATCTTCAAGCTGCAGCCGTCCGGCATAAGCATGAAAGCGCTTGACAAAGCGGAACAGGCGATACTGCACATGACGGACATCCTCGGCCTGCTGATGAAAAAGGCGGACGATATCGCGTCTGAGATCAGCGAAATGATCAAAGAACGCGACGCCGCCCGTAAGGAGAAGAACTGGAAACGCTCCGACGAATTGCGCGACGCCATACAAGCCGCCGGATACATCCTGGAGGATACCGCGGCAGGCCAGAAGGTGCGAAAGCGCGTATGACGCGCAGGGCGTGGGCGGGCGGTTGTCTTGCGCTGCTCATGGCCGCGGGCGGCGCGCTGATCGCGCTGCACTGGCAGGATAACGATACGGTCACGTACGTACAAGCGTCTGTCAAGCCAGTCGTGAGTATTGAACCGTTCGAGTGGCCGGGCGGCAGCGTGAACGTCAACACCGCGGATTTCGAGGAACTGGACACGCTTGAGGGCATCAACCGTTCTCAGATCCAGGCGCTGCTGGACGACCGTGAATCGCGCGGCGCATACGATTTTCCGGAAGACCTCATCTACGTAAAAGGCATCGGGGAAAAGACGCTGAACAAGATCTACGATCAGCTGGATTTCTCCTGGCGGGTGAACCCGGATGAAAGCGATGATACCACCGAGGCCAGCGGGGGATGAACCCAATGCAAACGGCAGTTACGTTTCACACGGATGATCAAGCCCTGCAAAGGCTTTACGACGCTGCCGAGAGGAAACTCAGGGATAACATCAGGGATTTTGCGGGGCGGCGCGTGCTCGTTGAGGGCGGCGGCTTTGAAAAGATTTAGCTCGAGACCCAGCCGATGGGTGGGGAGATGTACGCCAAGCGGGATATGGATGCCGCGCTGAATAATCAGCTGCTATTCATGGAATGCCAGCGCGAGGACGGCAGGCTGCCCGGCAGCATTACGGTGGAAAATGGAAAGCTGTTACCACAATTCAACAAGGTGCAGGGCTTTTGCTTTCCCGCGCCGGCCCTGAACATGTATTTCTGGATCGGGCAGGACGCGCAATATCTGCGTCTGCTGTACGGCGTGCTCAAGCGTTTTGACGCCTGGCTCTGGCGTGAGCGCGATTCCGACGGCGACGGATGCCTGGAATCCTGGTGCGTATACGATACGGGGGAGGACAACGCCAGGCGCTACGGCGACGCGCCCTGCTGGTGGGAAGACGCCGCGCCGCCGAAGGGATACTAAGTCGTTCCGATCAATTCCATGGACTTCATGAGCTTTTCCTACTCCGCGCGGGATACGCTGTGCAGGATATCCGGAATACTCGGCGACGGAAACGCCAGGCGATGGCGTGGACTTGCCAGACAAGCATCGGACAGGATACGGGCCTACCTGTGGAGCGAAGAACGCGGCGCGTGCTTCGACCGCGACAAACACGGGAAACGCATGAATACGTTGCTTCATAACAATTTACGCTGCATGTACTGGGGTTCGTTCACGCAGGATATGGCGGACCGGTTTGTGAAAGAGCACCTGCTTAATCCCGACGAGTTCTGGACGCCGTTCCCGCTGCCGTCGGTCGCGATCAACGATCCGCTTTACGACGACGCGTCCGACAACAGCTGGAGCGGCCAGCCGCAGGGGCTGACCTACCAGCGTGCGATCCGCGCGCTGGAGAATTACGGGTATTATCCTCTGGTGACGCAGCTTGGACGAAAGCTGTTTACGGCATTACAGGAAGACTGCATATTTCCCCAGCAATTCGATCCCCATACGGGGAAGCGGCAGGGCGATGTGGACGGGTACGGCCCCGTCATGCTTTCGGTGCTGGAATACGTTTCCCGCATGTACGGCATTCATATGGAAGGGAGCGAGCTTTGGTGGAGCGCCGCAGGCGGCGCGGACACGGAATATATCCAGACTTGGGCTGAAAATGCTTACCTACTTCGCTGCTCCGGCGGAAGAACCGAAGCCATGATCAACGGCAAGGTCGTGCTCTCAGGCAACGTCGGCGCCCGCGTCATCACAGACCTGAAAGGCAACATTATCAAGGAATTCCCGATCGCATAATACAGGAGGATGAACATGAGAATCGAAAACGGGTGTGCAAAAGAACTCAAGATCGCATATATCGGCGGCGGATCCAGAGGCTGGGCCTGGGGGCTGATGAGCGATCTGGCGATGGAAGAAAGCCTGTCCGGCAAGGTATATCTGTTCGATATCGACCAGGAAGCGGCGGATATAAACGAGGTGATCGGCAATCGCCTGCGCGGGCGGGACGACGTAAAGGGCGATTGGGAATATATCTCCTGCAAAACGCGCAAAGCGGCGCTTGAAGGCGCGGATATCGTGGTGATATCCATTCTTCCAGCGACGTTTGACGAGATGGAATCGGACGTGCACGCGCCCGAGAAATACGGCGTATATCAGCCGGTGGGCGATACCACGGGCCCCGGCGGCCTGTTGCGGGCCTTAAGAACCGGGCCGATGTTCCAGGTCATCGCAGGCGACATCAAAGCCTGCTGCCCAGACGCGTTTGTGATCAATTACACCAATCCCATGGCGCTGTGTGTGCGGGTGCTCTACGATACCTTCCCCGGCGTCAAGGCGGTCGGCTGCTGCCACGAGGTGTTCCACACGCAGACGCTCCTATGCAAGGCGCTTGCGGAATTCAGGGGAATTGAAAACGTTTCCAGACAGGAAATACATACCACCGTACAGGGCGTAAACCATTTTACTTTCATAACTGTGGCTAGCTACCGGGGCATCGACCTTTACCCCGTATACCGCCGGTTCGTGGACAAATACTATAAAAAAGGCTATACCAAAGATAACGACGACAACTGGATGAACCGCTTTTTCAACAGCGAGCAGAGAGTGAAGTTCGATCTCTTCCGCCGTACGGGGCAGATCGCCGCAGCCGGCGACCGGCATCTGGCGGAGTTTAACCCCGCGCCGCGCTACCTTGCGTCGCCCGAGACGGTGGCAAGCTACGGTTTCACGCTTACGCCCGTATCCTGGCGCAAGGATAATAAGAGGAATTTGCTTGAGAAATCACAGCGCCTGTATACGGGAGAGGAAAAGTTTGAGCTTAAGCCGACCGGCGAAGAGGGCGTACTGATGATCAAGGCGTTCTGCGGGATTAAAGACCTGGTGTCAAACGTCAACCTGCCAAACATCGGGCAGATACCCAATCTGCCGATGGGCGCGGTGGTGGAAACCAACGCGGTTTTTTCCGATCACGCCGTTACGCCCGTCATGAGCGGCGCGATGAGCGGCACGGCGTATGCGCTTACGCTGCCCGCCGCGCTGGCGCAGGGCGATATTCTGGACGCGGTCAAACACAAAAACGCATCGCTTACGTTCAGGGCGTTCATGGGCGACGCGC
This sequence comes from Clostridiales bacterium, assembly GCA_016930575.1. Taxonomy (GTDB): domain Bacteria; phylum Bacillota; class Clostridia; order Christensenellales; family Aristaeellaceae; genus CAXXOK01. The sequence goes on along the minus strand of JAFGGL010000026.1, from coordinate 38,733 downwards.
TGATGTGCGGCGTAACGCTTAACGACGGCAAGGCGCTATATAATACGATGCTTGAAAACACCAAGGCGTATTTGCAGGGATGGAATTTGGATTTATTGCTTACATGAACGAAGTATTCTGCTCCGCCGGAAACGGCGGAGTTACTATGTTGGGAATCGCGGAATGCCGCCAGGCCTGAAAAGAACGTATGGAATGCAGGAAATGCGCTTCCCGGACAGTCGATTTGGTTGACAATAACTTATCAATTTTCTATAATGTATTGTTGTTGGAAATTCCCGTTTGTCATTGCCAAAGGCATGGCGAATGGTTTTCAATAAATTACACATCTGGGAGGGTTCTCTATGTCGATCAAAATGACAGTCGACGGCAATACCGCGGTAAGCCACGTAGCGTACGCATTCAGTGAAGTGGCGGCAATCTATCCGATCACGCCGTCCTCATCCATGGCGGAGGTCGTGGATGCCTGGGCCGCAAAAGGCCTGAAAAACCTGTTCGGGCAAACAGTGAAGGTACAGGAGATGCAATCGGAAGCGGGCGCGTCCGGCGCCGTGCACGGCAGCCTTGCGGGCGGCGCGTGCACCACCACCTTCACGGCCAGCCAGGGCCTGCTCTTGATGATACCCAACATGTACAAGATCAGCGGCGAGCTGCTGCCCTGCGTGTTCCACGTCAGCGCCCGTTCGCTGGCGACGCACGCGCTCAGCATTTTCGGCGACCATGCCGATGTCATGGCCTGCCGCCAGACCGGATTTGCCATCCTGTCCAGCAACAGCGTGCAGGAGGCCATGGATATGGCGATCATCGCGCATCTGGCGACGCTGGAGACCAGCGTTCCCTTCCTGCACTTCTTTGACGGCTTCCGCACCTCGTCCGAAGTGCAGAAGATCGACGCCGTGGAGTATGAAGAGCTCGCGCCCCTGATGCCCTGGGACAAGGTGAAGGCATTCCGCGCCCGCGCGCTGAACCCGGACCACCCTCACCAGGCGGGCACCGCCCAGAACCCGGATATCTACTTCCAGAACCGCGAAGGCGCAAACAAGCATTACGAAGCCGCACCCGCGATCATCGAAGAGGTGATGGCGAAGGTTTCCAAGCTGGTCGGCCGAGAGTACAAGCCTTATCAGTATGTTGGCGCGCCTGATGCCGATAAAGTGATTATGGCGATGGGATCCGGCTGCGAAACCATTGAGGAGACTATTAATTTTCTTAACTCCAAGGGCGAGAAGCTGGGCCTGATCAAGGTGCGCATGTACCGCCCGTTCTCCGCGGAGCGGCTGCTTTCGGCCATACCCAAGACCTGCAAAAAGCTCGCGGTGCTTGACCGCACCAAGGAGCCCGGCTCGCAGGGCGAACCGCTGTATACTGACGTGATGACCGCGCTTCTGGAAAACAGCGTGACGGATATCAAGGTCGTCGGAGGGCGTTTCGGCCTCGGCAGCAAGGAATTCAACCCCACGATGGTCAAGGCCGTGTACGACAACCTTTCCGGCGAGATGAAAAACCACTTCACCGTCGGGATCGAGGACGATGTCACGCACACCAGCCTGAAACTCGGCAAGCAGCTCGTGACCACGCCCGAAGGCACCATCTGCTGCAAGTTCTACGGCCTGGGTTCGGACGGCACCGTCGGCGCGAACAAGAACTCCATCAAGATCATCGGCGACCATACCGATATGTACGCGCAGGGCTATTTCAGCTACGACAGTAAGAAATCCGGCGGCATCACCGTCAGCCACCTGCGCTTCGGCAAAAAGCCGATCCAGTCGACCTACCTGATCGACGCGGCGGATTTTATCGCCTGCCACAATCCCAGCTACGTAACCCGCTATGATATGACCTCCTGCCTCAAGGACGGCGGCGTGTTCCTTTTAAACAGCCAATGGTCCGCTGAGGAGATGGAAACGCAGCTTCCCGTCGGCATCAAACAGGCGCTGGCGAAGAAAAAGGCGCGCTTCTACAACATCAACGCGACCGAGCTCGCGCTGAAGGCCGGCATGGGCAACCGCATCAACACCACCATGCAGGCAGCGTTCTTCAAGCTGGCCGATATCATTCCTTATGATCAGGCCGATAAATACATGAAGGACTACGCCAAAAAAACGTACGGCGCGAAGGGCGACGTAATCGTGAAAAAGAACTGGGACGCGATCGACAACGCGATCTCCGGCCTGGTGGAGATTAAAGTGCCCGAGGAATGGGCGACCACGCAGACCGGCGCGGCCTGCGCGACCGTAGAAACCACGCCGTACTATGAAAAGGTGATCGAGCCCATCCTCGTGCAGGAAGGCGACAAGCTGCCCGTGAGCGCCTTCAGCCCCGACGGGTTCGTGCCCACCGGCACATCGAAATACGAAAAACGCGGCGTCGCCGTTACGGTGCCCGAGTGGAATATCGACAACTGTATCCAGTGCGGCACCTGTGCGTTTGTGTGCCCGCATGCCTGTATCCGCGCCATCTACCTGGACGACGAACACAAGAAGAGCGCGCCCGACGCGTTTGAGACTAAGAACGCGACCGGCAAGGAGTTCGCCGGGATGCAGTTCCGCATCCAGGTAAGCCCCCTGGACTGCACCGGCTGCGGCAACTGCGAACAGGTATGCCCCGCCAAAGGCAAGGCGCTGTTCATGAAGCCGCTGGAAACCCAGGACATCCAGAACGCGAACTGGAAGTTCGCCACGACCTTGCCCGAGGTTCGGCCTGAAAGCCTGACGTCCATCAAGAACACCCAGGCGTGCAAGCCGTTGTTTGAGTTCTCCGGCGCGTGCGCGGGCTGCGGCGAAACCCCGTATGTGAAGCTTGTTACACAGCTCTTCGGCGACCGCATGGTCATCGCCAACGCCACGGGCTGCTCCTCCATCTACGGCGGCAGCGCCCCCACCTGCCCGTTCACCGTCAACGAGGAAGGCCACGGCCCCGCGTGGGCCAACAGCCTGTTCGAGGACAACGCGGAATATGGCTTCGGCATGAACCTGGCTTACACGCAACGCCGTGAAAAACTAGCGGAAACCGTTACCGCGCTGAAAGACCACGAATGGACCGTGCCGGAGCTCAGGGAAGCCGCGCAGGCGTGGCTGGATAAAATGAACGACGGCAAGCTGTCCAAGACCACCGGCGACGCGCTCCTTGCGGCCTGCAGGGAAGGCATCGAGGACGATTGCGACTGCGACGCCTGCAAGCTGGCGCAGACCGTGATCGACGAAGCCGACCTCCTCACCAAGAAATCCGTTTGGGTTATCGGCGGCGATGGCTGGGCGTACGACATCGGATACGGCGGCCTTGACCATGTGCTGGCGATGAACCAGGACGTCAATATCCTGGTGCTGGATACCGAAGTGTATAGTAACACCGGCGGACAGGCGTCCAAATCCACGCCCACCGGCTCCACCGCGAAGTTCGCGGCGGCCGGTAAGCGCACCAAAAAGAAGGATTTGGGCATGATGGCGATGAGCTACGGTTATGTGTACGTCGCCTGCGTCGGTATGACCGCCAATAACATGCAGCTGATCAAGGCCATGAACGAGGCCGAGGCCTATCCGGGCCCGTCGCTGATCATCGCGTACGCGCCCTGCATCAACCACGGCATCAATATGACCAACTCGCAGGAAGAGATCAAGCGCGCCGTAGCGGCCGGCTACTGGACGCTGTACCGCTACAACCCGCTGCTGGCCAAAGAAGGAAAGAACCCGCTGACGCTTGACAGCAAGGAACCCGACGGAACGTATCAGGACTTCATCAAATCGGAGATCCGCTACGCGTCGCTGCAGAAGCAGTTCCCCGAGATCGCCAAGAAGCTGTTCGTGGACAGCGAAGCGGACGCGATGCTGAAGTATCAGACATACAAGAAACTCGCAGAGTAATTCAACTGCTGCTAGATACGAAACCCCCGCGCCTTGGTGTGCGGGGGTTTCTTTGCGGGAAATTTCGCGCTTTAGCTTGACAGAGTGAATTGAAGTGGTTTATAATGCCCGCAAGGCAATGAAGGGAAGAGTACCTTCGGACCGTGTCTCAAAGAGAGCCGCCGTTGCTGCGAGTGCGGCAGACACCCTGAAGCGAAGAACGCCCCCGAGCATCCGCTTGAACCGCCGAAAGGCACAGTAGACGCGGACGGGTACGCCCGATACAGCGGAGGGGAATGCAAGTTTCCGTCAAAGAGAGGGCCAAAAGGCCAACGCGGGTGGTACCGCGGAAGAGAATTCATCTTCCGTCCCAGACAATGGGATGGAAGATTTTTATATTCCTTGAAACCGAAGGAGGGGAACCGCATGTACAGGACCGGGTATTGCGGGAATTTCCGTAAAGAGCATATCGGCCGGCAGGCGACCGTGTGCGGCTGGGTGCAGACGCGGCGCGACATGGGCGGCGTCATCTTCGTGGACGTGCACGACCGCGAGGGCACGCTGCAGACGGTGCTTGATAAATCCGTCGTCGATATGGAAAGTTTCGCGCTTGCCGAACGGCTGCACAACCAAACCGTGGTGCAGATCGCGGGCGTCATCCGCCACCGCAACGAGGAAACCTACAATCCGATGCTCCCGACCGGCGAGGTGGAGCTTGCGGCGGAACGCCTTACGATCCTCTCCGAAGCCGATACGCTGCCGTTTCCAATCGAAGATTCGGAAACCGTGCGTGAGGAACTGCGGCTCAAATACCGCTATCTCGACCTGCGCAGGCCGCATATGCTCGGCAATCTGCAATTCCGCGCAAAGCTGCAAAGAGAAGCGGAAGGCATCCTGGCGGAAGACGGATTCCTGAACGTGGATACGCCCATCCTGTGCAAATCCACGCCCGAAGGCGCGCGCGACTATCTGGTGCCAAGCCGCATCCATCCGGGCACGTTCTACGCGCTGCCGCAAAGCCCGCAGATATACAAGCAATTGTTGATGGTGTCGGGAATCGACAAATATTACCAGATCGCCCGGTGCTTCCGCGACGAGGACCTGCGCGCGGACCGTCAGCCGGAGTTCACGCAGGTGGATTTCGAGCGCAGCTTCGTCCATCAGGAGGATATGCTGGATTATCTGGAATCCTTGTTTACAAGGCTATATGAACGCGCAACGGAAAGAAAACTGGAGCTGCCTTTCAAACGCCTGACCTGGACGGAGGCCATGGACGTGTACGGCAACGACAAGCCGGATCTCCGCTTCGGCCTGCCGATCGTCGACGTTTCGGAGATCGCCGCACAATCTACGTTCACGGTATTCAATACGGCGCTGAAAAACGGGGGAATCGTACGCGCGGTCAACGTCAAGGGCGCGGGCAGGGTGTTTACGCGCACGACGATCGAACAATTGACGAAGTTTGCCATCTCCAACGGTGCCAAAGGCATGGCCTGGGTGCTGTACAAGGAGGACGGCGAGATCAACTCCATCCTTCCCAAGTATTTTACGGAGGACGTGTGGAAGCGGCTGGAACAGGCGACGGATCTGAAACCCGGCGATTTCCTGCTGTTCTGCGCGGACGAGCCGGACATAGTACGCAAGACGCTCTCCGCGCTGCGTGTACGCTGCGCCGAACTGATGGACTTGATCGACAAACACGCGTTCCAGTTCGCGCTGGTCACGGATTTTCCGATGTTCGAGTATAAAAAGGACGAAAAACGCTTCGCGGCCATGCATCATCCGTTCACGATGCCGTTTTTGGAAGACGTCGAATTGATGGCGGACGACGCCACCAAGGCGCAGGTACGTTCCCAGGCATACGACGTGGTTTTAAACGGCGTGGAGCTTGGCAGCGGCAGCGTGCGCATCCACAGACATGATATCCAGGCCCTGGTCTTTGATGCGCTGGGCTTTTCCAAAGAGGAAGCGAAGGAGCGTTTTGGATTCATGATGGGGGCGTTTCGCTTCGGCACGCCGCCGCACGCGGGCTTTGCTTTCGGGCTGGACCGGCTGTGCATGCTGCTGGTAGGGGCAAATTCCGTTCGCGAGGTGATCGCCTTTCCCAAGACCAAGGACGCGAGCTGCCTGATGACCGGCGCACCGGATTTCGTGGATCCCAGGCAACTGGCGGAACTAAGGCTGGGCGTCGACGCCGCGGACGCGCTGCGCGAAGAACATATAATGCAGTTGACGAAGAAAACCGTGCAGAACACCGCGATGCTCAGCATGCTCAGCCTGTCCGCAAGCGACGAGCAGGCGCTGGACAAGGATTTCATCGGCATCGTGGAGTTTGCGGGCGAGCTGGAAACGCTTGAGAAGAAGGCGCCGCCCGTACCGTACGACCCGACGCAAAGAAGCGTGAACGTGCGCCCCGACAAGGCCGGGGACAGCTTTACGGTGTCCGAAGTGCTGATGAACGCCAAAACGAAACTCGGCAACTGCATCATCGTCCCCAGGACGTTTGAATAGGAGGGGAAGCGGATGAAAGCGTATGCAGATATTTGTAAAATGACGGTTACGGAGCTTATAGAAGCGCTGGAAAGCGGCGTGATGACCTCGGCGGAGATCACACAGGCATACCTTGCTTCCATCGCGGCGCAGGACGCTGATATACACGCGTTTCTGGACGTTTATACTAATACGGCGCTTCAGGAAGCAGCGCGCAGCGACGAACGGCGAAAGAACGGCAAAACCTTATCAAAGCTTGACGGCATCCCAGTCGCGCTGAAGGACAATATGCTGGTGAAGGGCAGGGTGTGCACCTGCGCGTCCAAAATGCTCAAGGATTTCGTATCGCCCTACGACGCGACGGTGACCGAGAAGCTGAAAGCCGCGGGGATGGTACTGCTCGGCAAGCTGAACATGGACGAATACGCCATGGGTTCTTCCAATGAAAACAGCGCGTTCGGCGTTTGCCGCAATCCCTGGGCGTTGGATCGCGTGCCGGGCGGTTCGTCCGGCGGGGTGGCGGCCGCCGTCGCGGCGGGCATGGTTCCCTCGGCGTTAGGAAGCGATACGGGCGGCAGCATACGCCAGCCGGCGTCGTTTTGCGGCGTGGTCGGCGTAAAGCCGGCCTACGGTACGGTCAGCCGCTATGGGCTGGTGGCGTTCGGAAGCTCGCTGGATCAGATCGGCCCGATCACGAAGACCGCGGAGGACGCCGCGCTGATGATGGATGTTATCGCCGGATACGACACGCACGACGCGACCAGCGACGCGACGATACCGACCGATTTCACCCTTGAACGATACGGTTCCCTGCAAGGCAAAACGATCGGGATGCCGTCGGAGTGTTTTGGAGAGGGCCTGTCCAGGCCGGTGAACGATTCCATACAAGCCGCCGCGGAACAATTGAAAAACCTCGGCGCGGAAATCATCGAAGTCAGCATCCCGTCCATCCGCTATGCGCTGTCGGCCTATTATGTGCTCTCCAGCGCCGAGGCGTCCAGCAACTTGGCGCGTTTCGACGGTATCCGCTATGGATACCGTACCGAACACTATGACGATCTGGACGAACTCTACAGGAAAAGCCGCGAGGAAGGCTTCGGGCTGGAAGTGAAACGTCGCATCATGCTGGGGACCTTCGCGCTGTCCAGCGGCTATCAGGACCAGTATTACCTCAAAGCGCAGCAGGCGCGGGACCTGCTCCGGCACGAGTATTCGGAAGCGCTGGAAAGCTGCGACGCGGTACTCACGCCCGTCGCGCCGACCGTGGCCTTCCGCCTGGGCGACAAGACCGGCGACCCCATGGAGATGTACATGGGCGACCTCTACACTGTGACGGCGAACCTCACGGGGCTGCCCGCCGTCAGCGTGCCCTGCAGGCATGTGAAGGAGGACGGCGATACGCTGCCCGTCGGCATGAGCCTGCTCGGTTCGAAGAACAACCTGCAAGCGTTATTATCGATCGCAGATACCTATGAAAGAAAAGCAAAGCCGAACGCGGGCATTCGCCCCTACGAAAGGCTCAAGGGAGGCGCTTCAGAATGAGCTGGGAAATGGTTATCGGCCTGGAAACGCATGTGGAACTGAGCACGGAAAGCAAGGTGTTCTGCTCCTGCAGGGCGGAATTCGGCGCGGAACCGAACACGCACGTATGCCCGGTTTGCATGGGGCTGCCCGGCGCGCTGCCCGTGTTCAACGAGCAGGTGCTGCATCACGCCGCCAAAGCCGGCTTCGCGCTCAACTGCAACGTGCACCACAGAAGCCGCTTCGACAGGAAGAATTACTTCTATCCCGACCTGCCCAAGGCGTATCAGATCAGCCAGTTCTACAAGCCCATCTGCGAAAACGGCTGGCTTTCGTTACAGACCTCCGAAGGGGAGAAGAAGATCGGCATCACGCGCATCCACATTGAGGAGGACGCGGGGAAGCTGCTGCACGACGACGAGAACGGAACGCTGCTTGATATGAACCGCTGCGGCGTGCCGCTGATCGAGATCGTTTCGGAGCCGGATATGCGTTCCGCCGAAGAAGCGGTGGCGTATTTACGCAAGGTACGCGCGATCCTGACCTACATCGGTGTCAGCGACTGCCGGATGAACGAAGGCAGCCTGCGCTGCGACGTGAACCTCAGTATCCACCGGCCGGACGAGCCTTTCGGCGTGCGCACGGAGATGAAGAACTTAAACTCCTTCCAGAGCGTCGAGCGCGCGATCAAGGCCGAATACGAGCGGCAGGTAACCGCCGTCGAAGCCGGGGAAGAGATCGTGCAGGAGACCCGGCGCTACGACCAGAAAACGGGAAAGACCTCCGGTATGCGCCGCAAGGAAAACTCCGCCGACTACCGTTATTTTCCGGACCCGGACCTGCCGGAAGTCCGGCTGACCGACGCGCAGATGAAAGCGATCAAGGCGGAGATTCCCGTACTGCCGGACGCGCGGCGTGAGGCGTATATGCAGGATTACGGCCTGAGCGCATACGCGGCCGAGCAACTCACCAGCGAGCGTTGGCTGGCGGATTATTTCGAGCGTACGGTGAAAACGGCAAAATCCGCCGTCAGCGTAGCGAACCTTTTGCAGGGCGAGGTGTTCGCCATCATATCCCTAAAGGCAAGCGAGGCGGAGAAGGCCGGGACAGCCGCGCAGGAAGGCGAAGCGTCCCTTCCCGTGTCGCCTGAAAATTTGGCGAAGCTCAGCGATATGCTGGTGGAAGGGCGCGTCAACAGCTCCACGGGCAAGAAGATCCTCGCCGCGATGTTTGAAAAAGACCGCGATCCCGAGGCCTACGCTGAGCAAAACGCGCTGTTCGCCGTATCGGACGACGCAGTTCTGAAGAACGCGGTCGCGGCTGTGCTGTCGCAAAACCCGGCGATGGTGGAAAGTTACCGCAGGGGCAAGCCGACCGTGGAACACGCGCTGATGGGCAAAGCAATGGCGGAGACCAAAGGCAAGGCCGATCCGGAACGCTTATCCTTGCTGCTGCATCAAGCGCTTGAAACGCCGGAAGAATAGGCCTTGTATGGCTTTGTCAGATTGACAACGCCGCCCGGTCATGCTAAACTCGTGAGACAATCCAGAAGAGGGCGGGGGGGAACGATATGCATCGCGTTGGAATCATCGGGGCGACCGGCATGGTAGGGCAGCGGTTTACGCTGCTGCTTAATAATCATCCGTGGTTTCAGGTAAGCTGCGTCGCGGCGAGCCCAAGAAGCGCCGGTAAATCCTACCGCGAAGCCGTGGACGGCCGCTGGGCTTTTCAAAACACTCCGATTCCGGACACCATCGCCGATATGACGGTTCTGGATGCGGCGAATATCGAAACGATCGCAAAACAAGCGGATTTTGTTTTCTGCGCCGTGGATATGCCCAAACCTGAGACCCGCGCGCTGGAAGAGGCTTACGCGAAGGCGGAGGTCCCCGTCGTCAGCACCAACAGCGCGGTGCGCCATCTGGACGACGTGCCCATGCTCATCCCCGAGATCAACGGCAGTCACGCGCACGTGATTCTAACGCAAAGAAAGCGCCTGGGGACCAAGCGCGGCTTCATCACGGTGAAGCCCAATTGCAGCATCCAAAGCTATGTACCAGCCATCTGGCCGCTTTTGAAGTTTGAACCTGTCGAGCTGATTACCTGCACCTACCAGTCGATCAGCGGTTCCGGAAAGACCTTCGATACCTGGCCGGAAATGATCGACAACGTAAACCCGCTGATTCCAGGCGAGGATGAAAAAAGCGAGATCGAGCCGCTTAAAATTTTCGGTACGGTAGCGGACGGGCGCATCGTCAATACCGGTTTACCCGTGATCAGCGCGCAGTGTATCCGCGTGCCGACCACCGACGGCCACATGGCGGCGGTGAGTGTGAGATTCAAACGAAAACCGACCGTCGAGCAGATTTTTGACTGCTGGAAAAATGTAAAGACTGCGACGGACGGCATGGAACTGCCGTCCAGCCCGGAGCAATTTCTAAAATACATGCCCGAACCGGACCGCCCGCAGACACGCCTTGACCGTGATTTCGGAAACGGCATGGGCATCACCATCGGCAGGCTACGCGAGGATCCGGTGCTGGACTACAGGTTTGTCTGCCTCAGCCACAATACCATCCGCGGCGCGGCGGGCGGCGGCGTGCTCACCGCCGAATACCTGTGCAAGCTGGGCTATCTGTAAGGGAGGATACAAATGGCTGCGATCTTTGAAGGCAGCGGCGTTGCGTTGGTCACGCCGTTTCAAAACGGCAAGGTCGATACCGAAGCCATCAAGCGCTTGGTTGAGATGCAGATCAACGCCGGAACGCAGGCAATCATTGCCTGCGGAACGACCGGCGAACCGGCGACCATGACGCCTGATGAACGCGAACTGGTGATCCGCACGGTCTGTGAAACAGCTAACGGCAGGATATCCGTTATCGCGGGCACGGGCACGAACAGCACACAGTCCGTCATCAGCGCCGCCAAGCGTTATGAAGGCCTGGGCTGCGCAGCGCAGTTGGTCGTGACGCCGTACTACAACAAAACGAATACCGAAGGCCTGTACCGCCACTATATGACGATCGCGGAGAATACCGAGCTTCCGATTGTGATCTACAACGTGCCAAGCCGTACGGGTATCGATCTGCAGCCCGGTATGCTTGCGAGACTGGCAAAATGCGGGAAATTCGTCGGCGTGAAAGAATCAAGTTATGATCTTCCCACCGTGATGGAAAAGGCCGCGGTAATGAAGGATACGCAGGTCGCCATGTATTCCGGCAACGACGATATGAATTACCCGCTGCTGTCACTCGGCGCCAGAGGCGTCGTATCGGTCGCGGCGAACTTCATCCCCGGGAAAGTAGCCGAAATGGTCGATAGCTTCCTGCAGGGCAGGACGCGGGAAGCGCTTGAGATGCAGCTGAAACTGATGCCCGTCAACCGCGCGCTGTTTTACGAGGTCAATCCCATCCCGTGCAAGGCGGCCATGGAGATCCTCGGGCTTTGCGGCGGCGAGCTGCGCCTGCCGCTATATCAGATCAGCGGCGAGAACCGCGCGAAGCTTGTCGATGCGTTGGGCGGGCTGGGTCTTCTGTAGGATATAGGGGAACAGATGCATGAACATCATCATCAGCGGCGCTTTGGGACGCATGGGGAAAACGCTTGCAGAGGCCGCAAAAGCTTCCGGCACAGAGGTCGTCTGCGGCGTGGACACGGCACTGCGGGAGCAGACCGCTGAATTCCCGCTTGTGAAAACCTGCGAACAGATACCGTGCCAAGCGGACGTTATCATCGATTTTTCTGTCGCGGAAAACCTGAACACGCTGTTAAACTACGCGTTGCAGACAAAGACCGCGCTTGTGCTATGCGTCACCGGATACTCTGACCGGCAATTGCGTGATATTCAAGAAGCATCCAGGCAGATCCCGATTCTTAGGGGCGCGAACATGAGCTTCGGTATCCAGGTGCTGGCGCAGCTTGCCGCGGCGGCGGCGCGTATACTCGGTAAGGATTATGATATCGAGATCGTCGAAAAACACCATAACAAAAAGGCGGACAGCCCCAGCGGAACGGCGCTGATGCTTTCTGCCGCGATGCAAAAGGAGCTGGGCGGGTTATCGCCCGTATTCGGGCGTCATGGGAAAACCGGCGAACGAGGCGCGAACGAGATCGGTATCCACGCGGTACGCGGCGGTACCGTGTCCGGCGAACACGAGGTGGGATTCTACGGCGACGCGGAGGAGATCATCCTCACGCACCGCGCGGAAAACCGCGCGTTGTTTGCCAGGGGCGCCCTGCGCGGCGCGGCGTTCCTGGTCGAGCAGCCGCCGGGGCTGTATACCCTCGGGGACGCCGTCGCGGATTTGATCGGATAAAGAAAAGGGATGAAGCATTTACCTCATCCCTTTTAACTTGCTCCGAGTTAAATTTCCATAATAATAGGCAGGATCATCGGGTTGCGTTTGATCTTCTCAAAAATATAGCGGTGCAGCTCGTCCTTGATGCGGTTCTTCATGGTCTGCCATTCGCTGCCGTCGAGATTCTCGTAGCTCTTGATGATAAAGCGCGTCAGTTCGCGGGCGTTTTCGATGATGTCCTCGCTCTCGCGTACATATACGAAGCCGCGGCTGACGATATCCGGCCCGCTGACAAGCGTGCCCGTATCGCGTTCGATCGCCATAACGACGATGATGAGACCGTCTTCGCTCAAATGCTTGCGGTCGCGCAGCACCACGTTGCCGACGTCGCCAATGCCCAGTCCGTCCACCAGCACGCCGCCGGTGGGCACGATGCCGGTGATAGACAGGCTGTTTTCGCTCATTTCGATGATCTGCCCGCGCTCCGGAATCACGATGTTCTGGCTGGGCGTGCCGACGGATTCGGCGAGCTCGGCATGCTGCCAGAGTTTTGAGTAATCGCCGTGTATAGGGACGAAATACTTGGGCCTGAGCAGCACGTGCAGAAGCTTGAGCTCCTCCTGGCAGGCGTGGCCGGAAACGTGCACTTCGGCGATCTGCCCGTAGATCACGTTCGCGCCGCAGCGGTACAGCTGGTTGATCACGCGCGCGATTGGTTTTTCGTTGCCGGGGATGGGGCTTGCGGAGATGATAACCATATCCGTAGGCTTGATCTGGAGTTTCCGGTGCTCGCCGTATGCCATGCGCGTCAGGCCTGCCATCGCCTCGCCCTGGCTGCCTGTGGTGACGATCAGGATCTCCTCGTCGGCATAATTGCTCAGATCATCGATATCCACCAGGTTATCCGGTGGAATGACCAGTTCGCCGATCGACATGGCGACGCGCGAAACGTTCACCATGCTGCGGCCGACAAAGCACACCTTGCGTCCGAACAGCGCGGCTGAGTCCACCACCATCTGCACGCGGTGGATATTGCTGGCGAACATCGCAACGAACACGCGCCCTTTGGCCTGCTGGAACTGGTCAATGAAGGTTTGGGAGATGCGGGTCTCGCTCATCGTATAACCCTTGCGCTCCACGTTGGTCGAATCGCACAGGAACGCAAGCACGCCCTGCTGCCCGAGCGAGGCGAAGGTCGCCAGATCGGTCACGTCGCTTTTGATGGGCGTATAGTCGATCTTGAAATCGCCGGAGAAAACCACCGTGCCCGCAGGGCTTGTGATCGCAAGCGCGACCGCGTCGGCGATGGAGTGGTTCACATGGATGAACCGCACGGAGAAACAACCGGCCTCAACCATGTCGCCCGGTTTGATCACGTTGAGCTGCACGCCGGGCAGTCGGTGCTCCTTGAGTTTTAAATCGACCAGCGCGAGGGTAAGTTTCGTGCCGTATATCGGCACGGGGACCTGCCGCAGAACATACGGGGTCGCCCCGATATGATCCTCATGCCCGTGCGTGATGAACATGCCGCGTATTTTTTCTCTGTTTTTAATCAGGTAGGAAACGTCGGGGATGACCAAATCCACGCCCAGCATATCCGCCTCGGGAAAGATGGACCCGCAGTCAACAACGATGATGTCGTCCCCGTATTCAACCACGGTGATATTTTTACCGAATTCGTCAACACCGCCAAGCGGGATGATTCTCAGCTTCGCCTGTGCAGCGTCCGCCATAGAACGACCTCCTTAATGCTATGGGTTTCCCTGCATCCGAAAAAAGCCAAATGCTTGTTACAGCCTATGCTTCTTTTCAGCGCAGAAATACTCCGTATGTTAATGTAAATGGCATACCGTGTTCAATCGCCATTTCTATAAACAGCCCATTTTTCATGCGGCCAAGTATATGATTATCAGCAAACGGTTCGCGCTTTTCTATTAACAACGGCATTATATCATAAGAATCCGGAAATGGATAGAAAGAAATCGTAAACCATTTGTTTTTGTGATAACCTCACAGGGAACGCGCTGATTTGCTGTGCTCTTGTATTATGATACGCCGCAGCCCAGGTCCCCGTAGGTCGGTTTATCATGATAAACGGCCGTGATTCTTGGCATCCACTCGGGTTTTTTAGAAACGTGTTTATTGATCAGGTGAAGTGTTACAAGTGCTACGCTTATCCCGCATACCGCGCCGAGCAAAGTAAAAAGATCGGAACCGCCGCCAAGCAAAAATCCTATGAGGAGCCCGGCCAGAAGCCCGAGCAGGGGGATGATATAAACCAGCGCGGTAGCCTGCAGGAAACGGTTTTCGGGCATTTCCACGCGCACCCATTCGCCGATATCACGATCTGAGGGCAGTACGACTTCGCCCTTTTGTGACAGGGACCCGCACGCGCCGCACTTCCCGCAGGCTTCGGGGCGCTCAAACCGGACGGTCACCGTACCGTTTTTATCGTTTTTTTCTGCGATCCGACCAAATTTGACCATTTAATGCCTCCGGACAAACAGCGTACGAATACAGTCCGCAGAATTTGCAGATTCCCTTGACGATAGACAAGTATTATGCTAAAATATAAAATTGCATTAGTATCGTCTGTTCGCGGTTGACAGCAACTCCGCAAACAGTATTTTACAGGTTGAACGGTAAAAAATCAACCGTAAAATACAGGCGGATGGAAACCGCGCCGCAGGCGGTCATGTGCAAGAACATGAGGGGTGATAGCGTTTATGGTGCATGAGGTTCAAATGGGGAAACTGAGAAAGCGAATGAGCTTCTCACGCATCGAAGAAGTTTTGGATATGCCCGATCTCATAGAGGTGCAAAAGAACAGTTATCGACGCTTCCTACAAGAAGACCTCCGCGAGGTGCTAGCCGACGTCTCACCAATAAACGATTACACGGACAATCTAGTTCTGGAGTTCGTAGATTACTCCCTTGATGAACCGAAAAACAGCGTGGAACGCTGCAAGGAGCGCGACATGACCTATGCCGCGCCTTTGAAAGTGTTCGCGCGACTCAAGAACCGTGAAACGGGCGAGATCAAGGAATCCGATGTCTTCATGGGCGATTTCCCGCTGATGACCGACCACGGTACCTTTGTGATCAACGGCGCCGAGCGCGTGATCGTCAGCCAGTTGGTGCGCTCTCCCGGCGTGTACTATTCCGATTCGATCGACAAGACCGGAAAGCACCTGTATTCGACGACCGTCATCCCCAACCGCGGGGCCTGGCTTGAATACGAGACCGATTCAAACGACGTCCTCTGGGTGCGTATCGACCGCGCGCGCAAGCTGCCAATCACGGTGCTTTTACGCGCACTTGGTTACGGCACGGATTCAGATATCATCAACCTTTTGGGCGAGGAAGAACGCCTTAAAAGCACCTTGGAACGAGGGGACAACGCGAGCAGCCAGGACGAAGGCCTGATCGAGATCTACAAGAGGCAGAAGCCCGGCGAACCGCCGACACGCGACAGCGCGCAGAGTCTGCTCAATTCGCTGTTCTTCGACCCCAAGCGCTATGATCTGATGCGCGTCGGGCGCTATAAATTCAACAAAAAACTTTCCATAGCCAAACGCATCCAGGACCAGATCGCGGCGGAAGATATCGTCAATCCGCAGGACGGCCAGGTCTTTGTCAAGAAAGGCAAGACGATCGACAAGGAAACCGCGAAGGAAGTCCAGAACAGCGGCGTCAATTCGGTGTCCATCAAGCTGGAAGAACGCACTTTTAAGATCGTCGGCAACCACTTTGTGGAAGCGGACGCCTATCTGCCGTTCAATCCCCGCGAAGTCGGGGTGCTGGAGATGGTGCACTACCCGACGCTCAAGGCGATTTTGGAAGCATGCGGCGATAACGAAGAGCTGCTCAGGCAGACCGTGATAGACAACATCAACAATCTGGTGCCAAAGCGCATCCTGACCGACGACGTAGTGGCCTCGGTCAGTTATCTGCTCGGCCTGCCGTACGGCATCGGGCATACGGACGATATCGATCATCTGGGCAACCGCCGCCTGCGCAGCGTGGGCGAGCTTTTGCAAAACCAGATTCGCATTGGCCTGAGCCGGCTGGAGCGTGTGGTGCGCGAGCGCATGGCCATTCAGGACGCAAACGACGTGCGTCCCGGCGAGCTGATCAACATCCGCCCGGTTAGCGCGGCGATCAAGGAGTTCTTCGGATCGTCGCAGCTGTCACAGTTTATGGACCAGCCGAACCCTTTGGCGGAACTCACGCACAAGCGCCGCCTGTCGGCGCTGGGTCCCGGAGGACTAAACCGCGACCGCGCGTCATTTGAAGTCCGCGACGTGCACTACAGCCATTACGCGCGCATCTGTCCCATTGAGACGCCTGAAGGCCCCAACATCGGCCTGATCGGCTCGCTGGCGACCTATGCCCGCATCAACGAGTACGGCTTCATCGAGGCCCCGTACCGCCGCGTGAACAAGAAATCGGGCCGCGTCACCGACGAGATCGTCTATATGACCGCAGACGAGGAGGATTTCTACAAAGTCGCGCAGGCGAACGAGCAGATCAAGGAAAACGGTGCATTCGTGCACGAGCGCATCACGGTGCGCGACAAGTCCGAGATCATCGAAGTGCATGCCGATCAGGTGGACTTTATCGACGTCAGTCCGCGGCAGGTGGTTTCGGTCGCGACGGCGATGATTCCCTTTCTGGAAAACGACGACGCCAACCGCGCGCTGATGGGCTCGAACATGCAGCGTCAGGCGGTGCCGCTGCTGACGCCCGAAGCGCCGATCATCGGCACAGGCATGGAGTACAAGGCAGCGCAGGACAGCGGCGTGGTCGTCATCGCCAAGGAAGACGGGACGGTGAAGAAAGTCGCCGGCGATAAAGTGATCCTTGCCGACAAGCACAGCGAAGAGCACGAATACCATCTGCAGAAGTTTGCCAGGAGCAATCAGGGCACCTGCATCAACCAGCGTCCCCGCGTCAAGGTGGGCCAAAAGCTGGAGAAGGGCGATCTGATCGCCGACGGGCCGTCGACCGAACTGGGCGAGATCGGCCTTGGGCGCAACGTGCTTATCGGGTTCATGTCCTGGGAGGGCTATAACTTCGAAGACGCGATCCTCATCAGCGAAGAGCTGGTGCGCGACGACAAATATACATCTATTCATATAGAAGAATTCGAATCCGAAGCCCGCGAAACCAAGCTGGGCTCGGAGGAGATCACCCGCGATATCCCCAACGTCGGCGAGGACGCCGTCAAGGATCTGGACGAGTTCGGCGTCGTGCGCATCGGTGCGGAAGTGCAGGCGGGGGATATCCTGGTCGGAAAGGTGACCCCGAAAGGCGAAACCGATTTGACAGCGGAAGAACGCCTGCTGCGCGCGATCTTCGGCGAAAAGGCGCGCGAGGTGCGCGATACAAGCTTGCGCGTCCCGCATGGCGAAGGCGGCATTGTGGTGGACGTGAAGACCTTCACCCGCGAGAGCAAGGATGAATTAAGCCCCGGCGTCAACGAAATGGTGCGCGTTTACATCGCGCAGAAACGCAAGATCAGCGTCGGCGACAAGATGGCCGGCCGCCATGGCAACAAGGGCGTCGTCAGCCGCATCCTGCGGCAGGAGGATATGCCCTTCATGCCCGACGGCACGCCGCTGCAGATCGTATTGAACCCGATGGGCGTGCCCTCGCGCATGAACATCGGCCAGGTGCTGGAGGTCCATTTGGGCCTCGCGGCAAAGACGCTTGGCTGGCATGTGGCGACGCCGGTATTCGACGGCGCGCATTACTCAGAGATCACCGAATGCCTGAAAGCTGCGGGCAAGGACCTCGACGGCAAAACGCTGCTGTACGACGGGCGTACCGGCGAACCGTTCGAGAACCGCGTCACGGTCGGCATCATGTACTTCCTGAAACTGCACCACCTGGTGGACGACAAGATGCACGCGCGCTCCGTCGGCCCGTACTCGCTGGTCACCCAGCAGCCGCTGGGCGGCAAGGCGCAGTTCGGCGGCCAGCGCTTCGGCGAGATGGAAGTGTGGGCGCTGGAGGCCTACGGGGCCGCCAATACGCTGCAGGAGATCCTCACCGTGAAGTCCGACGATATCGTCGGACGCGTGAAGACTTACGAAGCGATCGTCAAGGGCACGAACATCCCTTCGCCGGGCGTTCCCGAAAGCTTCAAGGTGCTCCTGAAGGAACTGCAGTCACTTTCGCTGGACATCCGCGTGATGGACAGCATGAAGAACGAGATCATTATCCGCGAGCTGGAAGACGATGATACCGAGGAGATCGCGATTCCCGTGCGGCCGGTTGAACGCGAGCGGGAAGACAGCGTTCTGGAACAGGAAGACATCGAAGAACCGATGGACGAAGAGGCACTTGAGGATATCGACTTCATCGAGGACGACGATCTGGATGATTTCAACATGGATTTGGACGATGATCTGGAAATCGACCTGGACGGGGATGACGATCAAAGCCCGGACGATGGACCTGCGGACGATCCGCAAACGGAGTAAAGCATGCCGCAGTGCAACCGGTCTCATAGCTGTTTCATGTGATTGTCCAATACCCGAAAGGAGTGTCTACGCTTGTTTGAACTGACGAATCTCGATTCGATCCAGATAGGAATGGCGTCGCCGGAGAAGATCCTCGCATGGAGTTTTGGTGAAGTCTCAAAGCCCGAAACCATCAACTACCGCACCCTCAAGCCCGAACGCGACGGATTGTTCTGCGAACGCATCTTCGGCCCGACCAAGGACTGGGAATGCAACTGCGGGAAATATAAGAGAATCAAATTCAAAGACAAGAATAAAATATGCGATAAGTGCGGCGTGCAGGTCACCCGCGCCAAGGTGCGCCGCGAGCGTATGGGGCATATCCAGCTGGCGGCTCCCGTGAGCCACATCTGGTATTTCAAGGGCATTCCCAGCCGCATGGGCATGCTTCTTGACGTCAGTCCCAGGGCGCTGGAAAAGGTACTGTATTTTGCCAGCTTCATCGTGCTGGATCCCGGCGATTCCAAGGTCACGGGTTTGAAAAAGCACGAGCTGATCACCGACGCTAAGTACCGCGAACTGGAAGCCCAGTTCGGGCGTGGTTCCTTCCGCGCCGGCATGGGCGCGGAAGCTGTGAAGGAAATGCTTTTGGAGCTTGACCTAGACGCGATCAGTGAAAAGCTGAAAAGTGAAATTGAAGAACTTGTGAAAAAGGAGCGTGACCGCGAGACCGAAGGCCAGAAGCGCTCCCGCGCCGTCAAGCGCCTGGAGGTTATCGAAGCGTTCCGCCAGAGCGGCAACCAGCCCGAATGGATGATCCTGGACGTCGTTCCCGTCATTCCGCCGGACCTGCGCCCGATGGTGCAGCTGGACGGCGGCAGGTTTGCCACCAGCGACCTGAACGACCTTTACCGCCGCGTCATCAACCGCAACAACCGCCTCAAGAGGCTGCTGGAACTCGACGCGCCCGATATCATCGTGCGCAACGAGAAGCGCATGCTGCAGGAGGCTGTGGACGCGCTGATCGACAACGGCCGCCGAGGCCGCGCCGTGACGGGTCCGGGCAACCGCGCCCTGAAATCATTAAGCGATCTGCTGCGCGGCAAGCAGGGGCGTTTCCGCCAAAATCTGCTGGGCAAGCGCGTGGACTACTCCGGCCGTTCCGTGATCGTGGTCGGTCCGGAGCTTAAACTCTACCAGTGCGGCCTGCCCAAGGAGATGGCGCTGGAGCTGTTCAAGCCGTTCGTGATCGAGCGCCTTGTGGCGTTGAAATACGCGCACCACGGCAAAAACGCCAAGCGCATGGTGGAAAAGGGACGTCCCGAAGTCTGGGATATCCTCGAAAACGTCATCAAGGAGCACCCCGTACTCCTCAACCGCGCGCCCACGCTGCACCGCCTCGGCATCCAGGCGTTCGAACCGGTGCTGGTCGAAGGCCGTGCCATCAAGCTGCATCCGCTGGTCTGCACCGCGTACAACGCCGATTTCGACGGCGATCAGATGGCCGTGCACGTGCCGCTGTCCATGGAAGCGCAGGCGGAAGCCCGCTTTTTAATGCTGGCGCACAACAATATCCTGAAACCCCAGGACGGCAAGCCCGTGATGTCGCCCTCACAGGACATGGTCATCGGCTGCTACTACCTGACGATGACCTATCCCAAGCGTGAAGGCCTGGCCGAGAAGGATATCCCCGTATTCTCCAATTACGACGAGGCGATGATGGCCTACCAGACCGGCGTTATCACGCTGCAGCAGCCCATCCGCGTGCGCATTATACGTTCGTTTGAATCACAGACCGCGTACAAGATCATCGAATGCACGCTGGGCATGCTGATTCTCAACGAGGTCATCCCGCAGGATATCGGCCGCAAGCCGCGCACCAGCATGGAAGAGATGTTCGCACTCGAGGTCGATACGCTTTGCGGCAAAAAGGACCTCGGGAAGATCGTGGACCAGGTTTATCAGAAGCACGGCATCCACGTAACCGCGCAGGTGCTGGACGCCATGAAAGCGCTTGGGTTCAAGTACTCCACGCGCGGCGCGATCACCGTTTCGGTCAGCGATATTAAAGTACCGCCGGAAAAGGCGGCGATGCTGGCAGAGGCGGAAGAACAGGTTACGGAAATCAACGACAGCTATTTTATGGGTGTGCTCTCCGAGGACGAGCGCTACCGCGCCGTGATTGACGTGTGGAGCACGACCACCGCGAAACTCAGGAACATGATTCTTCCGAGCCTGGACGAACGCAACCCCATCCGTATGATGACCGATTCCGGCGCCCGCGGTAGCGCGTCGCAGATCGCGCAGCTTGCCGGCATGCGCGGGTTGATGGCTTCGCCTTCGGGCAAGACCATCGAGCTGCCCATCCGCGCAAACTTCCGTGAAGGGCTGTCGGTGCTTGAGTTCTTCCTATCCTCGCACGGCAGCCGTAAATCCCTGGCTGATACGGCGCTTCGCACCGCCGACTCCGGATACCTGACCCGTCGTTTGGTGGATGTATCCCAGGAAGTCATCGTACGCGAGCAGGATTGCTTCGCGCACGGCAGCGAGAAGGTGCGCGGCATCACGCTGGAAGAGATCTCCATCAACAACCAGGTTATCGAAAGCCTGGAGGACAGGCTGGTCGGACGCGTGGCGGCCGAGGATATCGTCGATCCCAAGACCGGCGAGATCGTCGTGGTGCTCAACGAGCTGATCACCAACCAGAAAGCCAAGAACATCGTGAACGCCGGCGTGAAAAGGGCGCAGGTGCGAAGCGTACTGACCTGCCGCAACGAAACCGGCGTATGCGCACGCTGCTACGGCGCCAACCTTGCCACGGGCGAGCCTGTGGACGTCGGCGAGGCGGTCGGCATCGTCGCGGCGCAGGCTATCGGCGAGCCGGGCACACAGCTGACTATGCGTACCTTCCATACCGGCGGCGTTGCGGGCGGCGACGACATCACCCAGGGTCTTCCCCGCGTGGAGGAGCTGTTCGAAGCCAGGAAACCCAAGCGCGACGCGATCCTCGCGGAAATCAGCGGTAAGGTATCCATCGGAGAGAACAAGCGCAAGCGCGAGGTTATCGTCACCAACCAGGACGATCCCACCGAGCAGAAATCCTACTCCATCAACTACGGCAGCCGCCTGAAGGTGGAAGAAGGCCAGCTGGTGGAAGCGGGGGACGAGTTGATCGAAGGCTCTATCAACCCGCACGACCTGCTGCGTATCCTCGGTGTGAAAGCCGTGCAGGATTACCTCCTGCGCGAGGTTTTAAGCGTCTACCGCCAACAAGGCGTGAACATCTCCGACAAGCACATTGAGATCATCGTGCGCCAGATGCTGCGCAAGGTACGCGTGGAAGATTGCGGCGATACCAGCCTGCTGCCGGGATCGCTGGTGGATATCTTCCGCTTTGAGGAAGCCAACCGCGAGCCGATCGAAGCGGGCCTGCGCCCGGCGATCGCAAAGCGTATTCTGCTTGGAATCACCAAGGCGTCGCTTGCGACGGAAAGCTTCCTCTCGGCCGCATCCTTTCAGGAGACGACGCGTGTGCTCACAGACGCCGCCATCAAAGGCAAGGTGGATCCGCTGCTGGGCCTGAAGGAGAACGTCATCATCGGCAAGCTGATACCCGCCGGAACGGGCATGCCGCGGTACAAGGATATCGAGTTAGTCGAAAACTTTTAAAGGCAAGGCGGCAGAACATCAAACCTTCTGCCGCTTTTTCAGGCAACGACCATCGGAGGAACCTATGGCTTACCGCGCGCTGTACCGGGAATGGAGATCCACAGTATTTTCGGAAATACTCGGCCAGGACGCCGTTGTGAAAACGCTGCGCAGGCAGATCGTAACGGGCAGGATCGCGCACGCGTACCTGTTCTGCGGCTCCAGGGGCACGGGGAAGACTTCGCTTGCCAAGATTATGAGCCGCGCCGTCAACTGCCTGCAGTCAAAGGACGGCGAGCCCTGCGGCGTATGCGACGTCTGCAAGGCAATCCTCTCTGAAAGCACGCTGGACGTGCTGGAGCTTGACGCCGCCAGCAACAACTCGGTGGACAACGTCCGCGACCTGCTGGAACAGATACGTTATCCCGCGCAGCTTGGGAAATACAAGGTCTATATCATTGATGAAGTCCATATGCTTTCAACGGCCGCGTTCAACGCGTTGCTGAAAACGCTGGAGGAGCCGCCGGAACATGTGGTGTTTATCATGGCGACCACCGAACCGCAGCGCATCCCGGCGACCATATTAAGCCGCGTGCAGCGCTTCGATATCGCCAGGATTCCCGCCGCGCTTATCCGGGGACGCATGGAAGAAGCGCTGGTACGCCTGCAGATAACCGCGGAGCAGGAAGCCCTGCAGATGATCGCGCGCGCCGCGGAAGGCGCGATGCGCGACGCCTGGAGTATACTGGATATGGCTGTTTCCGCCGCGGTGGACAATAGGATTACGGCGGAGATCGTGCGCGATATCCTGGGCGCTGCGGACAAAGATTTTCTGTTTGGTTTTGCCGACGCCCTAGCCGCGCGGGATATCCGCGGTGTGATGGAGCAGATTGATAAGCTGATAAGCGCCGGTTACGAGGCGCAGGTTTTCCTGCGCGAACTGACGCGGCATCTGCGCGCACTTCTGATCGTGAAAGTCGTTCAAAAGGACGCGGCTGCGCTGTTGCAGTGCGCTGCGGAGGACGAAAAACGTTACCGTGAACAGACAACAGGGTTTTCGCAGGAGCGCCTGATCAGCATGATGAACGCTTTGATGACAGCCGACAGCGAACTGCGTTATGCCTCGTCGCCGCGAATCGGCCTGGAGATCGCCGCGCTGAAAGCCTGCCGCGAAGAAACAGGAGAAGATCATTCGGCGCTCGCACAGCGTATTGCGGAGCTTGAAATCAAGGTTTCGGAGCTGCCGGAAATGGTCGCAACTCAGCCGGTGCCCACGTCGAAAGCAGAAATAACCACGCCGGAACCTACCGCTCAGAAACCGGCCGGCGAGCAGATTTCGGAACCGGTCCAAGCGGCAGATCCCGCGAAGGAAGAAACGGATGCAAAGGAAACGGCACCCGCAGCAGAAGAAAAACAACCCTTGTATAACGATAAAGATATCTGGCAGATGGCATTGAAGCAGCTCACTAGCGAATCGCCGATCTACGCATTTTTAAAGCAGGAACGCTTTTTGGGGGAAAGAGGCGCTGTTTTCCGCGTGCAGATATCGCAGAAAAACAAGGATTTCTCCTACGCCAGGCTGAGAAAACAGGATGCGGTCGACGTCATCGCCAAAGCGCTCAGCGAAGCCGCCGGGCGTCCGGTCGGCTTTGAAGCCGTGCTTGAGGGCAGCGCGGAACAAAAAGCCGACGTCCGTGAAAGCATCCAGGTGCTGACCGATACCGTCGGCCGCGACCTGTTGCAAATCGACGAATCGGAGGACTGACTTGAAACGTCATGTAAAACCGCATCACGAATTTCAGGCTGTTCAGCATAAGAAGGATCTTGGACAGCATTTTTTGTATGATACGGAACTTCTGCGTTCTCTGGCCCAAAAAGCCAGAATCCCGGGCGAGTGCAGCGTGCTGGAGATCGGCGCCGGCGCAGGGACGCTAACCCGCGTCTTGTGTGAAACAGCGTCTCACGTGACCGCCGTGGAGGTGGACGAAGCGCTAATCCCGGCGCTGAAGCGGATGGAAAGGGAATACCAAAACCTGACGGTCGTCGTCAGCGACATCCGTAAACTCAATCTCAATGAGCTTTCGCTTGGCGGAAGTTTTATCGTGATTGGCAATATCCCGTACAGCATCACATCCCAGATCTTTGAGTTGTTCTGGGGGAAGGGATACCCCATCCGGCAGATGTCGGTGATGGTACAAAAAGAAGTGGCGGACAAGCTGACCGCCACCCCGGGTGATAAAGCGTTCGGGTTGATGAGCGTACGTTGCGGCTACTACTGTACTGCGGAAATCATTGCGAAGGTGCCCGCTTCGGCTTTTACGCCGCCGCCGAAGGTGGACAGCGCGTTCGTGAAGCTTACGTTCCGCGAAGCGCCGCCGGAACCGGTGCTGGATGAGCGGCTGTTCTGGCGGATCGTATACGCCGGCTACAGGCTGCGGAGAAAGACCCTTTTGAATGCCTTGAAAACGGTTTTACCGTTTCCGGTCGAAGCGTTGCAAGACATTGTACGAAACACGAACCTCCCCGCGACGATTCGCGGGGAGGCGCTGAGCGTTGAACAATGGGTTGCGCTTTCGAATGCAATAACGCTTAGAAGCCGCCCATCTCCTGCATCAGAGATTCGCTGATTTCAGGCGGCAGGTTATCGATCACGGTCAGGAGCGTCATCATCAGGCCCTGTTCCATGCTTTGCATGTAGGCGTCCAGTTCCTCTTCGTTCAACTGCAGAAGCTGCACGGAGGTTTCGGGCGTTGCGTTCTGCAGCGCGGCGAAGAAGCCGCTGTCCGGCTGCACTACAGTGTGGAGATTGACTGTAATCAGGCTCGTTTCAGCAAGAGCCTTTTTGATTGCATCCGCACTGCCGCCCAGATATACGTTGATCGCGGTATCCGTTACGTTGTCGGCTTTTTGCTGATCGAACGTGACGTACACGGTCTGCGCGCCGCCGTCATAAAGCGTCAGCGCCAGCTCGCCGAAAGAATGATCGGCCTGGGAACGGTCGCAGTTAAGCGCCGCTTCAAACATCGGCTCGTCAGGCTCCCCGTAGAACACATACTGGCCGGAGATGAACGTGTCGTCGATGTACAGCGAACCGTACTGGTTGAGGAATTCATCGCTGCCTTCCGTAAGCATGACAGACATCTGATAAAACGCCGCCGATCCTATAGACGTTTTCGTGACTGTCACGGATATGTTCATAGGAACGGAACCGCCGCTGTAATCATCCGTTTCAGCTGTCAAATCGAACTCGTACGCAATGAATTCGTCACCCATGGTATACGCAGTCGATGTGACGGTTATGTTGCTGTCCTCTATCATCTGTTTGACTTCGGCCAGTTGCTCGTCAATCATCTGGTCGATTTCTTCCTGAGAGTATTCCGTTCCCGTCATCAGCATTTGTCCGCTGATCTGTTCACGCACGATGGGCAGATCCATTGCGCGGCTGATGTCTTCCTTAGACAACGCCACAACGGTTTTCGTATCGGCGATATCGCTGCCTTCCAGCGCGAACGTTCCTTTTTCAACGACCTGCTTTGCCTGTATGTCGCTGATATAGGCTATCAGCTCTTCGTCGATGCCCATCATTTCAAATATCTGCTCATCCGTCAGTGATCCGTCCATCATGGATTGCATCATGCCTGTGTCGAAGGGCATATCCGCGGGCTGCGTCTCGGCATAGGCTTCCAATTGTTCCATGATGAAGTTTTTAATATCTTCATAGGTGAAGTACAGGGGCTGCTGACCGAGCGCGTTGCATTGTACATAGACGCCGTCCTGCTCGGCTTTAAGCAGGCTTTTCAATGCGTCCGTACCGTTGAGCGAAAGCACGAATGCGCCGTATCCGTCCGGCATGGAGTGGATGCGAATCGCTGCGGTATCGAGAATTTGGCTTACCTCTTCATAGTCGGCAAGCAGCGTACCTGTCTGCAGCGAGATCGTGGTTACGGTTTCCAGGCTTTCGGCCGTTGCGGAGGTGATACCGAATACCGTCAGCACCAGGCAAACGAACAGAATTATACTTTTGTGTTTCATCTTATGCTTCCTCCTCGAATTTCAATTGATAGTATACACCTATTGTACACGATTTTAAACGAAAAATGTAAGAAAACAGCGCACAAGCAGATAAAATCCGCATTAACTGTCGGCTTCGGCGCCCGAACGGGGATGCCTGAGCCAAACGGTTTCGTTCACGATCGGCATATAGCTTTGGATAAGCTTCACAACTTTGACCGATACGTTCAAATCGCCATAGTCGCCGGGCATGGCGCGCGGTTCCCGGGCATGGCGCATGGCGATGGCGAGTTCCGCGGCCTGCGACACGCTTTGCGCCGTGATGCCGCCGATAATGACCGTGCCTTTATCCAGCACTTCGGGACGCTCGGTGGATGTGCGGATCAGCACGCCGCAGAAATCAAGCATCGCGGATTCCTCGCTGAGAGTCCCGCTGTCGGACAGCACCACGAGGCTGTGCATCTGCAGGTGGTTGTAGTCAAAGAAGCCAAGCGGTTTCACGTTGCGCACAAGCGGATGGAACTGAAAATCCCTTTCTTTGATGAACTTCATGGAGCGCGGGTGTGTGGAGTAGATGACCGGCACTTGATAGCTTTCCGCCATGTGGTTGATCGCCGTCATCAAGGATATGAAGTTCTCTTCGATATCGATGTTCTCCTCGCGGTGCGCGGACACCAGGATATATTTACCCTCTGTAAGCGACAGGCGTTCCAGCACGTCGCTTTTGTCAATCTGCGGCATGGCGTGGTGCAGCACCTCGCGCATCGGCGAGCCCGTCACGAATATCGTTTTCCCGTCGATGCCTTCCGCAAGCAGGTAGCGGCGGCTGTGCTCCGTGTAGGGGAGGTTGATATCGCTGATATGGTCCACGATCTTGCGGTTGATCATCTCGCTGACGTTCCAGTCCCAGCAACGGTTGCCGGCTTCCATGTGGAAGATCGGTATCTTCAGGCGTTTTGCCGAAATGGCGGACAGCGCGCTGTTGGTATCGCCCAGGATCAGCACGGCGTCCGGTTTTTCCCTTTGCAGCGCTTGATAACTTTCGGAGATGATCCTGCCCATCGTTTCGCCCAGACCGGCGCCGACGGCGTTGAGGTAGTAATCGGGTTTGCGAAGCTCCAGGTCGCGGAAGAAGATTTCGTTGAGCTCCGCGTCGTAGTTTTGGCCCGTATGAACGATGACATGATCGAAATACCTGTCCGCACAGCGCATCACGGCGGACAGCCGGATGATCTCCGGCCGCGTACCCAGAATGGTCATCAGCTTCAATCTGCTCATTTTGCTTCATCTCCGGTCGGTATTTCCTGGAATTCCCGATGGAACGTATCCGCATGCGCGGGGTCGAACACTTCATTGGCCCACATCAGCGTGACAAGGTCCGAACCGCCCGTGTTTTCGATCGTATGCACATACCCCGGCGGGATATCGACGACGGTGATGTTCTTCCCGCTGACTTCGTAGGTATATACCTCGCCGCCGAAGGGGTCCTGCAGCCTGATTACGCCGCGGCCCGAGACGACGATGAATTTCTCGTGCTTGGTATGATGCCAGTGAAAGCCCTTGGTCACGTGCGGTTTGGTCACGTTTACGCTCATCTGACCGTAGGCGTTCATGTGCAGCAGTTCCGCAAAGCTTCCGCGTTCGTCAGCGTGCGCTTTCGGAGTATACGCCAGCCGGTCGGGCGGCAGAAAGCTTTGGTAGGTCGCGAAGAGCTTTTTTGCAAACGCGCTGCGCTGATCGGGGAGATCGAGCGTGGAACGCGCCCGGCTGAAGCTACGAAGCAATGATATAAGCTTTTTCAGCGTGATTTCTTGCTCCGGGCCTGCCGTGTAAAATCCATCGTCTCCGCGGGTGGGTTTGCCGTTCAGCGCGCGCAGGAACTCCGTGATCACGTCGTCGATATAGACGAGCCGGAGTACGGCATCCGGGTCGTTCACGGTGATCGGCAGCCCGCGTGCCGTGTTATAGCAAAACGTCGCGACGGCGCTGTTGTAGTTCGGCCGGCTCCACTTGCCGAAAACATTGGTCAGGCGGTAGACGTATACGGGCGATTTCGCGCGGCTGCCATAGCGGCGCAGCGCCTGCTCCGCCATTGCCTTGCTTACGCCGTACGGGTTTTGAAGCGCGGCCTGGGTACTGGATGAGATCAGCACGGGAGGGCGCTTCCCTTTTTCCAGCGCTTCTACCAGCTTTTCAGTCAGGTCCGCGTTCCCGGTCCTGAACTCCGCGTCGTTATCGGGCCGGTTCACGCCTGCCAGATGAAAAACGAAGTCCGCGTCATTGGCGGCCCGTGCGAATTCGGCGGCGGATGAACTGACATCGATCAGCAGCAGGCGATGATCGCTTTGCTGCAGAGCGGCGCGAAGATTGCGGCCGATAAAGCCGTTTGCGCCTGTGATAAGCAAATTCATTACGGACCACCTACCCTATGATATGATAACCGATAGGAACGTTTGGGGTCAAGAACATTAATTATATTCGATGGTCCGCTGATAGGCCTTGTAGGTGGATTTGTGCAGATACTCCCGCTTGAATTCCACGCCGTTCTGATACCACACCTGATAGGTATCCACCACATAGCCTGTGCGGAGTTTGACGGTCTCCTCGCTGGTCCCCACGGGGAGCTCCGGGTTGTAAATATACAGCACTTCAAGGGACGGCTCAATGGTCTTGACGACCTTGGAACTGAGGTCGATCGTCACATTGTCCCCGAGGCTCCGTCCCCAGATTTCAGCGGTGCACTGTCGGTTTTTATAGTATGCGATCACAAAGATCGGGGCGTCCGTATCGTTCTTGAATTTCAAGTCAAGATCGGGCCAGTTGACGGTCGCGTCTTCGCCGATATCGACATAGGTACTCGGCCAGGCATGCGGGCTGCGGTAGACAATCTCTAGGTTTGCCCGCGCGACGGCATTGAACAGCGTGGAGCTGACCTGGCATATGCCGCCGCCGATCTCCTTGACAAGCTCGCCGCTCACGATCGCGCCCGCTTCACGGTAACCGTTGGAATAGGTGCGCTCGCCGACGATCGTGTTGAACGAGAAGGTCTCACCCGGCAGCAGCACGGTGCCGTTGATGGTCTGGCAGGCGATATTGATGTTGCTGTTGCGGTTCGAATCAGAAGTTGTCTTGGTGGTGAAAGCGGAGATCATGGTAAAGGTTTTTTCCAGGTCCTCCTGCGTAACGGACGGGAAGGTCAGCGTGGGGGAGACGGTGATGGACCGGTTGACGACGCCCTGCTCAAGCAGGCCGATGATCTGGCTGTACAGCGCGTCGGCGTCGATGGCTACGCCAGGCTGATCTTCGGTGAAGGTGAATGTGCGGGTGTTGAAATCAAAGCTTTTAATCTGCGCGTCGACGGGATCGCGGGTCACATACTCGTAAATCACAGCGACAACGCTTCTGACGGACGCGTAATCATAGGATTGCTTGCTGTAAATGTGTACGTAATGATCCCGGAGATCCATCACGGCGTCCGCGCGCTCCAAAAACGGCGTACGCTGGGTTCCCAGGATCCCGGTCGTGTTTTGCCGCCCGTAAGACCAGGCCTTCAGCAGCGCGCCGTTGATGTCCCGCCAGGCGGTAACGTTTTGATTGTTCAGCGTCCAGTATTTATCGCCGATATTGACCGTAATGGAAAACGACGAAGATGCGGTATTCTCGTCGCCGAGTTTCTCCTTTGCTTCATCCGGCGTCAGGCTACCGACGTGTATGTCGTCCACAAACACGCCGGGATAGATGACATCCATCCGGAGGTAATCCCGGTACCGTTTATAGCTTGAAGCGGCGGCGCTGTCGTAGCGCAGCAGTTCGCCGTTGATGAAGGCGTAATTGCTAAAATCCGTCCAGAAATAGCCCGTGAGCTGCGGCATCATCATCACACCGATAGCGCCGACGGTCGTAAAGCAAAGCACGATGACCGTGATATAGACCGTCAGCAGAACGGTGCGCCTTTTGCGGTTTTTTATTTTATACGGATCCGGCGGGATTCGCTTTTGCGCGAACGGGTTTTCCCCGATATGCGCCGGCTGTTGTGCGGGACGGTCTACGGGCAGCTGGTCCAGCGATTCGTTCCAGTTGGGATTATCGTCAAAACTGCAGTCCAGTGCGTCGGAGTCTGCCGGTATGTCGGCAGCAGAGTGCTGCGGCGGCGCCTGAGAACTGCGCGACTGCGGCATCGGAGATCGGCTGGGGTTATGATCCGTCATACAGGGGGCGGCCTCCTCTCACTGGGAACTGTGAGGCGTTCAGAAAGTTTGGCTGCTTTCTTTCATTTTGTAGGAGAGGATCTGCAGGCCTTCCTCCAAATGTACGCTGACGATCGTCGCGTCGTCGGGGATATCCAGATCGGCGGGCACAAAATTCCAGAAAGCGGTCACGCCCAAATCGTGAAGCCTGTCTACTACGGACTGTCCGCTTGCAAACGGTACGGCAAGCACGGCGATGTGCACGGGCTGACGCTTTAAAAACGCGGCGACGTCCTTATAATCCAATACGGTCAGGGCACCGATTTTCTTCCCGATTTTTTGCGGATCGGTATCGAAGATCGCAACGGTGTAAAAATTGCTGGTGCGAAACGAATCCGAAAGCGCTACAGCGCTGCCGATATTGCCGGCCCCGATGATGATCATGTTCTGCTTGCTTTGTATCCCAAGCACTTTGCCGATATGGCGGCGAAGCTTCGGTACGGAATAGCCGAACCCCTGGCGGCCTTCGCCGCCGCTGCAGTTGATGTCCTGCCGGATCTGCGACGCGGTCAGGCCCATGCGTTCCGCCAGTTCCTTGGATGATATCTGCATCACATGATCTGCTTCGAGTTCGTTTAGATAGCGATAATACCGCGGCAATCTCCTGAGGACAGCTTCCGATATTGAGCCGGCCATGAGATACCCCCCCTTTACCTAATCAAAGCAGAATAAATATATTCAGGTATGGTTATCAACAACCAATATTATACCATATGCCGTACGTATCACAAAATTACATAGTGTAAATCTCCCGGCAGTTTACGCTGCCGGGAGAGGAAAGACGGTTTGACGGGAGAACACAATCGCAACGATTTAAATGCCTTATTTCAGTGAAATCACAACGTGGCGGTTCGGTTCGTCGCCTTCGCTGTGCGTTGTCACGGCGTCGTTTTGCTGCAACGCGCTGTGCAGGATACGGCGCTCGTAAGGGTTCATGGGTTCGAGCACTACCTTGCGACCGGTTTTCACCGCGCGGTTGGCCATGCGGTTGGCCAGGCGTTTCAATGCCTCTTCGCGCTTGGCGCGGTAGTTTTCGGTATCCAGCGTCACGCGGGTATAATCGTCCTTGCCGTGGTTGACGTTCAGGCTCGTCAGATACTGCAGCGCATCCAGGGTCTCACCGCGCCGACCGATCAGGATTCCCAGCGTGTCCCCGTGGATATTGACCCTGACGTTGCCTTCCTCGTCCGTACCGGCCTCGATGGACACTTCCAGGTTCATCAGCTTGGTAATGTTGTAAAGGAAATCCTGGGCTATGCCGGCGGACGTAGCGGGATCAGCCGTCAGAT
Organism: Clostridiales bacterium; assembly: GCA_016930575.1. GTDB lineage: Bacteria > Bacillota > Clostridia > Christensenellales > Aristaeellaceae > CAXXOK01. The sequence goes on along the minus strand of JAFGGL010000026.1, from coordinate 6,926 downwards.
ACTGCTTCAGCGGCTCCTTGGGCGCGTCCTTCTTCGCTTGTTTCGGCGGAGAAGGCTTTTTGGCTTTCGTGGCGGTTTCGGTTTTCTTGCGCTGCGGCGCTTTGCTTTGTTTCTTGGGCTGCTGCTCTGTAAGCGCTTCTTTCTTTTCCGCCTCTGCGGGAGTGGAGAGCGCGGAGAGGATATCGTCCTCCGGCTCGTCTTCCTTCACGGTCAGGCGGACCTTGGCCTCTTTGCTGCCCATGATGCCGAACAGGCCTTTGGAGCCTTCCTGAATAATGTCGATGGTCACGTCGCCAAGGGAAACGTCGAGTTTCTCCAAACCCTGCCGTATTGCGTCCTCTATGGTTTTTGCAGACGATTCGATGCTTTTCATTTCAAGCTATCCTCCCGGATGATCGTAGTCTTGCTTTCCGCCCGCTTTTCCATCAGTTTATTGATGATAATGCCTTCACCCCAGGCGATGAGGTTGCTCGTCACCCAGTAAATGGAGAATCCGGCGTTGAACGTGGAACAGATGTACAGCGAGAACAGCGGGAAGAAGTACTTCATGAATTGCCCGGCGCCCTTCTTGGAATTCGGGTTGGGCGTCTGCGGCTGTGTGATGGTCATCAGGTATTGCGTGACGGCGGCCAGGACCGGTGTAATAAACAGACCGTTGTTGGAAGCGAATAACTCCAATTTAAACAGCAGCAGATTGATCTCCGGCAGCGCGGCCCACTGTTCAAGCAGCGCCGTATAGGCCGCGTTGTTTTGCAGCTGCGTGAAAAATACCTGGTAGGTGTCCGCGTCGATCGTGTCTATCGCGATCCCGATATCCGCAAGCTGTTTGATAATGTCGGTCGTTAACACCTTCTCCCATATATCCACGGGAATGAGTTTCAGCTGCGATTCAGTAGCGACGAAGGGCGCGAAGGGGCTGTCCGGCATCCAGAGGTTTTTCACCCAAAGCCATCCTTGATTCGGCCACTCCGGGTTTTGTGTGACGTTGAGGAGAAAGCTGATGGTCTGGTTCGCCAGCTCCGTGTTGGCCACCATGCGCATGGCGCCGAACATCGCGATCAGGACCGGGAAAGACAGCAGCATCGGCAGGCAGCCCGAAAGGGGGCTGATGTGCTCCTTGCGGTAAAGCTCAGCCGTTTTCTGGTTCAGCTTTTCTTTATCATTGGCGTATTTCTTTTGCAGTTTGGATACCTGCGGCTGCAGGTCCGACATGCGGCGCATGCTCTTTCTGCTTTTAAAATCCAGCGGCAGCAACAGGGTCTTGATGATGATCGTGAAGATGACGATGGACCACCCGTAGTTGCCGATAAAGCTATTGATTCCACTGAGGATATTAAACAGGAACGTATTAATAGGACCCATATAGAAATCAATTCCTCCTTATTGTAACTTCGGTATTCTCCGGAACGGGATCATATCCGCCTTTTCCAAAGGGATTGCACCTGAGTATGCGCCAGACCGAAAGCCGTAATCCTTTCAAAGCGCCGAAGCGCTCCAGCGCCGTGACCGCATATTCCGAACACGTGGGTACGAACCGGCAGGACGCGCGCGTATGCGGGCTGATACGCCGTTGATAAAACCGTATCATGCGGATGAGGATCTTACTCATGTTCCGGTCGATCCGCCTGCCGGTACAGCGACAGCTTCCCGAACAACGTATCCGTGCAGGCCTGCAGTTGACGGAAAGAGCGCTGTTTGACGTCGGGATGGGCGATAACGACGTAAAGGCCGTTTTTCAACCCCGGGAGCAGCGGACGGATACATTCCCGCAGCCGCCGCTTCACCAGATTGCGAACCACGGCGCCGCCGACCTTCCTGCCGACCGAAAACCCGACGTGTTTCTGCCTGCTTTTCGCGTAGATCAGCGTGAGATCCTTACAGGATGCCCGCATCCCGCGGCGGTATACGTAGCTGAATTGCCGGGTCTGGCACAGCCGATATTGCTTCTGCAATCGAATGCCTCACTTCATGGGGTCCGGTTCCGGCTGATATTGAAAAACCCGTACCCACTTCACTGGAAAGCAAAAGATGGGAGCGGGCAGCCATCACATCTCAAACGACCGCGAAACTAAGCGCTGAGCACTTTGCGGCCGCGGCGGCGGCGTGCGGCCAGAACGCGGCGTCCGTTCTTGGTAGACATACGCGAGCGGAAACCGTGCACCTTGCTGCGCTGCCTTTTTTTGGGCTGGAATGTACGAACCATTTGGCACAACTCCTTATCGTGAGCAACATGCCATATCGGCATGTATACTATCATAGCTTAACCATGTAATTATAATGGCTGAGGGGTTGATTGTCAAGATATAAATGGCGGCTAAACAGCCTTTTGAAACGCCTAAAGCGACTTTTGAATCTTGAGTTTGAGCATGTCCAGCTGATCGTCGCTGACGGCGGATGGGGTATCCATCATCATGTCGACGCCGGCCTGGCTTTTTGGGAAGGCCAGCACTTCGCGCAGGCTCTCCGCGCCGCACAGGACCATCACCAGGCGGTCGATGCCGAAGGCGAAGCCGCCGTGCGGCGGGGTGCCGTACTGGAAGGCTTCCAGAAGAAAACCGAATTTGACTTGCGCTTCCTCGGGCGTGAGGCCTATGGTCTCAAACATCCTGGCCTGCAGGTCGCTGCGGTGGATACGGATCGATCCGCTGCCCATCTCCACGCCGTTTAGAACCAGGTCGTACGCCTTGGCGCGCACCGCGCCGATATCGGTTTCCATCAGCGCGATGTCCTCGTCCATCACTGATGTGAAGGGATGGTGCTCGGCGACGTAGCGCTGCGCCTCCTCATCCCAGGACACCAGTGGGAATTCGGTGATCCACAGCAGGTTATATTGTTTTTCGTCAATCAGATTCAGTTCATGGCCAAGCTTCAGGCGTAGCTGGCCCATGGCGGTTAACGCGGTATGCTTTTGATCGGCGATCACGAACAGAGCGTCGCCAGCGCCGCAGTCCATTGCGGAGAGTAGTTTTTCCATGCTGTCCCCATGCATGGCTTTGGCGAAGCTGGAGCGGACGGAGCCGTCTTCCTGGGGGATTGCCCAGGCAAGGCCCTTGACGTGATAGGTTTTTACAAATTCCGCAAGCGCGTCGAGCTGCTTGCGCGATAAATCCCCGGCGGCTTTGGCGCAGATCGCGCACACAATCTGGCCGTTCGCAAGCGCGTTTTCAAACACCGTAAATCCGCAGCCCTTCACGGTTTCGCTCACGTCCGACAGTTCCATGCCGAAGCGCAGGTCCGGTTTATCGCTGCCGTACCGGTTCATGGCCTCGCGCCAGGTGAGGCGGGGGAACAGCAGCGCAAGATCGACGCCCACCACTGTTTTGAATACATGCCGGAAGACGGCTTCGATCACGCTTTGGATTTGTTCGGGTTCCACGAAACTCATTTCCATGTCGAACTGTGTGAATTCCGCCTGCCTGTCGGCGCGGCCGTCCTCGTCGCGGAAGCAGCGGGCTATTTGATAATACCGGTCGATTCCGCCGACCATCAAAAGTTGCTTGTAGATCTGCGGGCTCTGCGGAAGCGCGTAGAAAAGGCCGGGCTTCTGCCGGTAGGGAACCAGGTAATCGCGCGCGCCTTCCGGCGTGGATTTGGTGAGTATCGGGGTCTCGACCTCGATAAAGCCCTGTGTGTCGATGCAGTCGCGTATCGATTTCATCACGCGGTATCGAAGCCGAAGTATGTTCTGTACGCTGGGTCTTCGCAAATCAAGATAGCGGTATTTAAGCCGTACGGCTTCCTGTTCGCTCACGCCGTCTTCGATATAAATCGGCGGCGTCTTGCTTGCGTTGATTACTGTAACGGCGTCGGCATACACCTCGATCTCGCCTGTCTTCATCTGCGGATTGACTGCGTCGGCGCCGCGCATGCGCACCGTGCCGAGGATTTCCACCACATATTCGCCGCGAAGGCTTTCGGCTGTCTTGAAGTGTTCGGCTTCCATCCGCGTGCCGTCGGCAACCGCCTGCACGATGCCGGAACGGTCCCGGAGCTGTATAAAAATCAAGCCGCCCAGATTACGGCTGCGCTGTACCCAGCCTTTTAAAACAACGTTTTTTCCTGCGTGCTCCCTGGTGATTTCCCCGCAGTAATGCGTGCGCTTGTTCATGGAGACATACCCTCCTCAGTTTGCTTAATAACCCGATCTTTCATGACGCGCGGCGCATCCGCAAGGGCCGCTTCCCATTCTTCACCGATTTTCATGTCACGGAGCTTCACCACGCCTTTGCTGGCCTCGTCCTCGCCGAGGATGGCTACAAAGGCGACGCCCAGCTTATCGGCGTATCTGAACTGCGCCCGCAGCCCGCGCGTTGTGTGGTTCATATCCGCTTTCACGCCGAGTTTACGCAGTTCCAGCAGCAGGTGAAACGCAGTGGGCGCAAGCGTTTGATCAAGCGGCGCGATATAGACGTCCAGTTGGCTTTGAGGGATATTCAGTTTCTTCTCGTCGCCGGGAAGCGCGTCCAGCAACGATACAACGCGCTCCATGCCCATGCCGAAGCCGACGGCAGGGATGTGCGGCCCTCCGATCTCTTCCACCAGCTCGTCGTAGCGGCCGCCGCCGACAACGGTCAGCATTCCGGCGTCCGTATCGGTCGTGATCTCAAAGACTGTCTTGGTGTAGTAGTCCAGGCCGCGAACGATGCCGGTATCCACGATACAGGGAAGGCCGGCGGCATCCAAATACGACTGGAGCGACTTGAAGTGCGCGGCGCATTCGTCGCACAGGTGATCAAGCATTTTAGGCGCGTCCTTCAACTGCGCCTGGCAGCCGGGCACCTTGCAGTCCAGAACGCGCAGGGGGTTGATGTCGATCCTGTCCCTGCAGTCGCCGCAAAGCAGGTTTTTCTTCCCGCGTAGATAGCGTATCAACTTTTCCCTGTAGGCGGGCCGGCATACGGGACAGCCAATGGAATTGATTCGCAGGATCACATTTGTTATTCCGATACTATTGAGCAGATCCATCGCCAGCCAAATGACCTCGGCGTCCGCCGAAGCTTCCGGCGCGCCGAAACACTCCACGCCGAACTGGTGGTGCTCGCGCAGCCTGCCGGATTGCGGCGCTTCATAGCGGAAATGCGGTGAATATAAATAGTACAGCTTCACCGGCAGCGCCTGATTGTGCATCCCGGCTTCCAGGAAAGCGCGCACAACGCCCGCCGTGGTTTCGGGTTTCAGGGTGATGGAACGGCCTCCTTTATCTTCGAAGGTGTACATCTCCTTACGGACGATGTCGCTGGATTCGCCGACGGAGCGCGTAAACAGCACCGTATGCTCAAACACGGGCGTGCGTATCTCCTGATAGCCGGCAAACCGCGCCTTTTCACGGATTACGGCTTCCATCGCCTGATATACGGTGGTTTCGGCAGGCAGCACATCCTTTGTGCCTTTGGGGATCTGCGTCAGCATTCCGTTCACCTCAAACGATTATAATAGGGGGATTATACCGTGCGACTTGGTCGTCCGTCAACTCAGATACCTTTGTTTATCCGCAATATACTGGTCGTATGAGATCAGCAATTCGCGGGGCTTGGAGCCCGCGCTCCGGCTGATGATGCCGCGCAGAGCCATATCGTCGATCAGGCGGCCCGCGCGCGCATAGCCGATCTTCATGCGGCGCTGCAGCATGGAGATGCTCGCCTGCCCGTCGGTCAGCACCATCTCGATCGCCTCGCCCATCCTTTCATCAACGCCGTCGTCGCTTCCGTTACCCGATGCCGAGAACGCGCCGGGATCCGCGCTTTCCATCAATTCGTTGATGCTCTCGTCGTAATCGGGCTCGGTATTGTTCACGATATAGCTGACCACGTCGCGGATCTCCTGGTCGCCGACAAAGCAGCCCTGCACGCGGATCGGTGTGCTGCTTCCCGTGGGATAGTAGAGCATATCGCCGCTGCCGAGCAGCTTCTCCGCGCCGTTGGCGTCAAGAATGGTGCGGCTATCGATGCTGGAAGCCACCGCAAAGGAGATGCGCGACGGGAAATTGGCTTTGATCAGTCCCGTGATTACATTGACCGTCGGCCGCTGCGTTGCGATGATCACATGGATGCCTGCCGCGCGTGCAAGCTGCGCCAGGCGGATGATACTGTCCTCCACCTCGTGTTTGCACGCGAGCATCAAATCGGACAGTTCGTCGATGATCACGACGATACGCGGCAGCGCGGGTTCGTCGCCCGCGCGCTTTGCGTTATACGAAGCGATGTTGCGCACGCCCTTGGACTGCATCTTGTGATAGCGGTCCTGCATCTCCTGTACGGCCCACGCCAGCGCGCCCGCGGCTTTTTGCGGGTCGGTCACCACGGGGATCAGCAGATGCGGAATCTCGTTATAGCCTTGCAGTTCCACGACCTTCGGGTCGATTAGAATCATGCGCAGTTCCTGCGGCGATTTACGGAAAAGCAGGCTGTTGATGATCGCGTTGATGCACACGGATTTGCCGCTGCCGGTCTGCCCGGCGATCAGGAGGTGGGGCATCCTCTCCAGATCGCAGATCACCGGCCTGCCGGAGATATCCTTGCCAAGCGCGATGCACAGCGTGCCCTTCGCGCGCTCCATTTCCGGGCTGGTGAGGACTTCCGCGAGGGACACGCGGGAGATCTCGCGGTTGGGAATTTCGATGCCGAACAGATTCGTGCCGGGGATGGGCACCTCGATGCGCACCTGTCCGTTGGCGGCAAGCTGCAGGGCGATGGTTTCGGATATACTCAAAATCCTCTTTACGTTCACACCGCTGGAAATCAGTCCGAGTTCATAGCGCGTTACGGACGGCCCGTGGGTAACACGCTGGACGCGCGCGGGGATACCGAAGCTCTCCAGCGTATCTTCCAGCTTCCGGATGTTTTTCATATCCTCCTGTCTGTCCACGGGCGGGGCGGACTGCGTGAGGTCCAGAAGCTCGATCATCGGATACGGATACGCGGCCGGTT
>JAFGGL010000025.1 GCA_016930575.1 Clostridiales bacterium | reverse complement strand
CGTGACCGGCAACATCAAGCTGCCCGAGAACGTGGAAATGGTCATGCCCGGCGACCACATCGACATGGAAATCAAGCTCATCACCCCCATCGCCATCGAGCAGGGCCTCCGCTTCGCCATCCGCGAGGGCGGCCGCACCGTGGGCTCGGGCGTTGTTGCCAAGGTGTTCGAGTAACAAACCATACCGCAATCAAAGAAGCTGCCTTGGGGTGGCTTCTTTTTATTTTACCGCGGCGGCTGATCCGAATATCCCGCACTGCACGAAAGTTGTACTTGCATTGCCATCGCCGCCGCCGGGTGGTATGATACGGTGGTATCATCGCAGGAGGCGGAACCGATGACCCAAAAACGCAGGAAACGAAGGGAACTGGTGCTGTTCTTCGTCGTCATTGCGGCGACGGCGCTCGCATGGGGCATGAGCGATTCGGTCTACGGCAACTATTTTAAGGACGCGTTCAACGTCACGGCGACCCAGCGCGCCTTCATCGAGTTTCCCCGGGAACTGCCCGGGCTTTTATGCGTGGCGGCCATCGCGTGGCTGTCCGCATACGGGGACGCAAAATCCAATCTGGTCGCGCAGCTGTTTGCCTTCGCCGGGCTGCTGGCGCTGGCCTTGCTCGCGCCTTCCTTCGGCGTCATGCTCTTCTTTCTGTTCATCAACTCCATGGGCATGCACCTGTCCATGCCGCTCAACGATTCCATCGGGATGAGCATTGCCGAGCCCGACAGGGTGGGGCGCAGAATCGGCCAGTACGCAAGCGTGAAAACCGCGATGGGCTTCGTGGCGGGGCTTTTGGTGTTTTTCGGCTTCCGGTTCAATGTGTTTTCCTTCACGACGCCGGTCAACCTGCTGTTCTTAATCGGCTCGGGCGCGTTTATGATCGCCGTGATCGCGTCGGCGCTGCTTGTCAGGGAAAAGGTTCCCGCGCTTTCCGTGCCGCGGAAAAAGCGAAGAAAACTGGTGTTCCGCAAGGAATACCGGTATTACTATCTGGTCACGATGCTGCACGGCGTGCAAAAGCAGATCGCCATCGTATTCGGGGCCTGGGTCATCATCGAGCTGCTCGGCAAAAAGGCGGACACAATGTCGCTGCTGATGATCACGGTCAACTTTATCAGCATCTTTTTCATGCACAGGCTCGGCCGGTGGATCGACCGCTTCGGCGTGAAAAGGATGATGTATCTGGACGCGCTGACGTTCATCTTCGTCTATATCGTCTACGGGTTCTTGGTGTGGGGCATCACGGGCGAGGTGCTGACCGGGACGTGGCCGGTTTTCGCCATCTACGCCCTGTTCGTTCTGGACAGGCTGTCCATGCAGATCGGCGTGGTGAAATCGGTTTATCTGCGCAGCATCGCCGTGACGCCCGAGGAGATTACCTCCACGCTCTCCGTGGGCACGAGCCTGGACCACGTCGTGGCGATCGTCGCCGCGCAGATCAGCGGCGTCGTCTGGACGATCTGGGGGCCGCAATGGGTGTTCTTCATGGCGGCGTTTTTCTCGCTGGGCAACCTTTTCGTCGCCTGGCGAATTCCTAAAGAATCGCCTTTTGAAAAAATCCAATCTGCGTTGTCAGCTTCGGAACGGCAGTCGGCATCACTTACAGACGAGTAATCTCAATCCGTCCATTTTGTTGTCGCCTCGCTTCCTAGCGTCTTGGGCTTTCTGAACAGGCTGAAGTTACTATATTTTAAATAAATTTATGGTGTCGTAAATCTCTATCATATGGGCACGCGTGGCGGCGTGTACATGATGAAGCGATATAACCCTTATCATATCTATGCTGGCGGCATATCATGCAACGGAATCGCGAACTTTTCGTGAAAAATCCTTGCATTTTACCCCGCTATCCACTATAATCATAAAGCTGTCTGTTTTGAAGGCGAATCATACCGGAAACGGTATTATATAAAGCTTTCATAGGGATGAAACGGTAAGTTGCCGCCATGGCCATGGCGGGTAATTATCGCGGACCAGCCCGCCGATCGGGCGACAGATTGAGTACGCGGCCGGTATTTGCGCATGATGACGCACAGGGCGGCGAAGCCGACGGAATCGCTGCCTTCCAAAAGGAGCATCATGGGTACGCACGGTACGGTGTACTCGAGATGACTATCAGAGGAGGTAAAATAATGGCCAAGCAGAAAATCCGCATCAAGCTCAAGGCGTACGAGCACACCCTCATCGATCAGTCCGCGGAGAGGATCGTGGATACCGCCAAGAGGACGGGCGCGCGCGTATCGGGCCCCATCCCCCTGCCCACTGAAAAGGAAATCGTCACCATCCTCCGCGCTCCCCACAAGTATAAGGACAGCCGGGAGCAGTTTGAAATGCGCACCCACAAGCGCCTGATCGACATTTTGAACCCCAACCCCCGCACCGTAGACGCGATGATGAAGCTGGATCTGCCCGCGGGCGTTGAGATCGAGATCAAGCTGAACAATTAGGCAGGAGGCAGTACTCATGAAAAAAGCGATCGTGGGAAAAAAGATCGGCATGACGCAGGTCTTCACCGATGACGGCCGCCTCGTCCCCGTAACCGTGGTCGAGGCCGGCCCCTGCAAAGTGGTGCAGAAGAAGAACGTCGAAAACGACGGCTATGACGCCGTTCAGGTCGGGTTTGACGCCTATGCGGAAAACCGCGTCAGGAAACTGGTATCCAAGCCACTGCAGGGCCATTTCAAAAAGGCCCAAGTGGAACCCGCCCGCCACCTGCACGAGCTCAAGCTCGATAACGCCGCCGAACTCGAGGTCGGAAGCGAGCTGACCGTATCGCAGTTTGCGGCCGGCGACAAGCTGGACGTCTCCGGCGTTTCCAAGGGCCACGGCTTTTCCGGCACGATTTACCGCTGGAACCAGCACACCGGCCCCATGGCCCACGGCTCCAAGTACCACCGCGGCGTGGGCTCGATGGGCGCGAACTCCACTCCCTCCCGTGTTTTTAAAAACAAGCACATGCCCGGCCACTACGGCGTGGAGCGCGTCACGGTGCTCAATCTTGAACTCGTCAAGATCGACGCTGAGCGCAACCTGCTCCTCATCAAGGGCGCGGTGCCCGGCCCCAACGGCAGCCTGCTGATCGTCAAAAGCGCCGTCAAGGGCGCCTGATCCAAGCTCGATTGAAGGAGGAAATCATCCATGCCAAAGACCGCACTTTATAATATGGAAGGAAAGGCCATCGGCGAGGTGGAACTGAGCGACGCGATTTTCGCCGCGCCGGTCAACACCGCGGCGATGCACCTCGTGGTGCGCTCCATCCTGGCCAACAAGCGCCAGGGCACGCAGTCCGCGCTTACCCGCAACGAGGTCAGGGGCGGCGGCCGCAAAATCTACCGGCAGAAGGGCACCGGCCGCGCGCGCCATCACGGCAACCGCGCGCCGCAGTTCGCCCACGGCGGCATGGCGTTTGCGCCCAAGCCGCGCGATTACGTGATCAACGTACCCAAAAAAGTCCGCCGCCTTGCGTTCAAGTCGGCGCTGACCTCAAAGCTCCTCAGCGAGGAGATTATCGTGGTGGACGAGATCAAGCTCAAAGAGGCCAGGACCAGGCAGATGGTTCAGTTTCTCAAAGGGTTTGAACTTAAAAACACCACGCTTTTGGTGCTCCCAGGCCGCGACGAGACCGTCGTGCGCGCCTCGGGCAACATCCCCAAGCTCCAGACCCTGTACGTCAACACCCTGAACGTGTACGACATCCTCAAAGCAGGCAAGATCATCCTCACGCAGGAAGCCCTCAAAGGGGTAGAGGAGGTTTACGCATGAAACATCCGCATGACGTTATCATCCGCCCGG
>JAFGGL010000024.1 GCA_016930575.1 Clostridiales bacterium | reverse complement strand
TCGCCCACGCTGCCCGACCTGCGGAACGAACCGCCGAGCACGCGGATGCACATGATTTCCTTAGCGCCGGAATTATCGGCTACTTTAAGTCGCGTTTGCGGCTGGATCATACGGGATTCCTCCTCTTTTACGGCCTCGCCCTTCGCGTTGCTTGCGCGAGGCTACGCCATTCGGTTCTTCCAGAACCTTCGGTGGCTAGTCGGCCTCTTGGCCTCCCTTATGGCGTTACGCTTATTTCGCCTTTTCGACGATTTCGACCAGACGCCAGCGCTTGGTTTTGGACAGCGGGCGGGTCTCCATCACGGAAACGGTATCGCCGATACCGCACTCGTTTTTCTCGTCATGGACCTTCAGCTTCGTGGACTGGTTCATGATCTTGCCGTACAGCGGATGGCGGACGCGGGTCGTGACCTCGACGACGACGGTCTTGTCCATCTTGTCGCTGACGACTTTCCCCACGCGGGTCTTGCGAAGAGCTCTTTGTTCAGACATGGAAGCGGCTTCCTCCTTCATATGCGGTCAGGCGTAATCTACGCGTTGTTTTGTTCCAGTTGGCGAAGGACGGTCAGGCACCGGGCGATATCGCGTTTGACGCCCTTGATGACCATAGTGTTTTCCAACTGGCCTGTCGCAAGCTGGAAACGAAGGTTGAACAGCTCTTCCTTGAGCTCGGATACCTTGTCCTGAAGCTCCGAAGTGTTCATCGCCTGAAGCTCGTTTGCCTTCATTATGCTTCACCACCCGCTTCATTCGTGATGTCCTGCCGCTTCATGATCTTGGTCTTTAACGGCAGCTTGTGCCCCGCAAGGCGCAGGGCTTCTTTGGCGACCGCCTCCGTTACGCCCGCGATCTCAAAGAGCACGCGGTCGGGCTTGACGACGGCGACCCAATACTCCGGCGAGCCCTTGCCAGAACCCATGCGCGTTTCCGCGGGCTTCTCGGTGACGGGCTTATCCGGGAAGATCTTGATCCAAACCTGGCCGCCGCGCTTGGTGTGACGGGTGAGCGCGATACGGGCGGCTTCGATCTGCTGGCTGGTGACCCAGGAGGGCTCGGTGGCGACCAGACCGTATTCGCCGTAGGCGATAAAGTTGCCGCGTTGCGCCCTGCCCTTCATGCGGCCGCGGAATACGCGGCGGCGTTTCACTCTCTTTGGCATCAACATAGCTTATCTGCCTCCTTTGGGAGCGCCCTGGGTGCGCTTGGCCTGCGGCAGGCGCTGGCCTTTGTAAATCCACACCTTCACGCCCAGGCGGCCGTAGGTGGTTCTCGCTTCGCAGAAGCCGTAGTCGATATCGGCGCGCAGCGTCTGCAGCGGGATGGAGCCTTCGTGGTAGTGCTCGGAGCGGGCGATGTCCGCGCCGTTGAGGCGGCCGGCGACGGAGGTCTTGATGCCCTTTGCGCCGGCTTTCATGGAGCGCTGCATACTCTGCTTCATCGCGCGGCGGAACGAGATGCGCTTCTCCAGCTGCTGGGCGATGTTTTCGGCCACCAACTGCGCGTTGGTCTCGGGCACCTTGATCTCCATGATGTTGATATTGGCGGGCCTGCCGAGGAACGTGTCGATGTCGCGCTTCAAAGCCTCGATCCCCGCGCCGCCGCGGCCGATGATCATACCGGGCTTGGCGGTGAAGATGTTGATGGTCACGCGGTTGGCGCTGCGTTCGATATCGATATGGCTGATGCCGGTTTGATAGTACTTTTTCTTAAGCATCTTGCGAAGCTCGAAGTCCTCTATAAGGTTGTTGGCAAAGTCCTTCTTGTTCGCATACCAACGCGTGCTCCAGTTAAAGATTACGCCAACGCGAGCGCCATGGGGATTGACTTTCTGACCCATTCTGCTGCCTCCTTAAGATTTCTGGTCGAGTACCACGCTGATGTGGCTGGTGCGCTTCAAAATGGGCGAAGCGCTGCCGCGCGAGCGGGCGAGCCAGCGTTTGAGCGTGGGACCGGGATTGGCGTAAATCTCTGCGACATACAGCGTGGAACGGTCCATCTCCGCGTTGTTCACGGCGTTTGCGATGGCGCTGTTCAAAACTTTTTCCACCACCGGCGAAGCCGCCTTGGGCGTGAATTTTAAAATCGCAAGCGCGTCGTCGACGTTCTTGCCGCGGATGAGATCGACCACGATCTGCACCTTGCGGGAGGAAATGCGGACATGCCTTGCGTGGGCCGAGGGACGGGTGTCCCGCTCCGCCATATGCTTCTCCGCTTTTTTTTGCACTCTGGTTGCCATGCTTCTTCCTCCCCCCGCTTATTTGGCCGCGGACGATTTCTCGCCCGAGTGGCCGCGGTACGTTCTGGTGGGCGCGAATTCACCCAGCTTGTGACCGACCATGTCCTCGGTGACGTAAACGGGCACGTGCTTCTTGCCGTCGTGCACGGCGATGGTATGCCCGACAAAATCAGGGAAGATGGTGGAGGCGCGTGACCACGTCTTCAATACCACTTTCTTGCCCGATGCGTTCATTTCTTCAACGCGCTTCATCAGCGCGGCTTGTACGAAAGGTCCCTTTTTAACGGAACGGCTCATGGATGGGCTTCCTCCTTCCTCAGCCGGGCCTTACTTGCCCGCACGCTTTACGATCAGCTTATTGGAATACTTCTTGTGCTTTCTGGTCTTCAGGCCCAGGGCCACCTTGCCCCAGGGGGTTACCGGGGCGGGCATGCCCACGGGGCTCTTGCCCTCGCCGCCGCCGTGCGGGTGGTCCACCGGGTTCATCACGACGCCGCGCACCGTCGGGCGGATGCCCATGTGGCGTTTGCGGCCCGCTTTGCCGATGCGGACGTTCTCGTGATCGGAATTGCCCACGACGCCGATGGTCGCCCTGGCGTTCAAAGGCACCTTGCGCAGCTCCGAGGAGGGCAGGCGCACCAGGGCGTAGCCGTTCTCCTTGGCCATCAGCTGGGCGGACATGCCGGCGGAACGCGCCATCTGGCCGCCGCGGCCGGCTTTGATCTCGATGTTGTGGATCAGCGTGCCGACGGGGATGTTCTCCATCGGCAGGGCGTTGCCGGGCATGATGTCGGCGGCGGCGGAACTGACCACCTGGTCGCCGACGTTCAAGCCTTCGGGCGCCAGGATGTAGCGCTTCTCGCCGTCTGCGTAGTTTAAAAGCGCGATGAACGCCGAGCGGTTGGGGTCGTACTCAATGGTAGCGACCCTGGCGGGGATGTCCGCCTTGTCGCGCTTGAAGTCGATCCTGCGGTAGTATACGCGGGTGCCGCCGCCCTGGTGGCGAACGGTGATCTTGCCCTGCTTGTTGCGGCCCGCGTTCTTTTTCTTGATCTCGATCAGCGATTTTTCGGGCTTTTTCCTGGTGACTTCCCCGTACGTCAGCACCGACATAAAGCGGCGGGCGGGCGAGGTTGGCTTGTATACGCGGATTGCCATGATAACTTTCCTCCCTGCTTTATTCGGCCATGCCTTCGAAGAACTCGATGGGCTTGGAACTCTCTTTGAGCGTTACGTAGGCCTTCTTGATCTCGGGCGTGCGGCCCTGGGTGCGGCCCTGCCGCTTGATCTTGCCGATCGTACGGACGATGTTCACCTTATCGACCTGGATGCCCTTGAAGATCTTTTCCAGGGCGAGCTTGATCTCGGTCTTGTTGGCGTTGACGTCGACTACGAACGTGTAGCGCTTCTCGGGAATGCCTTCATAGGAGGCCTCGGTGAGTACCGGGCGGATGATCACGTCATGCGGATGTTTCATGCGTACACCTCCTCTACCCCTTTGAGGGCTTCCTGCGTGAGGATGATCTTGCCGGCCTTGAGAATGTCGTACACGTTAAGCGTGTTGACATACGAGGTCTGGAGCTTCGGGATGTTGCCCGAAGCGCGCAGCACGGTCTCGTCGCGGCCGGGGAGCACTAAAAGCGTGGTGTTGCGGAGGTCAAACCCTTTGAGGAAGCCAACCATTTGCTTTGTCTTCGCCTCTTTGAGCTTGAGCTCGTCCACCACGATGATTTCCTCGCTGTTGAGTTTTGACGTCAGCGCCGACTTGAACGCAATCCGGCGGACCTTCTTGGGTACTTTAATGGCATAGTCGCGGGGCTTGGGCGCGAACGCCACGCCGCCGTGGGCGAACTGCGGCGCGCGGTTGCCGTGATGGCGCGCGCGGCCGGTGCCTTTCTGGCGGTAGATTTTTTTGCCGCCGCCACGAACCTCATTGCGGGTCAGAGCCGACTGGGTTCCCTGACGTTGGTTGGCCAGGATGGAGCGCACCACAAGGTGCATCGCCGCGGCGTTGACGGGCGCGGCAAAAATGCCGTCGCTGAGTTCCACCTCGCCGACCTGTTTGCCTTCCATATTATATAGAGCAGTCTTTGGCATGGATGATTTCCTCCTTCAATCGAGCTTGGATCAGGCGCCCTTGACGGCGCTTCTGACGATCAGCAGGCTGCCGTTGGGTCCGGGCACCGCGCCCCTGATGAGGAGCAGATTGCGCTCGGCGTCGACCTTGACGAGTTCAAGGTTCTGCACCGTCACGCGCTCCACGCCGTAGTGGCCGGGCAAATGTTTGTTTTTAAAAACACGGGAAGGACTGGAGTTGGCGCTCATGGAACCGACGCCGCGGTGATACTTGGAGCCGTGCGCCATGGGGCCGGTGTGCTGGTTCCAGCGGTAGATGGTGCCGGAGAATCCGTGGCCCTTGGAAATGCCCGAAACATCCAGCTTTTCGCCGGCTTCGAACTGGGCGACGGTCAGTTCGCTGCCCACCTCCAACTCGGCGGCGTTGTCCAGCTGCAGTTCGTGCAGGCTGCGCGTGGGTTCCACTCCGGCCTTCTTGAAATGCCCGATCTGCGCGTTGTTCACCAGTTTCTTTACGCGGTTTTCCGCGATCACGTCAAAACCGACCTGCACGGCTGCATAGCCGTCGGCCTCGGCGTTCTTTTTCTGCACCACTTTGCAGGGACCGGCCTCTACCACGGTCACGGGAACGAGGCGGCCGTCATCGGTAAAGACCTGCGTCATGCCGATCTTTTTCCCTACGATCGCTTTTTTCATGATAACTGCCTCCTGCTAATTGTTGAGTTTGATCTCGATCTCGACGCCGGCGGGAAGGTCCAGCTTCATCATCGCGTCGACGGTGCGGGGGTTGGGGTTCAGAATGTCGATCAGGCGCTTGTGCGTGCGCATCTCAAACTGCTCACGGCTGTCCTTATACTTGTGGGGAGCACGGAGTATGGTGACGATCTCCTTCACGGTGGGCAGGGGGATGGGTCCCGATACGCGCGCGCCCGTACGCTTGGCGGTATCCACGATTCGTTCCGCGGACTGATCAATGAGGGTGTGCTCATACGCCTTGAGCTTGATGCGGATTTTCTGCTTGGCCATTATTTTACCTCCTTAGATGTTCAACTCAAGCACGCTGCTTCGTGTGTACCCATAACGCGCTTTTGGAAAGGCGACGGCCGCTGTGCGGCTCTGCCACCCGATGCGTTTCGTAGTACAAATCTCTGCATGTGCCCAATCTGTCGCCCGATCGCCGGGCTGGTCCGCGGTAATTACCCGCCATGGCCTGGCGGCAACTTACCGTTTCATCCCTGTGAAAGCCTTATATCACACCGTTTTTGGTATGCCTCGCCTTCAAAACAGACAGCTTTGTTATTATAGTGGAAATCAGGACCGATTGCAAGGAATTTTTCGCAAAATTACGATTTTTCTTCATCTAAGGCCGCATATTGCCCGATTTATAAGCGTTTTAGCACATCATTATGTACACGCCGCCACGCGTGCCTATACTTTATCAGACATTTGACGGTCTTTACTTACGAGTCTGTCATACGCGTATTACGATGGCAGGCAAACCCGGAAAATCCCCGGCGGTGATACGCGACAACGGATTGCGATCCCAGCCTATTGATGGTACAATTTTTGAAACGGAATTGAATTATATCTTGGGGGGATTCGTATGGAGTTTATCAGCAAAAACAACTATTGGATTCATAAGCCGAAGCAATTCGAAATAGATGACCGGAGCGTGCGGATTATCACGGAGCCAAACACAGACTTATGGCAGCGGACCTATTATGGCTTTCGCAACGATAACGCCCCTGCCTTGCTGCTGCCCGTTGAGGAAAAGTTCTTTTCCTTTACCGTAAAAACTGTATTTGACAGTCGGCATCGTTTTGACCAGTGCGGTGTTATTCTCTATCAAAATGCGAACCACTGGCTGAAAGCATCTGCGGAATATGAAAACAGCGAAATCCAGCGGCTTGGCAGCGTCGTTACCAACCTCGGCTTCTCGGATTGGGCGACGACTGATATTCCGGCGGCACAGAAATGGATGTACTACCGCCTTAGCAGACGCGAAAGCGATTACTGCATAGAATGCTCTTATGACGGTATTGCCTATCAGCAAATGAGAATATGCCATCTGTTTGCGGGAGCCAGCGTCGTGAATGTGGGCGTCTATGCCTGTAGTCCCGAAGCGTCCAGCTTCCGCGCGGATTTCACCGGGATAGCGCTGACCGATTGCCTGTGGAAGGCGCATCAGTAGTATACCGAAAAGCTGCGGCGTCCGTTTTTTTCACTCAGCCGCAGGCTGATCTTTCGGAATTCTCCAAGCGACAAACAGGTTCCCCAGGGAGAAAAACGCCGCCAGGAAAAATACCCACTGCGGGCCCCAGACCGTCCAGACGACGCCTGAGACCTGCGCGGCGAGGATCGCAACAACGTGGTCCAGGCTTGTGCCCGCCGAGAGCGTGGAGGTGATCTCCTCGGGCTTGACAGCGATGGATCGCAGGTAGACCGATTTCACCACGCCGATGTTCATGGACAGCCTATCCATCACAAACAGCGCGTAGACGGCAAACGCCGGCCAGGCGCCCGTGAGCACATTCCCGGTGATCCCCCACACGACGAAGCCGTAGATCAGATAGATGAAAATAAAGGTCAGCGCGTCCAGGTACATCATCTTCTTCACGCCGTAGCGGTCGATCCAGCGGCCGAGGACGTTCATGAAAAAGATGGAGATGAAGCTGACCGTGATCATCAGAAGCGACATCGTGTCCGCTTTTTTCCCGAGCAGGTCGATGATCACCCACGAACCGAACACGATGGCGATCTGCTTTTGCACGCCGTGCAGCATGGTCACCAGGTAAAAATACCGGTACTCCTTGCGGAATACGAACTTCCGGCGCTTCTTGCGGGGTACGGTCAGCGCGGGCACCTTCGCCTTCACGAGGAAGACCGAAGCGGCGATCGCAATCAGAAACGCGCCCGAGCCGATGAGAAACAGCAGGTTGACGGGCGTGGTAAAGGAAAACACGTTGAACCGGAACCCGAGAAACACCAGGATGCCCGCGGCGAAACCCATCGCCGTTTTCACACTGGCGTACTGCCCGATCCTGCGGCCGACCTTGTCGGGCTCCGCGATGCCCATGCCGATGGAATCGTTAAGCGGCATGGACAGGTGCATGCCCATGGAATTGATAAACAGGAACATGAGCATTACGCCGTAAGTGGGCGCCAGCAGCGCCAGCGCCAAAAGCCCGGCGAACGCGCACAGTTGGGCGACGAGGTTCGACCTTGCGTCGCCCCAGGCAGACAGCCACGCGATGACGACGGCGCATAAAAGCCCCGGCATCTCCCGGGGAATCTCGATAAACGCGCGCTGCGTCGCCGTGACGTTGAACGCGTCCTTGAAATAGTTGCCGTAGACCGAATCGCTCAGCCCCCAGCCAAACGCCGACGCCGCCACAATAATGAAAAACAGCACCAGTTCCCGGCGCGGCATCCGCTTTTTGAACATTCAACATCCTCCTGCGATAATACCGAAACATCATATCACCGCAAAGCCCGGATGACAATGAAAGTACAACTTTCGTGCAATAGAAAGCCGCCTTTCAGCGGTTTCTTTATCATTGTGTAGTTGTGTCCCCAACGTACTCATATTGCCTATCAATACTATGCGGTATCAGCGTTCAAACGGCTCAAAAGGTGTGAGATGCGCGAAAGCAAAAGCGGTGAAGGTCTGAGCTTACATAATCGTAAGTGATGCCTTCACCGCTTGCAGCTGACAAAGCAGATTGCGCCTTTTCAGCCGTTTGAGACTACTCGAATACTTTGGCCACAACGCCCGAGCCAACGGTACGGCCGCCTTCGCGGATGGCGAAGCGGAGGCCCTGCTCGATGGCGATAGGGGTGATGAGCTTGATTTCCATGTCGATGTGGTCGCCGGGCATGACCATTTCCACGTTCTCGGGCAGCTTGATGTTGCCGGTCACG
>JAFGGL010000023.1 GCA_016930575.1 Clostridiales bacterium | reverse complement strand
GGCGTGCATCGCGCTTTTGATCGCCTTCCCGCAAATCGTGACGTTTTTGCCGAATCTGCTTTAGCGCTTCCTGTTCGATCCAATACGTTAAAACAGGCTGCCGTACGGCAGCCTGTTTTGCTTGTCGATTATTTCAATGCGTCCATCAGCTGCGGCAGAACGCGTTCAAACTGAACGCCGTAGCGCAGCGCTTCGCCATCCTGCAAGGTCAGGCGTATGGCCTCGTGCGTGCAGTCAAGCGCCGTCTGCGCGGCTTTTTCAAGCGACAGTCCGTTGAGCATGCAGGCGATCAGGAAGCTGGCGAACGCATCGCCCGTGCCATAGAAGATACCGTCAAACCGTGGTTTGTAAAACAACCTAAACGCCTTGTCCCGCTTCTGATATACGGCGACGCCTGTCTGTCCGTCTTGAATGCGGATATCCGTGATCACAACGCTCCCCGGCCCGAGGGCGGCAAGATCCGCGGCAAGCGTCTGTACATAGGCGGCGTCGTATCCGTCGGCCAGATAGGGCTTTCCCAGCAGGAAGGATGCCTCGGTAAAGTTGGGGACGACGGTATGCGCCTTTGCGCAGAGCCTGCGCATCTGCGCGGGCATATCCTCCGACATGTGCGAGTAGAGTTTCCCGTGGTCGGCAAAGGCCGGATCGACGAAGATGCGTGTTTTATCGCCGCACAGCATGTCTATGATTTCAGCAATCAGATTGACCTGCTCCGCGGAGGCCAGATAACCGGAATAAAACGCATCGAAACGCAGCCCCAGCGTAGCCAGGTGCCTTGCGATGGGCAGCAGCTGACCGGACAGGTCCAGGTGCGTATACCCCGTGAATTCCCCCGTATGAGTGGACAAAAGCGCGGTGGGGATCACCGAGGTGTTCACGCCCGCCGCTGAGAGGATCGGCAGCGCCACCGTAAGCGAACAGCGGCCTACGCAGGAGATATCATGGATGGCCAGCGCTCGTTTTTGCATGTTACACCTCTTCCGTCGTTATGCTTTGCGTGTCCGTATGGGAAATCCAGCACTTTTTCCAGCGTTTATGGAGGACATACTGTGCGGA
The DNA here is from genome assembly GCA_016930575.1 of Clostridiales bacterium. Classification (GTDB taxonomy): domain Bacteria; phylum Bacillota; class Clostridia; order Christensenellales; family Aristaeellaceae; genus CAXXOK01. The sequence continues at coordinate 5,421 of JAFGGL010000023.1, read as the reverse complement.
CCCAGCGGCGGTTTCATCCTGAAACGCGCTGAATACCGCCGAGCCGCTGCCCGTCATCATGGCGAACGCCGCGCCGCATGCGTCTAGCGCGGCGAGGGCTTCGGTGATCTGCGGCGTGCGCGGTTCCAGGGCCTGCTGCAGCACGTTGCCCGCCGCCCTGGAAAGCGCTGTAAAATCAACGCTGGAAAGCGCGTCCAGCGCGGCGTTTATATCGGGGTGCGAAACCGTTTCAAGCGAATCGTACATTTTAAAGACTTCTATGGAGGGCTGCGGGCCACAGGGCTGCAGAATAACCAGCGGGATGCTTTCAAGCGGCGGAAGCGGGGCGATCTCCTCGCCGAAACCGCCTAAGCGTGCGAAGCCGCCCGTCAGGAAGAACGGCACGTCCGCGCCGAGGTTTTGTGCAAGGCCGTGAAGCGTTTCCAGCGGCAAACCAAGCCGCCACAGGCGATTTAAACCGACCAACGCCGCCGCGGCGTCCGCGCTGCCGCCGCCGAGGCCCGCGCCGTGGGGAATATGCTTTTGCAGCGTGATCTCCGCGCCGCCCTGATGCCCGGTTTTCTCCCGTAGGGCGTTTGCGGCGCGCAGCACCAGGTTATCGTCCGCCGGTATCCCGAGATTGCCTTCGACTGTCAGCGTCAGGCTGTCGTTCGGTTTCAAATACAACTCGTCGGCGAGGCTTACGCTGCTCGCGAGCATGTCCATCCGGTGATAGCCGTTTTCAAGCAGCCCAAGGATATCCAGCGTCCAGTTCACCTTGGCCCGGGCGGTCACTTTGAGCATTGCGCACAGCCCCTTCATGTGCTATATTGAGTTATACCAATCCCAACCCCTTTACGCCAGCAGCTTGCAACGCCAACGGACGCCCACTCGGTTTTATTGTCGCACAGCTCCTTTTCAGTCGCTGTACTCTGTAAAACCTCCCAACCTCCGTTCGTTTTGCACTTTGTGCAAGTGCCCACCGGGCACACACTCACTTCGGTTGCCCGATTACGAACAAAATACTCGCAATCCATCAGGCGCCAAGGGATTGAAATTAGTATTATTATAACAGGTTTTTGGAGGATGGCAATGAACGACCGGAAGGGAATCCCGATTTTGATTTCGCTGGACGCCAGGTTTTCCGCGGAAGGCCAGGAGGAGGATTCCATGCGCCTGATCACGACGGGCGAGCTTGAAAAAAACGCGGAAGGATATGTCATCCGCTACGAAGAAAGCATTGACGAGGATTCGCCGCCGCATCAGGTGGAGATCGCCATGAAGAAAGACGTCATCTCCATGAACCGCAAAGGCAGCATCGAAGCCGATATGGTGTTTGAAAAGGGCAAGCGCTTTGAAAGCCGCTACCGCACCCCCTACGGCGCGATGGATATGGCCGTGTTCTGCACGAAGGCGGCGTATACGGTGGACCGCTACGGCGGCGAGATCGCGCTGCAGTACCAGCTGGACCTCGGCAATCACTTTGCAGCCATGCACAATATGAATTACCACTTCATGCGCAAGAAAAGCTCATGAGGAATCCGCTGCCTGTAAGGGAGATCCGCAAGATACTTGGCGATCAAGGATTTCTGCGCCTGTACGGGCAGGATACGTTCGTATATATCAGCGACGTACCGCGCAGGACGTCCGCGGATATCATAATATCCATGCGGCAGTCCCTGCGGAAACACGGGTTTACAACGCAGGTCGATGCATCACAGCTTCTGCTGATCGACCTGCAGCCTTCGCGGTGGAAAGCGCTGCTTAATACCTTTCAAAAGGCCAAAACCGCGCCCTTTCCGCGGGATGAAACACTGCACCCGGTATATGCGCTGGCGCGGCTGCTCGAGCTGCATCCGTCGGACTGTACGCGGCAGCCGACGGATATGATTCGCGCCGTATTCAAGCAGTACGCCGTCAAAGGCGGGCTGCCGAAGCTGGCGCCGCGGCTGCATGCGCGCTGCGCGGAGAAGCTCCGGCGCGGCGAGCCGCTTCCGTCGGTGCTTGCGAAGGTGCTATACGTCTGGCTTGCAGAGAATTAATACTTATTTCGACCTTTAGTGCTATATGGATTGCGAGTATTTTACTCGTAGTCGAGGAGAGGAAACGCAGGTATAGCAGGAAGCTACATCAAGTTTTCTCGACAAAGAATACGGGGAAAAGACGATGCAAGACAATAGCGATAAGGGCTGAAATAAGTATAAGGAGGTGCGGATATGCTTCTTCGCTATTTCGGCCATTCTCTTTTCACAATTACGCTTGAAAGCGGCACGGTCATCCTGACGGATCCGTACAACAGGTTCTGCCGGTATCCGAGGCGTTCCCTGAAAGCGGATATCGTAACCGTCAGCCACCACCACTACGATCACGACGCGCTGGAGATCGTGCAGGGGAGGCCGGCGGTGCTGGACGAACCCGGCTATTTCCTGCCGGCGGACGAGGTGATCATTACTGGCGTTCCGACCTTCCACGACAACCATACCGGGGCGCGGCGGGGGAAAAACGTCGTGTTTTCCATCGAAGCCGAGGGCTTGCGGATCGTACACCTCGGCGATCTGGGGCACCTGCCCGACGAGACCCAGATAGAAGCGATCGGCAGGCCGGATCTGCTGTTTATCCCGGTTGGCGGCACCTATACGCTGGATGCGGAGAGGGCCGCGCGCTGCGCGGAGCTGCTCAAGCCGCGTGTGACCATCCCGATGCATTACCAGACGCGTTTCAGCGAGGATATGGGCATCGCGCCCGTTTCGGTGTTTTTACAGCTGTTGCACGCCTGCCCCGAGCCGGTGATGGAATATAGCGTCAGCAAGGAAACGATCGATAAGCAGCCCGCGCTGTTGGTTATGGATATTCAGGAATAAGGAGTACGGACAATGAAGTATGTGTTTATCACCGGAGGCGTCGTGTCCTCCATCGGCAAGGGGATTACGGCAGCTGCGCTGGGTAAACTGCTTCATTCGCGCGGGTATAAAACCAACCTGCTCAAGCTGGATATCTATTACAACGCCGAACCGTCGCGGCTAAATCCTTTGCTGCACGGCGAAAGCTTCATCACCGACGACGGTACGGCGGCGGACCTGGATATCGGGCATTACGAGCGTATCGTGGACGTGACCCTTTCGGGTGAATCGAGCTATACTACGGGCAGGATCCACAGGCGCATCATGGAAAAGGAATGGCGCGGGGAGTACCAGGGCGCGAAGATCCAGGCCATCCCGCACGTCACCGACGAGATCAAGGCCTGCATCCAGGAAGTCGCCGTAAACTCCGGCTGCGATATCCAGATCGTGGAGATCGGCGGCACGGTGGGCGACATGGAAGTGATGGTCTACGTGGAAGCGATCCGGCAGATGCGATGGGTGTGCGGGAGCCTGAACGACTGCTGCTATATCCACGTGACCCTGATGCCTTATATCGCAACGGCGGGCGAGCTGAAAACCAAACCCATCCAAAACAGCGTCAAGGTGCTGCGCTCGATGGGTATCCAGCCGGACATCATCGTCTGCCGCACCGAGAAAAATATGACCACCGAGGCGAAGGATAAAGTAGCGCTCTTTTGCAACGTGAAACCGCAGAATGTGATACAGAACCTGGAATCCGACGGTTTTTACGAGCTCCCCGTCAGCCTTGAGAAGCAGGGGCTTTCCAAGATGGTGCTGGACGAATTGGGGCTTGAGGACCGCGAGGCCGATCTGTACGCCTGGAGGGAAATGCTTAGGCGTAAGGCGGCGGCGACGGATACGGTCTATATAGCGCTGGTCTGCGCGTATCCGGATTCTTTAAACGCCTACCGCTCGGTACTGGAAGCGCTGCAGCACGCGGGCACGGCGGAAGGCGTGAACGTGGACGTGGCCACCATCAGCGCGGAGGACTTGGACGAGGAAACATCAAGCCAGATGCTGTCGGCATTTGATGCGTTTGTCCTGCCCGGCGGCTATGAAATGCGCGGAGCGGAGGGCGTGATGATCGCCGCAAGGTTTGCCCGGGAGAACAAGGCGCCCATCCTTGCCGTCGGGCTTGGCATGCAGCTTGCGCTTGTCGAGGCGGCGCAAAATATCCTCGGTCTGAAAGGCGCCACCACCGTAGAGATGGACGCCGAAACGCCGCACCCGGTGATCTATCTGCCCGAAGGCCGCAGCCTGAACGGCACCAACGCGCCGAAACTTCGTATCGGAGGCATCGAAGTGCGCTTCAGCGAAGGCGTGATTCGCAACGCCTACGGCAGCGAAACGGCGCGAGAACGCCATTCCAACGGCTATGAGATCAACCCCGACTATATCGGCAGGCTGGAGGCTGTTGGCCTCAAGCAGGTCGCCGTCAGCGCGGACGGGCAGTACGCCGAAGCGTTTGAACTGGAGGGGCATCCGTACTACTGCGCCGTACTCTACCATCCGGAGTATGTATCGCGCCCGAACCGGCCGCATCCGTTGTTTGTGCAGCTGATCCGCCACGCGATGGAGCGGTAATACGTAATTCTTCCTTATTAAATTTTTTACAGCTGTTGACCGATATCGGCCCTGCCTGCGGTATGCAGGCAGGGTTTGATGTGTTATAATTCTGTTACATGTTGGCCGTGCTCAGGCCAATGGACAAGGAGGCGAGACAATGCCCCGAAACGAGCAACAAAAGCGAAGACCAACCAAGGATTATGCACCCCGAAAACGCAAATCCCGTCTGCTGTCCGTCCTGCCGCTGGTTGTGCTGTTCATCGCGCTGCTGGCGCTGATGTACGTCGTCTTTCCCAAGGAAGCCGGCAAACAAGTGGGGAAAACGATATACGACGGCCTTGTCATCAGCGAGGTGATGGCGGCAAACTCCACCGCCGTACCCGATGAAAACGGCGTATTCTCCGATTGGCTGGAGATCTACAACGGCACGGGCGCGGATGTGAACCTTGAGGGCGTGATGATCACCAACCGCAGCGACCGCATTACGTTCCCTTTCCCGTCCTATGAACTCAAGGCGGGCGGATACGTGATCGTATTCGCGACCAACAGCTATCAGCTGGACCCCGCGCTTCCGTTCCACGGGAAGTTCAAGATCTCATCCGTGGGGGAAACGCTCTACCTGTACGACCCCGACCTGTATCTGATCGACGAGATCACCGTGCCGACTATGATCGCCGATCAGAGCTACGCGCTCACGGGTATTACCGGAGACGGCGTGAAGGTATACGAGGTCACGGAATTCTACAGCCCCGGCTTTGTCAACAGCGAGGAGGGCTTCCTCAGCTATCGCGCCGAAAACGCAAGGGATACCGGCACGCTGATCATCAACGAGATCTGCCCCGACCCGAAGGTCGGGATACCCGACGACGAGGGCGGGATCGTCGACTGGATCGAGATCTACAATACCACCGGCGAAACGGTTTCCCTGGCCGGGTATTACCTCAGCGACAAGGAAAACAAGCCCCTGAAATGGAAGTTCCCGGACAACGCCGCC
>JAFGGL010000022.1 GCA_016930575.1 Clostridiales bacterium | reverse complement strand
GCCATCGCCTCGGCGGCGGCGTTCCTGGCGGCGGCGGCCGTGGTGCACCGCACCGGCACCACCAAGATGAACGAACTCGGCGGCCTGATTCACCGGATGCCGCTTACGTATCTCGTGTACCTGATCGCCATCATCTCCATGGCGGGCATCCCGCCGATGGCTGGATTCATCTCCAAATGGATGCTGTTCCAGTCGATGATGGGCAAGGGCATGGTGTTCATCGCGGCGGCCGCGTTCTTCGGCTCCATTGGCTCGTTCCTGTATGTGTTCCGGCCGCTGTCGGCGGTGTTCCTGGGGCAATTGTCCGATAAACACAAGGACGTAAAGGAAGCCCCGCCGCTGATGATGCTGCCGATGATCCTGCTTTCGCTCGCGTCGGTGGTCTTCGGCGTGTTCCCGAACCTCGTTTTGAAGATTATCAGCCAGGTGCAGACCTCGGTCGGCCTGGAAGGGCTGACGCTGGAAGGCACGAAGATCATCGCGTCCAACGGCACCATCGACCCGACGCTGATCGTGCTGATTTTCGGCCTGGGCTTCATCATCGCGATGATCATCTTCCTGCGCTTTCCAAAATCGCGCAAGGTGCCGCTTATGGACCAGTACACGGCTTCGGAATTCATCTGGACGCCGGAGCTATTGCACTACGCGACCGATTTCTACGCGCCGTTTGAGCGGCTCTACCAAAAGGCGCCGCGCACCGAGAACCTCTACCGCACGATCGCACAGAAGGTGAGCGAGCTCGGGAAGTTCGCAAGCTATGCCTTCTACAGCTACAAACCCGGTACGGTGCTGCTTTGGGTCGCCGTCGTGACCGCCGCGATGCTTTGGGGGAGTGTGTTATGAATCTAAACGAAATTTTGACGGGTACGCTGACCGGGCTTATCATCCTGGTATTCGCGTTTGTCTGGCAGACGACCCTCTCCGGCGTCACGCGCAAGATCGTCGGGCGCTTCCAGAAGCGTTACGGCCCGAAGTTCTACCAGGAATTCCGGGACATCTTCAAGCTCCTCACCAAGACGGGCGTCACCCACGGCTGGGTGTATTCCTTCGGCGTGATGATGGCGCTGGGCGGCATCATGGGCACGGCGATGTTCATGCCGGTGATGCGTTTCACGGCGTTCCCGGGGCTTGATAACGTATTCATCTACGTGTACCTGTTCGCGGTCGGGATGCTCGGCATGGCGATGAGCGCCGTGGGCAGCGGCAACCCGCTGGCCGGTATCGGCGTGATGCGTGCGCTGACGCAGATGGTGGGCTACGAGGTGCCGTTTTTGGTCGTCGTGCTCGCTATGGTCTACGGCCACGGCACGGCGTCGGTATCCGAACTCGCCGCGGTGCAGCAGGCGGCGGGGATCGCGAGCTGGAACCTCGTGAGGATGCCCATCGGCACCGTGGTCGGCTTCATCTGCCTGCTCGGCATGCTTGGGAAAAAGCCGTTTGAAACCTTCATCGCCCCGGCGGAGATCGCCTCGGGCCCGATGGTGGAATACGGCGGCAAGCAGCTTGGCATGCTCATGCTGCTGCACGAGTTTTCCATCTTCATCGAGGTCAGCCTGTTCGTCAACCTTTTCCTCGGCGGCGCGGTGACCGTCGTCGGCTTTATCATTAAATATGTCGGGGTGTTCGTGCTTGCGTCGCTGGTCTCGCAGGCGCTGGGGCGCTTCAAGATCGACCAGGTGATCAGGTACTTCTACCGGTGGCCGATCGCGCTGGCGGTCGCGCAGGCGCTGATCGTGGTATTTCTGGGCTGGGGGGTATAGGATATGGGTGAAGGCATCATCGAAAAGGATAAAAAACTCAAAGAGGGCTGGGAAGGCATCTCGCGTTTCTTCCGCGCGAACTCGCTGTGGATGCTGATGTACTGCACCGGCTGCTGCGCCATCGAGCTGCCCCAGGCCATGACCTCGCGCTACGATATGGAGCGCCTTGGCATGGGTCCCATGGCTACGCCGCGCCAGGCGGACGTGCTGCTGGTGACGGGGTACCTGAGCGTGAAGACCCTGCGCCGCGTGATCTACGCCTACGAGCAGATGTCCACGCCCAAATACCTGGTTGCGTTCGGGCCGTGCCCCATCAACGGCGGCATCTATTACGACGCCTACGCGGTGATCAACCGGCTGGACCAGTACCTGCCCGTGGACGTGTACATCGCGGGCTGCATGCCAAAGCCCGAGGCCGTGATGAACGGCTTCCAGGACCTGATCGACGGCATCAAGAACAAGACGGCCGACGGCTGGAAACGCTACCGCGACAACTACGAGTGGTACCGGAAAAACCAGATCGAGTCGCTTGGCGAATTGCGGATAAAGGATGAGTTCCATGAATAAACACATCGAAAGCGTCACGGAGGCCGTCAAGGCGAAATTCGACGTATTGAATACGGAAATCGTGCGCGACACCCAGGCGGCGGTCGACCTCAAACCCGGCGACGTGCACGCGGCGCTTGCGTTCCTCAAGGCGCAGGGCTTCCGGCAGCTGTCCATGCTCACCTGCGTGGACTGGCTGGAGGATAAGGAGTTCCAGCTCGTCTACCTGTTGTTTGACTGGGATAAGGGCGTGCGCCTGCAGATGCGCGCGAGGCTTGACAGGGATAATCCCAAATTCACGACCGTGACAAACATCTACCCCGGCGCGCAGTACTACGAGCGCGACGTGCACGAATTTTTCGGCGTGGAGTTCGAGGGCAATCCGATGTCCTACAAGCAGTTGTTCCTAGAAAACTGGGACGACATCCCCCCGATGCGCAAGGATTTCAATTCCAGGGCGTATTCGGATAAAAAGTTCCCCGTGCGCGAGTACAAGAAGGACTTCACAAAGGCGGGTGACGGCAAATGAAGCAGGTGAAGCTGTTTTTGGGCCCCCAGCATCCCGGCATGCACGGCAACGCCAGCATCCACATGTACGTGGAAGGGGATATCATCAAGAAATCGTACCTGCTTCCGGGCATGCTGCACCGCGGCTTCGAAAAAACCATGGAGAACCGCACCTGGATGAACAACATCGGCATCATCCCGCGCATCTGCGTGCCGGAGCCCGATCCCAACGAGATGGTGTTCGCCAATAACGCGGAAACCCTGGCGAACATCGAGGTGCCGGAGCGCGCACACTGGATCCGCATGCTGATCCTGGAGCTGGCAAGGCTCGCCGCGCACCTGATGGCGTTCGGCGGCTGCGGCGGCCCCACGGGGCTGTACACGGCGATGTACTGGGCGCAGGCGGACCGCGACGGCATATTAACGCTGTTTGAGGAGATCACCGGCCAGCGCATCTACCACATGTACATCGTGATCGGCGGCGTGCGCAAGGACCTGCCCAAGGGCATTGAGAAGAAGATCCTCGATTATGTGGACGATCTGGAACGCAGGCTGCCGGATTACGAGGACCTGGTCCTCAACAATCCCACCATTATCGCAAGGACGAAAGACCAGATCATGCTGCCCGCCGAGGTGGTATGGGAGCTGGGCGTCACCGGGATCGGCATGCGTTCCGCCACGGGCAAGGCCTACGATATCCGCAAGGTCGCGCCCTACGCAAGGTACGACAAGGTGGAGTTCGACGTGCCCACGGCCACGTATTCCGACGCTTTGACGCGCATTCGGTTCAAATGGCTGGAGATGCACCAGATCATCCGCATCATCCGCCAGGTGTTGGAGTTGATGCCGGGCGGCAAGGTGCGCGAAAAGGCGCTGGACGGCAGCGCCCTGCGCTGGCAGGTGCCAAAAGGCCAGGTGTACACGGCCGTCGAGGCCAGCCGCGGCGAATACGGGTACTACACGGTGTCCGACGGCGGCATTATGCCCTACCGCGTGGCGGTGCGCGGGGCCTCGTTCCCGCAGGGGCTGCTGGGTGTGGAGAAATACCTGCCCGGGCACAGGATCGACGACGCGGCGCTGTGGTTCGACACGATGGGCATCTGCTCGCCGGAAATCGACAGATAGGAGTACGACATGAAAAAAGCAAGCATATTCGCTCCTTTCAAGGGCTGGAAATACCTCTTCAAAAAGCCCGTCACCGTGCCGATGGACGATATCTTCAAGCACCCGCGCGAATCGCAGGACAACTACCGCGGCTTCCATGTCAACGACTGGGACAAGTGCATCGGCTGCGGCACCTGCGAGGACGTCTGCCCGACGGGCGCGATTTCGATGGTCGAGCGCAAGGAACTGCCGGATGTAGACGGCTCCAAGCCCGAACGTCCGGCGGTGGATTACGGACGCTGCTGCTTCTGTGCGCTGTGCGTGGATATCTGCGCCTCCGGTTCGCTTAGCATGACGAAGGAATACCTCTACAATTCCCCGAATCCGGAGGATTTTATCTACATGCCGACCGATCAGGACATCACCGGCCGCGAGCACAAGGCGGGCTATGAAAAAACCGAGTCGAGCGATCTTTTGGACCTCGTGCGCAAGCCCATGGAGCACGTGGACGCGAACGAGAGAAAACAATCCTTCATCGAGATCGTGCGCGGGTTCTCCAAGGAGCAGGCGAAGGCCGAGGCCGCGCGCTGCGTGGAATGCGGCATCTGTGAAAAAACCTGCCCCGCGCACATGAACATCCCCGAATACATCCGCGCGATCTGGGAAGACGACCTGGAAGCGGGACTCAACTGGCTGTACCAGACCAACCCGCTGCCGTCGGTCTGCGGGCGCATCTGCACCCACATGTGCGAAACCGCCTGCGCCCTGTCCAACCGCGGTGAGGCGATCGCCATCCGCTGGCTGAAGCGCTATATCGTGGACAACATGCCCGACGACGAGTACGAGAAGGTCGTCATGGCGCAGGTATCCGCCAAGGGCGAGGGCAAGGTCGCCATCGTCGGCGCAGGTTCCGCGGGCCTGTCCGCCGCGTACTACCTGGGAACGCTGGGCTACGAGGTTGACGTATTCGAGCGCATGCCGCTTGTCGGCGGCCCGATGCGTTACGGCGCGCCCAAGTACCGCCTGCCCGACGACGTGACCACGCACGATATCGCCTTCATCGAAAAACTGGGCGTGAAAATCCATACGAATACCGAAGTCGGCAGGGATGTGAAGTTTGCCGATCTTAGGAAGAAATACGACGCGGTTTTCATCGCCACCGGCTACCCGCACACGCGCGGGCTGACCATCCCAGGCATCGGACACGAAAACGTGAAGATGGCCATGGAATTCCTCGCCGCGTCCACCGATTATGAAACCGGGCGCGGGGAGATGCCCGGCATCGAGGACGACGTGGTGGTCGTGGGTTCCGGCAACGTGGCGTTCGACGTCGCCCGTACGCTGGTGCGCTTCCAGATAGAGAAGTACGGCAAAAGCTCGGTGAAGATGCTGGCGCTGGAAAACGAGCAGCAGATTCCCGCCGACAAGGAGGAAGTGGAAGAAGGCGGCGAGGAAGGCATCGTCTTGCATCTCGGCTACGGGCCCAAGCACATCGTGACCGATAAAAAAGGCAAGCTGACCGGGATCGAGGCCGCCAAATGCATCCGGCTGTTTGACGAGAACAACCGCTTTGCTCCACAGCTTGATGAAGAGGCGATCATCTGTGTAAACGGCAAGCAGGTGTACCTCGCCATTGGCCAGACCTCGGATTTGGCCTTCCTGCCCGAAGACCTGAAGGACCAGGTGAAGATCGAGCGCGGCAAGATCGTCGTCAACAAGGACAATCAGGTGCGCGGCGTTCCCGGGCTGTTCGCGGGCGGGGATATCATCCGCGGGATGGATATCATCAACGGCGTGGCCGACGGGCACGCCGCGGCGGTCGGCATCGACCATTATCTGCGGACGAAAATGAAATAACAAATAATTACAATGGAGAAGGCAAGCACCTTCTCTTTTGCTATACTGTGGATATCGATGAACTGCTGGAGGTTGTATGGCGTTCAAGCTGAAAAACTTCACCGTCGAAGCGTTCAACCGCGACGTGAACCAAAGCGGCGATCTGCTTGCCAAGTACCGCGACTGGAGCGGATACCGGGTACAGGTTTCGGCGTTGATCGGCGAGGCGTTTGCGCGCAATCCGAAGACCGGCAAAGCGCTGGTAACGGCTGCGGGTACTCTCAACGATATTGATCTTCGGTTCTTGTGCTCGAAGCTGGCAATGCTTACGCTCTCCGACGCAGATACCGATGGGATGGAACAGGGGATAGCCCGGCAGGGCCTTTCCGATGCGGAGCGCGGTAAAATCGAAATACACAAAACCGATTATACCGGCGCGAATGGCTCAGATTTCTTCGGAAAGCTGGAAACGCTGGTGAATAGAGAAGTCTCGGCGGCAGAGATTGCGGATTATCTCAAAACAGCGATGTCAGCTTTGGCGGATGCGCCGGCGCAAGTGTTTACAGAGCGCTGCCCGCTGGTTATATCCTGCCCGGTGTACACGCAGCTTTTATACACGCAGATCGAGGTGTTTTTGAGACTCCTGTTTGAGGCCGGGTTGTACAGTCATGACGACTTGAACTGTATCCTCAACGCCGCCTACGGCGCGATGCCGGGCATCCTTCGCCGTTATAACGCGATGCTACTCAGCGCTTGCGAACCGGGTGGCCTGCTGGTGCTCCTGTCGGATATAATCGAGATGAACAGGGACGGCGAAGCGTACCGAAAAGCGCGTCAAGCGGCCAAAGACGGCTGCTTGGACGTGCAAAAGGCGGAAGCGATGACGGCGCAATACGGCTCTGAACTGTCGATTATCGGACGTGGCGATTTCCGCCTGAAAACCGAAACGCTGCAAGAAAAGTATTTACTTTGGCCGTTTGACGAAAACAAGGCATATCTCGTGTATGCCTGTCTGGCGAATAAGCGGACATAACGAAAGAAACCTTGACAAGCGGCCGCGGTTTTCTTATATTGAAAGTGACATTTGATGCGAGATTTACGACAAAGCAATACCGTTTCCTATGGCCGTATTTAAGGAGGAGACCAGAATGAAAAAGACCTTTGCGTTCCTTGCCGCCGCTCTGCTCCTGTGCGCCGTTTCGGCCGCCGGGGCGGAGGAAGCGACGCTGCCGACGCTGACCTATATCGGGCGCGCGCATCTGATGATCATCACCGCCGAAGGCACGGTGATTTACGTCGACCCCTACAAAATCTCCGGATATACCTATGAGCACAACGCGGATATCATCCTCGTGTCCCACGAGCACTCAGACCATAACCAAATCGACATCGTACCCCAAAACGACGGCTGCGTTATCATCCGCGCCGCCGACAGCATCAACAAGGATGGAAGCTATAATACGTTTGAACTCGGCGAGATTACGGTCATCCCCGTGCCTGCCGAGAATAAAAACCATAATATCAGGAAGACCAACGGTTTTATCATCCGGTTCGACGGCATTACGCTCTACCACGCCGCCGATACTGATAAGCTCGATTCGATGGCGGATCTGCAGCAGTACAATGTTGATTTCGCGTTTTATCCCATCGACGGGAAATACAACATGGACGCGGCCGAAGCCATGGAATGCGCCGAACTGGTCGGCGCGAAGCACAACACGCCCATCCACTGGATCGACGCCGACCCCGCCGCGTTCGCGCCGGATAATCTCCTGTTTATGAATTACGGAGACACCGTTGCGCTGGAAACGGCGGACGCAGAATAGAACAAAAAACCGCGTCTAGGAAGACGCGGTTTTTTTAACGGCTTCAACATCCAGCAGCCGCACGCTCGACAGATAAAAATCCAATACACCCTGGTCGCGCAGCAACCCGAGCTCCCGCGACATCGAGGGACGGGACACGCTCAGGTAATCCGCCAGCTCGCTTTTATTCATCGGCAGTATAAACGTGTCGGAGCGGTTTATCCTGCGCTGTTCCAACAGATACGTGCAAAGCTTTTGGCGTATGCCCTTGATCTCCAGGTATTCCACCTTCCGGTTCAGCCGGAGCGCTTTTTCGGACAGAATCCTGAGCATATTTTGAATCAACGTCTTGTGAAAGCCGCAGGCGCGCGGGCAGTTGCCCAAAAACCGCTCCGGCGGCACGAACATCAACACACAGTCGCAGCGCGCCGTTACGGTGGCCGGCCAGTTGTTCTGCCCGGCGAAAGCCGCAACCTCGCCGAAGGTCTGCCCTTGTCCGATCACCGCAAGCAACGATTTGCTGCCCGCCGCGTTTTCATGCGCGATCTCGATTTCGCCGCGCAGCACGATGCCGACGCCGCGCAGCGGGTCGGCGACGTTTACGGCGATTTCGCCCTTTTGATAACGCTTCACAAGCGGGCAGAAACAATCCGTCAGCGCTTGCAGGTCTTCCGGCGCGATGCCCCGGAACAGCGCGGCGCCCTGCATGTCCCGCAAATACTCGGTTTCCATCCAATCCCCGCCTTTTGTATCCACAGATACAGATGTTCTGCCTTCATCATAGTAGGATAACGATGTGAAGTCAAGCGATCATCGGAGGGGGAACCGGGGATGAAACGGAAAATCATCACAATCGACGAGGAAAAATGCAATGGCTGCGGCCTGTGCGTCGATGCCTGCCACGAGGGCGCGATCGCGCTTGTGGACGGCAAGGCGAAACTGATATCGGAAAGCTACTGCGACGGGCTTGGCGCCTGCCTGCCGCACTGCCCGGCGGATGCGATCGCCATTGAAGAGCGCGAGGCCGAAGCCTTCGACGAGGAATACGCCATCCGCCACCAGCAGGAAAAGCTGCAAAAGAAGGAAGCGCCTGCGCCGCAACCTGCCGCCTGTAACTGCCCGGGCAGCAGGTCGCGCGCGATCGCACGCGCGAGCGTCCCGCCTGTTCGCGAGGCGGCGGCGGAATCCCAGCTGGCCCAGTGGCCCTGCCAGATCAAGCTCGTGCCGGTGAACGCGCCGTTTTTCCATCGGGCACATCTGCTGATCGCAGCAAGCTGCACCGCCTACGCCTATGCGAACGTGCACGGCGAATTCATGCGGGGGCGCGTTACGCTCATCGGCTGCCCGAAGCTGGACGGCGCGGACTATTCCGAAAAACTGGCGGAGATCCTGCGCGCCAACGATATCAGGAGCATAACCGTGCTGCGCATGGAGGTGCCCTGCTGCGGCGGCATCGTGACCTCCGTGAAGAACGCCATCATCCAATCCGGGGAGATGATCCCCTGGCATATGGTTACCCTGTCGACCGACGGCAGGATACTGGAGGACTGAACGATGATCGAGCAAGTGTTTCATTACGCAACCGGCGATGCGAAAACCGTGGAACAGGTCGTGAAGGACGACGCGCTGCACTTAAACCACATCGTGCTGCCCAAGGGCGAAAGCTTCCCGCGCCACACCGCGAACGCCACGGTCTACATGGCCGTGCTGCGCGGTGTGCTGACGATCGAACTGGGGGAGCATGGCCCGCGCGAGTACCGGAGGGGCGACGTGCTGCAGATTCCCGAAGGCACCGTCATGCAGGGCTTCAACCATCGGGACGAAACGCTGGAACTGTGGATTGTCAAGCTGTTTGCCCGTTAAGACGTGAAGGAGGAGTACATTATGCAAAAGTATCTGTGCGTTCCCTGCGGTTATATCTACGATCCCGCCGAAGGCGACCCGGACGGCGGCATCGCCCCGGGTACGGCGTTTGAGGAACTCCCGGACGGCTGGGTCTGCCCGGTCTGCTTCGTGGGGAAAGAACACTTTGAACCGGTGGAAGAATAGGGAGGAATGGATATGAGTATGTTTTGCTATCAATGCCAGGAGACCGCCGGAGGACAGGGCTGCCGGATGCGCGGCGTGTGCGGGAAGACCGAGGACGTCGCCAAGCTGCAGAATTTGCTGATCTATGCGCTCAAGGGGCTTGCGGATGTCGTCGTGAAAGAAGAACCGGACGTGCAAATTTTGGCGGAGGCCAACCATACGCTGGTCAACGCCCTGTTTATGACCATCACCAACGCCAACTTCGACGCCGACGCGATCGCCGTGCAGATCCAGAAGGTGATTTCGCTGCGCGACAGCCTGAAAACCCCGGCAAGCGCCGCGGCACACGACGCGGCAAACTTCCGCGCCGATACGCGGGAAGCGATGCTGAAAAAGGCTGAAACGGTCGGCGTGCTTGCGACCGAAAACGAGGATATCCGCTCCCTACGCGAGCTGGTCACTTACGGGCTCAAGGGCATGGCGGCTTATACAGAACACGCGCTGAACCTGGGTAAAGAAAACCCGGAAATCTATGCCTTCCTGTATAAAGCGCTGGCCGCGACGCTGGACGACAGTCTGACCGCCGCCGAGTTGACCGCCCTGACCATCAAAACCGGCAAGTACGGCGTGAAGGCGATGGCGCTGCTGGACGGGGCGAACACCGGGAAGTACGGCAATCCCGAAATCACCGAGGTCAATATCGGCGTGCGCAAGAACCACGCCATCCTGATCTCCGGGCACGACCTGACCGACCTGGAACAGCTTTTGGAGCAGACGCAAGGCACGGGCGTGGACGTGTACACCCACAGCGAGATGCTGCCCGCGCATTACTATCCCGCGTTCAAGAAATACGGCCATTTCGCCGGAAACTACGGCAACGCCTGGTGGAGGCAGACCACGGAGTTTGAAAGCTTCCGCGGGCCCATCCTGTTCACCACCAATTGCATCGTGCCACCCAGGAGCGAGGAAATCCGCGCGCGTATCTTCACCACCAACGCGGCGGGCTACCCCGGCTGCAAGCATGTGAACGCGAACGCCGACGGCAAGAAGGATTTCTCCGAAATCATCGCCCTGGCCAAAACCCTGCCCGCGCCTGTGGAGATCGAGACGGGCGCCATCGTCGGCGGGTTCGCGCACAACCAGGTGCTGGCGCTGGCCGATCAGGTGGTCGCCGCGGTGAAATCCGGCGCGATCAAAAAGTTCTTCGTCATGGCGGGCTGCGACGGCAGGATGAAGTCCAGGGAGTACTACACCGAGTTTGCCGAAAAACTGCCCGCCGATACGGTCATCCTGACCGCGGGCTGCGCCAAATACCGCTACAACAAGCTGAACCTCGGCGATATCGGCGGCATTCCCAGGGTGCTGGACGCCGGGCAGTGCAACGACAGCTACTCCCTGGCGGTCATCGCCTTGAAACTCAAGGAGGCGTTCGGGCTTGATGACATCAACGAACTACCCATCGCGTTCGACATCGCGTGGTACGAGCAGAAAGCCGTCATCGTGCTGCTGGCGCTGCTGTCCCTTGGCGTGAAAAACATCCACCTGGGCCCGACGCTGCCGGCGTTCCTTTCGCCAAACGTTGGCAAAGTGCTTGTGGATACCTTCGGCATCGCCGGCATCGGCGCCGTGGAGGATGATATCCAACTGCTGATGAACCTTTAGCGCAGCATCCGATCAGAGGGCTTCGACTTGTTTGATGTCCGGCGGTTGTTGTTTTTGATGGGATTTTGCGGAAAACCGGTTTCATTCGGCGGTCAATCGGCGTATAATAAAGTATAACCCTGATGCTTGACCATTCGAACAGACAGGAGGGAAACCCTATGTGTCCGGTACATTTCTTCTACTGCAAACATTGCGGAAACCTGGTGGGAACGCTTCATTATTCCGGCCTGAAGCCGGTATGCTGCGGCGAACAGATGGCGGAGCTTACGCCAAACACCGTGGACGTGGCCCAGGAAAAACACGTTCCGGTGATCACTGTCAGCGGGAACAAAGTCACGGTCAAGGTCGGCTCGGCGGCCCATTCGATGGTTGAGGAACACTACATCCAGTGGATCTACCTGCAAACCGAAAACGGGGCGCAGCGCAAGTGCCTCAAGCCCGGCGGCAAGCCGGAGGCGACGTTCGCGCTTGTGGAGGGCGATAAACCCGTTGCCGCATACGAGTACTGCAACCTCCACGGGCTGTGGATGACGGAAGCCTAACAGATATAACCGAAAAAATCCCGCCAAACGGCGGGATTTTTCATATGCTTTTCTATCAATCTTGCACCAGATACGGCTGGTAGGCTCCGCTTTCCACGAAGCTTTCGTACGTATAGGTGAACAGCCGCCTTGATAGAACCCCGACGCGGTTGTCCAGCACGTTGTTGCAGCCGTTGGTCAGCATCACGAAGCCAAATCCGGTCGCGGGCTCGAAGTACACGTTGCACAAAATGCCCGCGCACATACCTTGGTGGCCGAAGATCTCGTGGTTCTCGATCAGGGTATCCTCGCGCTGCAGGAACAGGCCGTAGCTGCTTTCGCCCGTCACGCTGCGCTGGTAGGAGGCCTGGTCGTCGCGCATCTGCAATACGCTTTCTTCCATAAGAACCCGCACGCCGTTCATGCTGCCGTCGCCGCACAGGGCGATGGTCAGCTTGGCCAGGTCTTCGACGCGTATCCAGAGGCTTCCGATGGTCGTGCGGTAGTGGGTCTCGGGATCGGCGCAATCCTCATACGCCTCATCAAGCAGGGTATGCGTGCCGCGGTAGCGCGAACCGTCGGTATTGTAAAGGTTTGCGATGAACTCCGGCTCGCTGAGCAACGCGGGCGTATAGGCCGCGTCGATGGAAAGCGGGGTAAATACGTTATCGCGCATGTAGCTGTTCACGCTTTCGCCCGTGACCGCCTCCAGCATCGCGCCGGCGATGCCCGCTGCGAAATTGGAATACGCGTAGGCGCTGCCGGGTTTGCTTTCCAAGAAATACGCGCGTTTTTTCACCGATTTGGCAATCGTATCATAAACGGTCCTCGTCGCTCCGGGGAGCTCGCCGCGGATGGACGAGGTATGGCTCATGATCTGCCGCAGCGTGATGGGTATGCGCGTGTAATAGGTGTTGGCGATATCATAGCCGAAATACTCGCTGATGTCGGTATCCAGTTCCAAAAGCCCCTGTTCTTTCAGCTGCATCAGACCGATGCCGGAGATCATTTTGGTGACCGACGCGATGCGGAAATAGGTGTTTTCGGTCACGGGGATCTCCTGTGCGGAATCCTGAAGGCCGAAATAGCGGGTGTAGACGATCTCGCCGCCGAGGATTACCGCCAGCGCGCCGCCGGTGGTATAGCTTTTTTTGAAATAACCGTCCACCTGCGCGTCGATCTCGTCTGCCGTGAGAGCGAAGGCCGGAGAGTAAAGGAAAGCAAGCAGGGTACAAAGCACAATCGTCAGCAATCGTTTCATTGGGGACAAGCTCCTTACAGTTTATCAGTTGCATCGGGCATAGGGGGATGGACCGGGAATCAAGGGATGCGGGGGATGTTTCTATGCTTGCTTAACAGATACTAACGCTACGGTTTTGGTTGCGTTTCAGATGAAATACATATAGCCCTGGTTCTTGCGGTATTTCTTCATCTCGTCGGCCAGGTCCTTGAGCGTCACGTTGTTGAGCGTATCGCGCACCGCGCCGTCCACCGCGTCGAACACCGACGAGCGCATCGCCGCTTCGATACCCGGGGCGTGGTCCTTCACCGTATCGCCGACCTCTTCAAACAGCGACAGGTCGGTCGCCGAAAGCACCGCAAGCGCCGGGATATCCTGCGGCAGCCTGGAAAGGCGGTAGCCGCCCTGCGCGCCCTTTTGCGAGGAGACGATCTCGGCTTTTTTCAGTAACGAAAACACCTGCTCCAGATAGATCTTGGAGATGCCCAGGCTTTCGGACAGGCTGACCACCGTGATGTTCTCGCCCGTGTCGTGGCGGGCCGCCATGCTGATGGTCGCGGCCAGCGCGTAACGCCCCCGTGCGGATATCCTCATCCTATCTCCTCGTTTGCATACTTATTCGCTATGTTTTAGTGTATGCAATCAAGGATTCTTTGTCAAGGGGGTTGACAAACGTTGTAAGCAGGCGTATATTACAAACATACTATTCCTATATGTTAAGCTAGTTTTGGAGATGAAAGCGATGACGGAGATCACGAAAAACCTGACCGACCTGATCGGAGGAACGCCTCTGCTCAGGCTTGCAGGCATCATAAAGCACCACGGACTCAAAGCCGATCTCATCGCCAAGATCGAGGGCAGGAACCCCGGCGGCAGCGTGAAGGACCGCATCGCCAGGGCGATGATAGATGACGCGGAAAGACGCGGCGTGTTGAAACCGGGCGCGGTGATCATCGAACCGACCAGCGGCAACACGGGCATCGGCCTGGCGTCGGTCGCGGCGGCGCGCGGCTACCGCATCATTCTCACAATGCCCGAGACCATGAGCGTGGAGCGCCGCAACTTATTGAAGGCTTACGGCGCTGAATTGGTGCTCACCGAGGGCGCCAGGGGCATGAAGGGCGCGATCGAAAAAGCGGAGGAGCTGGCGAGGGAGACCGAGGGTTCGTTTGTTCCCGGACAGTTCGACAACCCAGCCAACCCCGAGGCGCACCGCAGGACCACGGGCCCCGAGATCTGGCGCGATACCGGCGGCAAGGCGGACTTCCTGGTCGCCGGCGTTGGCACCGGCGGTACGATCACCGGCACGGGCGAGTATCTGAAAAAGCAGAATCCCGCCGTTCGCGCCGTCGCCGTCGAGCCGGACGCATCCCCCGTGCTTTCCGGCGGGCAGGCCGGGCCGCATCCCATCCAGGGCATCGGCGCGGGCTTTATACCAAAGGTGCTCAACACACAGATCATCGACGAGATCATACGAGTCAAGGCGGAGGACGCGTTCCATGCCGCCCGCGAACTGGCGCGGCGGGAAGGGCTGCTGGCGGGCGTATCGTCCGGCGCGGCGCTCTGGGCCGCCGTGCAGGTCGCGGGCCGCGCGGAAAACACCGGCAAGACCGTCGTCGTCATTCTGCCCGATACGGGCGAACGCTATCTTTCCACCCCGTTATTTTTTGAGTAAGGAGTATAGAAGTATGGCCAAGAAGCTGAAGTTTGAGACCCTGCAGCTCCACGCCGGGCAGGAGCGGCCCGACCCCGCCACAGGCGCGCGTGCCGTGCCGATCTACCAAACCACGTCCTATGTGTTCGATAGTTCCGAGCAGGCCGCCGCGCGCTACGCGCTGGCCGAGGAGGGGAACATCTACACCCGCATCACCAATCCGACCACCGCCGTGTTTGAAAAGCGCGTCGCGGCGCTGGAGGGAGGCATCGGCGCGCTGGCGCTGGCAAGCGGCATGGCGGCGATCGCCGCGGCGGTCCGCAATATCGCGGGCGCGGGCGACCACATCGTTTCGGCAGCGTCCATCTACGGCGGCACCTGCAGCCTGTTTAGGCATACGTTCAAAGAGAGCGGCATCGAAACGACCTTTGTGGACGGCGACGATCCGAAGAACTTCGAGACCGCCCTCAAGCCCAATACCAAGCTGCTGTTCACCGAAACGCTGGGCAACCCGAACTGCAACGTCGCCGATATCCGCGCCATCGCCGATATCGCGCACAGGCACGGCATCCCGCTGATGATCGACAATACCTTCGCCACGCCCTACCTGCTGCGGCCTTTTGAGCACGATGCGGACATCGTCGTGCATTCGGCGACCAAGTTCATCGGCGGGCACGGTACATCCATCGGCGGCATCATCGTGGACGGCGGGAAATTCGACTGGGCGGCGTCCGGCAGGTTCTCCGGCCTATGCGAGCCATGCGAAAGGTACCACGGCGTGCGGTTCACCGAGAACGCGGGTCCGGCGGCGTATATCGCCAAGGCGCGCGTGACGATGCTTTTGGATACCGGCGCGGCCTTGAGCCCGTTCAACGCGTTTTTGTTCCTGCAGGGGCTGGAAACGCTCTCCCTGCGCGTGGAACGGCACGTGCAAAACGCCCTGAAGGTGGTGGAGTTCCTGGACAGGCATCCGAAGGTAAGAAAGGTCAACCATCCATCCCTGCCGGATCATCCCGGCCACGCGCTGTACAAACGATACTTCCCCAACGGCGCGGGCTCGATCTTCGCCTTTGAGCTCGACGGCAGCGCCGTACAGGCCAAAACGCTGACCGAGAGCCTGCATGTGTTCTCCCTGCTGGCCAACGTCGCGGACGTGAAATCCCTGGTCATCCATCCCGCGTCCACCACGCACAGCTCGCTGTCCGAAACCGAGCTCCTGAGCGCCGGCATCAAGCCCAATACTATCCGCCTGTCCGTGGGCACCGAGCACATCGACGACCTCCTGGACGACCTCCGCCAGGCGCTGGATACGGTGTAGAAGAGAACGTTAGGGATTTCATTCCTATAATCCTGACCAGGGGCAGTGATCCGTCAGTTTTGTTGTCGCAGGCTGCATTCCCATTTACCTGCTCTGCAAAACTTCTCACCTTCAGGTCGCTCACGGCTATGCTGTGGTATCCACCGGATACACGCTTCCCTTCGGTGCCCTGGACCCCACATTAAAGGCCGCGCATTGCGCGGCCTTTATGATGGGTCAAGGGCAATAGCCCTTGTCGGGGTATTAGGGGCAATGGAGGTGAGCGTGTATCCTGTGTGGTACAGCCGCGTAGCGGCTAGCGAAACGGAATTGGGAGGTTTTACAGAGCAGGTAAACGTTAGTGTAGCCTGCGACAATAAAACCGAGTGGGGAAGCCCCTATCGTTTCTATAACTTTACCGGAACCTCCCTATACTGCTCCACATAGCCCGTGGGTTCGTAGCCGATCTTTTCATAGATCCCGTTGGAGATCGGATTGGCGCAGTCGATATACAGCGCGCAGCGCGGGTGTTTTTTGGTGAGCAGGCGGTCAGTCAGGCTATAGACGCAGGCCGAGGCGTAGCCGTTGCCGCGCAGCTGCGGCGGCGTATACACGTACCCCACAAAGCGGCAGCCCGTCACCTTGCGGTGCGAGGCCGCCATGGATACCGGCGTGCCGTTTTCCCAGATGTAGAGCTGCTCGTCCGCAACCAGCCGCCTCGCGCTTTCCAGCCCGTTTTGCAGATTATACGCGCCGATGTTGCATGCCACGCTGAAGTCCGCGCACCAATAGGGCAGGAAATGCATATCGTCTTCCGTGGCAAGGCGCAGCTTTCCGCACGCCATGCGCCTGGGCTTCACCGCGCGGTCGGTCACGCTGAGTACCAGGCGCTGGTTGTTTACGAATTCCTTGCCGGCCGTGGTCCCGTAATGGCGGACGAGGCTTTGCGCAAGCTCGCTGTTCGTCATCAGGAAATCCACGTCGATGCCGTGCTCCGGCAGCGATTTGGCGAAAAAGGCCGCGACCTCTTCGCTGTGGAGGTTATCGCGTTCGTACAGCACCATCGGGTGGGGCGGCGTGCGGGCCGCGACGAGCAGCACGCGGCCGTCGTCGTCCTTAACGGTCAGCATGATGTTTCCGTCGCCGATATTGCGGTAGATGAGGTTGTTCTGGATCTCATGTATTTGAAGCACCGAAAGCACGTCGTCCATAAAGGCGGCCGCCGTCGGATACTGTGTAAAGCGCATATCCGTCCCCTCCCGTCTGTCGGATGATGAACACAGCATAGCAAACCCGGCACGGGAAAGCAATACGAAAAAGCCCGCGGTATACCGCGGGCACAACCTGTCCATCAAACCCAATCTGCGTTGTCAGCTTCGGGATGGCAAAGGGCATCACTTACGGGAAAGTAAGCTCAACCCCTTGCCACCCTTGCTTCCTAGCATCTCAGACTTTCTGAACAGGCTGCGCTTCTCCTAAAAACAAGGAGTTCAGCATCCGGAGCCTGCAGCTTTCTGCAGTCAACCGGCTTACGGCGACGCGTAATCGCTGTTGTAGGGCATTACGGCGACGATCTTGTCCTCGATATAGATGATACGGTAGAGCGTCGAGCCGTACATGGTGTAGTGGCTGATAAAATCGGAGAAGCTGATCGCGCGGATGGGGTTTTGCATCGTGCCGTAGTAGAAGATGCAGTCGTCCGCGCAGGCGTAGTCGTAGATGTAGTAGGTCTGGTTTTCAAAGCTTGAAAGGTTGGTGCCCGCCGTATAGGTCACCGTGACCAGGTCGGCGCGGATGTAGTTCTTCGAACCGCTTGAGTAGACCGAATTGATATACCCGACGGACGAGTACGTCCGCCGCTCGCTTGGCCTGCGCTGGATGAACACGGTATAGGTATTGGTCTGCCCCCCCGAGCCCGCCAGCGTAATGGTGGCGGAGGTCGGGTTGTCCGAAAGGGATATGGACGGCGTTTGCGAGCCGTTGCCGACATAGATCCCGTTGAAATAGATGCTGATCGCGTTGGGGCTGTAGGGCACGAAATACACCGAGGATACCCAGTCGGCGACCGTCAGCAGGTAGCTGTTTTGCGAGGGGGAGAAGCTGCCCGGCACCATGATGCCGGTATTCGGGCAATTATGCGACAGGGAGGAAAGGTAAGGCATGCCGGCGGGGATATAGGGCGTTGCCGTCGGCATGGGAACGTACGTGTTCGTGGGCTGCGGGGTGTAGTTGCTCAGCGCCGTACTCATCACATACCCGCGCATCTTCCCGTATCCGCTGACCTGCACTTCCACATAGGTCCAGTAGTAGTTGTAGTTTCCAAGGACCGTGACCTGCTGCCCGTAATTGAGGTAGGCCAGGGGTGTTTTGTCGCCAAAGAGCGGATCGTCGGTAATGAAGGTGTAGGCGGTCACGTAAGCGGCGGTGTCGGTGAAATAGATATTGAAGAGGCTGTAATCGCTCGGCGCCGTCGTGATCTTGGACGCGGCGCCCGGCTCGATATAGCCCATGCGCCACATGTCGCCGCTGGTCTGGTAGCCTATCATCAGCCAGCCGTTGGGCGCGGTGCCGTAGTACCGGGTCACGCCGCCGCCGTAGTACGCGTTGCCGTTGGCGCGGTAGTAGCTGGTGCCTGGGCCTGTATACACGGCGTAGCCTTGTGAGAACTTGAGGTTATAGTATGTGTTGCCGAAGTCGGCCTGCGCCGTGGAAACCAGCGTAAAGACCAAGACGATCACAAACAGAAAGGACAGTGTTTTTTTCATCATAGCAGGTACTCCTTATTCTTCGGGATGAAACGGTGGTGCAGTAAAGGGCTGCTGATTTGGATAGTGCGGATCAATTCAGAGCATGGTATTGAGGAAAACGCGCTCGTCAAGCGGCAGCCGGCTGTGCTGGGGATGGGTTTCTTCCGGGACGCCGATGGGCAGGATGACCGATACGGTGAAGTGCTCGCGGTCTTTGAGTCCTATCAGGTCGGCGATCGTTTCGGCGATGCCGTCCCGGCGCAGCGCGCCGTCCAGCCACACTGTGGCGTAGCCGAGAGCGGTAACGGCCAGCAGCATGTTTTCCACGGCGGCGCCGTAGTCCTGCGACTCGAAGCTCGTGTCGCCGTAGGCTGGACGGTTGTCCGTGACGACGACGAATATCGCCTGCGCCGTCTCGACAACGGGACGGGGCAGCAGCCTGGCGAACGCCCGCAGCTTCTCCGGATCGCTGACGATGCACAAGTGCGTCGTTTGCTTGTTGCAGCCCGAGGGAGCACGGACGCCCGCCTCGGCGATCTTGTAGAGGTCGGCTTCCGGCACCGGGTCCGTTTTGAACGCGCCGCGGTAGCTGTGGCGGCGCTTGACGGCTTCAAACAAATCCACGGGTCTTCCTCCGTTATTTCGGTTTAGTAATCGGTGGCGTAAGGCATCACGGCGACGATCTCGTCCTCGATGTAGACGATACGGTAGAGCGTGGAGCCGTAATCGCTGTAATGAAAAGCAAAATCAGAGAAACTGGTCGCGCGGATGGGGTTTTGCATCGTGCCGTAGTAGAAGATGCAGCTGTCCGTGCAGGCGTAATCGTAGATGTAGTAGGTCTCGTTTACGAAGGTGGACAGGTTGGTGCCCGCCGTGTAGGTGACCGATACCAGATCGGCTCGAATCTTGTTGCTTGAGCCGCTGGTACTAAACGATTCGATGTAGCCCGCGGACACGCGCGTGCGCCGTTCGCTGGGGCGTCGCTGGATGTAAATGGTGTAGGTGTTGGTTTTTGCGTCGGAGGCTACCAGCGTGATGGTCACGTAGGTCGGCTCGTCGGACAGGGTGGTGGTGGGCGTCTGCGACCCGCTAGCGACGATCGAGCCGTTGAAATAAATGGTCACGCCCGGTGTGGAACAATAGGGAACGAAGTATACGCGGGATACCCAGTCCGCCACCGTCAGCAGGTAGCTTTCCTGCGTTGGGGAGAACGTGCCGGGCAGCATGATACCGGTATTCGGGGTGTTGTTGGTCAGATTGCTGAGCATCGGGCCGTCGGTAATCGCAGCCGATGCGCCGATGGGCGCCATCAAAACGATGATCATCGCTGCGGTCAATAGCAGTATGCTGAGTTTTTTCATGAAACTGCCTCCTTTTGGGTTCTGTCTATAGAACGAACAGGGTACGCCGTTTCTTGCATCTAGCATAACATAATTCGCATCAATATGCGCGGCTATAACGTAAATCGGGAACGGCGCGGCGGTTGAAGCGGCCAGGCCGCAGCGCGGCGCTTTATTTCGCTTTCCCGCCCGCCATGGTATACTATACCAAACGATACGCAGTTCTAAACAAAAACGGAGCTGAGCATCTGCTGCCGCAGGATATTTTCCAGGTTCGGCGGGATAACGGCGCCGCCGTACGCATCACCGGCGATCTGCAGTGATTATAGGGAGACACAATGGTTACGCTCAAAGCGGTTACAGCCGAAAACTACTGGGACATCGTTTCGCTTTCCGTCAGGCAGGAGCAAAGCGAGCTGGTCGCATCCAACGCCGTGTCCATCGGGCAGGCGTATGTGCAGCCGGAGCTCGTTCCGCTCGCTGTCTATGCGGGGGACACGCCGGTCGGCTTTTTGATGTACTGCATCGACCGCGACGACGGCGAATACTGGATCTACCGTATGATGACGGATCACCGCTATCAGGGCAAAGGCTATGCCAAAGACGCCCTGCGGCAGCTGATCAAAAAGCTGCAGGCGGACAAAACCCGCCGCAAGATCCTCCTGGGTGTGGACAGGCGCGGGGATGCGGCGGTCAGGCTGTACCAATCCTGCGGGTTCCGTTTCACGGGGCAGGTGTTCGGCAAAGAACACATCATGTGCCTGGAATACGGGACAAACGGCGGGTAAGCGGAGATGATTCCAGGGTTACTTCCCTTTGGAGAACAGCGCGCCGATCCGCATCTGCCTGGGGTCCAGAGCCCGCGCCATCAGCGTGTTGTTGCGGCGGATGTCTCTGAACACGAATCCGAGCAGCACATTGGTGAACAGCTGCGTGACGAGTGACGCCGCAGCCGCGCCCAGCGTGCCCCACAGCGGGATGAGCAGCAGATTGAGCGCGATGTTGCACATGACGCCGGACAGGTTGATCTTCCACAGCAATTTCTGCTTGTTTTCCCCGAGCATCCAGATGTTGCGTACCGCGCCGAGATACGAAAATCCCGTGTACCACACAAGCACCAAAATCACCGGCGCGGCCGGCGCGTAGTTGGCTCCGTACAGCAGGCTGACAAGTTCGTCATTAAGAAGCATGATGCCGGCACACTGGGCGATTGAGATATAGATAATGACGGAATACAGCTGCGTAACGCCGCCTTCATAGGCGGCGGCGCTTTTTTCTTTATTTTCAAAGATCACCGGGCGGAACGAATTGATGACCGCCGCGCATACGATGCTGGACAGCCCGCAGATCGCAACCGCCGTGGAATAATAGCCTACGACCTCTTGCCCGATCATCCACTTGAGCATCAGCTTGTCGGTTTGGGCGAAGATGCTCACCATCAGCGCGGGCAGGATATAGTGCTTGCTCTTTTGGAACAGCTCCCCGGCGACGGTCTTGGAGAACGAAAGCCTGGCGCCGCCCCGTCTGCGGTAGGTGATAAACAACACCAGCGCGATTACGCCGTGGTCGATCACCGCCGAGAGGGCGAACCAGTATACGCTTTGATGCGTGATCAGCAGGATGACCCGGTAGGCGGAGACCGCCGTATAGGCGATCAGCGTGGATATGGCGAAGTACTTGGACTGCAGCTTGGCTTGGAACCAGAAGTGCAGCATGTCGCCGGCTTGGAACAGCAACCCGACGGAATACAGGCAGCAGACGATGATGATCTCCGTTTCCGATGCGTTGACGAAGAACGCGAACGCGCACACGCCGATAAAGCAGACGAAGCTTGCCGCGGCACCGATCACAAGGGACGTGCCCATGACTTCGCCCTCGCGCTTGGGGCGCTTGACCAGCTCATGCACCAGCGTCGCGTTCAGTCCCAGGTACAGGGCCGGCGCGATGAACGCCGTCAGCGATGCGGCATAGTTGATGCTGCCGAAATTCGACGGCCCCAGGTAGCGCGCCGTCAGCGCGCCGACCACCAGCGCCATCAGAGATTGAACGATGCGGCCGGAGATGAGCCACGCCGCATTTTTAGCTACCCGGTGCTTCTGCGGCCCCGTATTGCGCTTTGCTTGTCCGGGGCTACACGCTTCATTGCCGCCTGCGGCTTCGCCTTGCCCGGCAATTTCGGCCGCTAGCCGGCCTTCGGCCTCCTTTGGTTGCATGTTTGCCATATTCGATTGGGGGATTTCGGGCACAGGCTGGATATCGCCTGTTTCATACTCTCCCATCGGCGCACCTCATGCTTTCTGTAATCTGCCTGTATTATATCGGATGCGCGGGATGAACACAAGACGGGGGAGCAGCGGGGGCATTGATAGCGAGCGTGCCGCCTGTGTGCGGCTTCGGCAAAGCCGAAAGCGAGCTATGAATGGGAGGTTTGGCGGATCGGGCAAACGGGAGCGAAGCCCGCGGCAATCAAACCGGGTGGGTTCAACCTGCTTTTATATGTAACCAGCGAATTACGCTGTGGATTCAGGAATTTGCGCAGCAAGGCTTCCTTACGCCGAAACCTGAACGCGAGCAAAGCGAACAAAGGCAAGGTGCAAAAATCAAGCAAGCGGCGATTCCACTTGCTTGAAGTTTGGAGGAAAGCCCACGAGGTCAGTCGCCCGCGCTGTCCTCTGTGGTCGTGTCGGTCGTGTCTGTTTCGGTTGCCGCGTCTTCATCGTTGGCCGTTCCTTCGCTGGTGATCACGTAGATCACCTGTCTGCCATTGCGCCCGCCGCTGATCACATAGACCTGGGCATTCTCGTTTTCCCTGAGTTCCTGCAGTTTCTCCGCCCGGTCGGCGGCCTGTGCCTTTTCCCTGAATGCCAACGCATTGCTCCTGACAATCCTGAATACAGACTGGAAGATGATCCTGGCGTCCGCCGCCAGGTCTTCCTGTCGCAGGAAGGATTTGTACATCGTCACGGCGCTGCTTTCGGCTTCCGCGATCGCCGCGTAGGCTTCGGCCTTGGTTTCGGGAACGCTTACATCGGCGACGCTTGCCGGAAGGGCTGCGCCGTTGGCTTTGAGCAGCATCTCCAGCAGCACGATCTGTGTGTCCATATCGATGCCCGCAATGCTGCGGCTGTCTGGGAACGCTTCGGCATAGGCGGCGTAGGCTGCCTGCCTTAAGTACGCGTCGGCCATCGCCCGGGTCAGCATTTCGTTTAGGGTATAGACCGTCGCTTCGGTTCCGTCGTCCGCCGTCACGGCGTCCTCGGCGGTTTCCGTGCTCTCTGCCGCCGCGAGACCGATCGCGGAGATCACCAGCACCAGCGCCAGCAGAACAGATAGGGTCTTTTTCATGTTCGTTTCACCTCGCATCAAGCTTTTAGGGGGTAGTTACCGTATCCCCAGTGTAGCAATAAAATATGGACAAACTTTGATGGAGTTTTGATCGATACGTAAATTGACCGTGAAAGAAAATCGAACGCAAGAAAACGGGCGGCATATGTATGCCGCCCGTTATAACAACCTTTTAGCTTACTGTTTCGGATAGGTTTTCACGCCGAAGCCGTCGTAGTACGAAACGTTGGGCTTCGGGACGACGCCGTTGAGATAGAGCATTTCGTCCACCGTCGCGAACATAAATCCGCGCTCGGTGAGCGCTTCCAGTATCATCGGCACGGCGTCGGCGGTTTTCTTCCGGATGTCGTGGACCAGCACGATATCCCCGTTTTCCGCGTTCCTGATCACGCGGCTGGCGACCTCGCTTGCCCCGATGTCCCCCGTGTCGCTGCCGGACTTGTTCCAGCGGATCAGCGGCCAGCCGATCTGGCGGGTGACGTAGGTTTTCAGGTCGCCGCCCGGCGGGCGGAAGAGCGTGACGGGGAAACCCATCACATCCTGGTAAAGCTGCTTTTGCGTGTCGTATTCGGCCAGCATTTCATCCTTGGGCTGCTCCCACGGGTTTTCGTGCGTCATGGAATGCGCCGCGACAGTATGGCCGAAGTCCGCCTCCCGCCGCACCATATCGGGATACTTGATCACCGACTTGCCCAGGCAGAAAAACGTGGCGGACGCGCCGTAATGCGCGAGCTCGCCGAGTATAACCGGCGTATAGCTGTCCGTCGGCCCGTCGTCAAAGGTCAATATGATCATCGGGCGCGAGGAATTATCGGTCTGCGCCTGTGCCTGCGGGAGCATCAGCGGCCGGTAATCGGGATAGGGCAGAATCAAATACGCGATCTGCGGATGGTCCGGCAGGATGGTCTGTAAGCGGAAAGGCACCAGAAGCCGCCCCGCGCTCGGCAGGAACGGGCAGTCCCACAGCGCGCGGACGGATATCATCTCCTCAAGCGCCGCTTCGTCGCGCTCCTCGCCGGGATAATAGCCGTACAGCGTCGTCCGCGCTGCGTCCCGGATCAGCGCCCAGGCCTCGCTGTCTTCCGCGAACACGTCGTACAGCGTCAGGCGTGCGCCCGTAACCATATTGTAAGCCTGTACGTCGTAGTACAGGGCTGCGGTTTTTTCGGGGATGATATCGTCACCTTGCGTATAACCCGGCAGCACGGCGCGGCCGGCGAGCAGGAAGCCCGCCCATGCCGTGCCGGAAACGCGGTAGGCCGCCGTTATATCGATACGGCAGTCCGTATGGGCGTCGGCTTGCGAAAAAAGCGCGGACGCCGCGTCCCGGAGGCGGGCGTTCACGCGATCCAGTATCGTGACAGGAATATCCACCGAAACATCCCCGTGCGATTCTGAAGGCCAGGTTTCGGTTTTCACGCTGATTTGCAGTTCGTCGGGGTAGGGGTGCTCGTACGGTTCGGCGTACGCCGCGGGCGTCAGCAGCAGCGCGGCGAGCACGAGCAGAATGATGCGGCGTAAGCGATGCAAAAAATCACGATCCTGTATCAATATGATATGCGAAACCAGTATGGATGATTCCTACACAAAAGTCAACATGGCGAAACCGTAAAATCCCGCGCCTACTCCAGCGGCTTGTTGTCATCGTATCTTGAAACATGGTATAATTCCAAATGGCATACAAATCACTTGATCGATCGCATATTCCGCTTGAAAGGAAGACAAACCATTGGCGTTTACCGATATGCTGAAAAAGATGCTGGGGCAATCCAACGAAGCCGAGCTAAAGAAGCTTCAGAAGATCGCCGACCAGGTACTTGCGAAAGAAGAGGAATATTCCGCGCTCTCGGACGGCGCGCTGCGTAAAAAGACCGATGCGTTCAAGGCGCAGTTGGCCGAGGGAAAGACCCTGGACGAACTCCTGCCAGACGCCTTCGCCGCCTTCCGCGAGGCCGTTTGGCGCGTGGATGAGAAGCGCCTGTTCCCCGTACAGGTTTTAGGCGCGGTCTGCCTGCACCAGGGGCGCATCGCCGAGATGAAAACCGGCGAGGGCAAAACCCATACCGCCACCCTGCCCGCGTACCTGAACGGGCTTATGGGCAACGGCGTGCACATCGTGACCGTCAACGACTACCTGGCAAAATTCCAGGGCGAGTGGATGGGCAACATCTTCCGCTTCATGGGCATGTCGGTGGGCGTGATCGTTCACGGGCTGGATAACGCCCAGCGCCGCGCCGCCTATGCCTGCGACGTGACCTACGGCACCAACAACGAGATGGGTTTTGACTACCTGCGTGACAATATGGTGATCCGCGAAAGGGAAATGGTGCAGCGCGGGCACGCGTTCGCCATCGTGGACGAGGTCGACTCGATTTTGATCGACGAGGCGCGAACCCCGCTGATCATCTCCGGCCAGGGCGACGAATCCACCGATATGTACGAAAAAGCCGACCGATTCGTCAGCCACCTGAAGGTTGAGGACGATTACACCATCGCCGAGAAGGAAAAGGCCGTCTCCCTCACCGAGCAGGGCGTCGAAAAGGCGCAGAAGGCCTTCGGCGTGGAAAACATCGCCGACCTGGACAACGCCGATCTTTACCATTACATTTTGAACGCCATGAAAGCGCACGCCATGATGAAGCGCGACGTAGATTACGTCGTACAGGATGGCGAGGCGATCATCGTGGACGAGTTCACCGGCCGGCTGATGATCGGGCGGCGCTACTCCGACGGGCTGCACCAGGCCATCGAGGCCAAGGAGCGCGTGAAGGTCAACCGCGAAAGTAAGACCCTCGCCACCATCACCTTCCAGAACTATTTCCGCATGTACAAAAAGATCTCCGGCATGACAGGCACGGCCAAGACCGAGGAAGAGGAATTCCAGGGCATCTACAACCTGGATGTCGTACAGGTCCCCACCAACATGCCGATGATCCGCGACGACATGAACGACGTCGTGTATAAAAACCAGAAGGCGAAATTCCTCTCCGTTACCAAAGAGATCATCACGCGCCACCAGTCGGGGCAGCCCATCCTGGTCGGCACCGTGAACGTGGAGACCTCCGAGCTTGTGTCCAAGCTCATCGAGCGCCACGGCATCCAGCATGAGGTTTTGAACGCCAAGAACCACCAGAAGGAAGCCGAGATCGTGGCGCAGGCGGGCTCAGTGGGCGCTGTGACCATCGCCACCAACATGGCCGGCCGCGGCACGGATATATTGCTGGGCGGCAACCCGGACTTTCTGGCCCGCCGCAGGATGCGCCAGGACGGTTTGGCTGAAGAGCTGATTATGGAGGCTATCGGCCACAACGAGGACGTATCCCAAGAGGTGCGCGCCGCGCGCAGGACCTACCAGGAATACTACCGGAACTTCAAGAAGGAAACCGACACCGAGCACGAGCGCGTGGTCGCGCTGGGCGGGCTGCACATCATCGGCACCGAGCGGCACGAAAGCCGCCGCATCGACAACCAGCTTCGCGGCCGCTCCGGCCGCCAAGGCGACCCGGGGTCGTCGCAGTTCTTTATCTCGCTTGGGGACGACGTCATGCGCCTGTTCGGTTCGGAGCGCATCGCTCCGATGGTCGAGCGCCTGGGCCTCAGGGACGACGAACCGCTGGAAGCCGGCATCCTCACCAAGCAGATCGAAAACGCGCAGAAGCGCATCGAAAGCCGCAACTTCGACATCAGAAAAAGCGTTTTGCAGTTTGACGATGTCATGAACAAGCAGCGCGAGCTGATCTACTCCCAGCGCCGCGATATTTTAAAAGGCGACAATATGCGGGAAACCGTGATCGGGATGATTCACAACATGATCGACGCCACCGCCGAGCGCAACTTCACCGGCGACGGGAGCTTCGACTGGAGCATCGACGACGCGACGGAATACCTGGAAAAACTCTGCCTGAAACCCGGCGATATGATGAAGCACAAGGATTTTCTGGAGACCGCGGACGAGGCCGAAGAGTTTACCGAGCTGCTCAAGCAGGACGCCGAGGCGTTTTACCGGGAGCGCGAAAAAATGCTCACGGAGCTTGGCATCGACATGCGCGAGTTTGAGCGCGTCGTGTTATTGAACGCCATCGACCGCCACTGGATGGACCATATCGACGCGATGGACGACCTGCGCAACGGCATCGGCCTCAGGGCGTACGGCCAGCGCGATCCCGTGCAGGAATACAAGATGGAAAGCTACGACATGTTCAACGACATGGTGTTCCTGATTCGCGAGGACGCCCTGCGCAGGCTGTACCAAAGCCGCGTGGCGCGCCTGCCCGAACGCCGCAAGGCCGTGGACGCCGGCAAGCTGCAGGAGGGCTTCGCGGGCAAAAACCGCGTCGCCGAGGGCGCCAAACCCAAGCAGGGCGGCGCGCCCACCGATATGAAAAAGCCCGGGGCGGTCGGCCGCAACCAGCCGTGCCCCTGTGGCTCCGGCAAAAAGTACAAGCACTGCTGCGGAAAGACTGCTGGCTGATAAGGGCCGATTTGCTTTGTCAGCTTCGGGCTGGCAGGGGGCGTCATTTACGAATTGTGTAAACTCCGCCCCCTGCCACCCTCGCTTCCTCGCAACTCAACCCTTCTAAGCCAGCAGACGGCCGAATTCTTACATATTGATATTTGTTGGATGCGAGGGAACGTATGGAGCAGTCCTTACAGGGCATCACGATCCGGCTGATGGATATAGAGGACTATGAACAGGTATACGACCTGTGGATTTCCACGCCGGGGATGGGGCTGAACTCGATCGATGATACCCGGGAGGGGATCGCGAAGTATCTGAAGCGGAATTCGTCCATGTGCTTTGTGGCAGAGGACGGGCAGGAGATCGTCGGCGTCATCCTGTGCGGGCACGACGGGCGGCGCGGGATGGTCCACCACACCGCTGTGAAGGAAAGCCTGCGGCGGCGCGGCGTGGGCAAGGCGCTGTGGGAAGCGGCGGCCGCCGCGCTTCGCAAAGAGGGCGTCACCAAGGCGTGGCTCGTAGTGAAGAAGCAAAACGAACCCGGCAACGCGTTTTGGGAGCAATTGGGCTTTGAAGACCGCACGGATTTGACGTTCAGAGGCGCGACACTGGATACAACGCTTGTGAGAATAGACACATAGGAGTTTTTTGATGATCGACTTGGAGGGCTTTCGGCAGTCGCTTGACGCGTTGCGCGAGAGCGTGGACAAATCCTGCGACGCGCTGCAGTTACCGAAGCTTGAGGAAGAACTTAACGAGCTGAAGGAAGAGATGAACGCGCCCGAATTCTGGAACGATCTGGAGCGTTCCACGCAGGTGAACAGGCGCGTCAGCCGGATCGAAGAAATGAAAAAACGCATCGGCGATCTCACCGCCCGCATGGACGACGTGGACGCGATGCTTGCGCTGCTGTCCGAGGAAGCGGATACGGAGATCGCCGCCGAGTGCGAAACCGAGCTTGCCGCGCTTACCGGGGAAGCCGACGCGCTGGAGCTGGAGACGCTGATGCGCGGCGAGTACGACCGCTGCGATTGCATATTGAGCCTGCACGCGGGCGCGGGCGGCACCGAGGCGCAGGATTGGACGCAGATGCTCTACCGCATGTACACGCGTTACTGCGAGCGCATGGGGTTCAAGGTCACGGTCAACGATTTTCTGGACGGCGACGAGGCGGGCATCAAGTCCGTCACCTTTGAGGTGGAGGGCGAAAACGCCTACGGCTACCTGCGCTCCGAGCGCGGCGTGCACCGGCTGGTGCGCATCAGCCCGTTTGATTCCAACGCCCGGCGCCATACCTCCTTCGCCTCGCTGGACGTCGCGCCTATCCTGCCCGAGGACGACGCATTCGAGGTGGACATGGAGGAAGTCCGCGTGGATACTTACCGTTCAGGCGGCGCGGGCGGCCAGCACGTCAACCGTACCGACTCAGCCGTGCGCATGACGCACATCCCCACCGGCATCGTGGCGCAGTGCCAGAACGAGCGCTCCCAGATGCAGAACCGCGAGGTCTGCCTGCGCATCCTCAAAGGCCGCCTGCTGGAACAGCGCATGCGCGAGAAGGAAGAGGAGATGGCCGGCATCAAGGGCGAACTCAAGAAGATCGAGTGGGGCAGCCAGATCCGAAGCTATGTGTTCCAGCCCTATACGATGGTGAAGGACCACCGTACGGGGTACGAGGTCGGCGGCGTGGACGGCGTGATGGACGGCAACATCTCCGGCTTCATTACGTCATATTTGAAGAAAGTATAGAGGGAATCAATGAAACGGGAAATCTATTATTTCTCCGGCACGGGCAACACGCTGTGCGCGGCGCGCGACATTGCGGGGATGCTGCAGGCCCAGCCGCATCCGATCGGCGCGTACCGGAATACGGAAGCCGTGGAAACGGATGCGGAACTCATCGGCGTCGTGTTTCCCGTATATTACGCAGACGCGCCCGTGATCGTACAGGAGTTTATCGGGAAACTCAAAAACCTCAAGGATAAAACCGTGTTTGCCGTATGCACCCACGGCGGCGCGGCGGGGGACGCCCTGCGCACCGTACAGAGGCTGCTTGCGGAACAGGGCGGAAAGCTGTCGTTTGGGTTCGGCTTGCCGATGCCGCAGAATTCCTTCCACAAGTGGTATGAAAACAGGAAGCGGCGGCAGGCCATGCTTAAAAAGCGCTGCAAAAGCATTGCGAAGAAAATCGAGCGCGGCGGGGCGACGGGAATCCACTACCACAACGCCCTGCTGGAATGGCTGATGATTCCCATGACGAGGCTGATGATCAAACCCGCGTGCAGGCTGTATTTCGCGGAGCAGAGCGGACTTGCGAAAGACGCGCCCGAAGCCGATATGATACGCATGATGGATAAGGGCTTCACGACGCTTGAACCATGCACCGGCTGCGGCACCTGCGCGCAGGTGTGCCCCGTAGAGAACATCGTTATCAGAGACGGCAGGCCGGTGTGGCGGCACCGCTGCGAGAATTGCCTGGCGTGCTACAACTGGTGCCCGGAGCACGCGATCACCGGCGGCATCACGAATAAAAACTATTTCTACCGCCATCCCGGCGTGAAGGCGAAGGACTTTATCCGGCAAACCTAAGTAAACACTGACTAAACCTCCCGCACACTGCCATGCTTTATTTCCGCCATCTTGCGCTTGCGAAAGTCTCGACGTAGCGCTGCTGCTACTTCGACTTCCGCAGACGCAACCTGACGAAAATCCAACAAGGCACCGCACAGGCTTTTAATCATCATTTACCTTGATACGGACAAGGAGGCGGCCATGGATCCCTACGCCGTGCAAAACAGAATGGTTTCGCGCAGGAAAACGAGCCTGCTGGGCGCGCTGTTAAGCCTGGCGCTCGGGCTTTGCCTGACGGTGCTGAGCCTGGGCTACGCCGCTGGCGTGCATGTGACCGACATCGGCCATTTCCGGGAAGCCACCGACGCGGCGTTGGTGCAGACCGGAATGCTGTCCGAAGAAGACGCGGAACGCTTCGCGCAGGAGACCGTCGGCTACCTGACCGGAAGGCGCGCCGCGTGGCTTTCGGCCGTCACCGTAAACGGGCAGGCGGTTCCGGTGCCCGATACCTTCACGGAGCATATGGCAGCGGTGCAGAGTTGGGTGCTGAAGTTCCGCTATATGCTCCCGCTGATGATCGCGGACGTCGTTATTCTGGTATTCCTCACGCTTTTGGGCGCTGCGGCCATGCGGTCGCGGACCTTTTCCCCGCGCGGTTATCTGCTGGGGGCGGTCATCCCCATATTGGCCGGGGGCGCGGTGTTTCTCTGGGCGCTGATTGATTTTACGAGCTTCTGGGAGACGCTGCACCGCATCGTCATCCCGGGCGGCATCTTCGCCGCGGACGAGCCGGTGATGCAGCTGTTTCCCATTGCGATGTTTAGGAATTACCTCGGGCCCATCGCCCTCACCTTCCTGTATCTGATGGCGGGCATCCTGCTTTTGCCTGCCATTCTGCTGATGGTGGACAGGCGGGTGCGCAGGCGCAGGCTTGAGCGGCACACGCCCTACGAACCCGCGGAGTATAGGTAAGCATGAAGCCGTACCGCATCCTGGCGTTGGAAACCAGCTGCGACGAGGCCGCTGCCGCCGTTGTGGAAGACGGCAGGCGGATTCTTTCCAACGCCGTGTTTTCGCAGATTGATTTGCACGTCCTTTACGGCGGCGTGGTACCGGAGATCGCAAGCCGCGCGCACGTGGATGCCTGCGACCGCATGATCGACCGGGCGCTTACAGAAGCGGGCATGAAACTCTCGGAGATCGACGCGCTGGCCGTCACCTACGGGCCGGGGCTTGTGGGCGCGCTACTGATCGGCGTCAGCTGCATGAAGGGGGTAAGCTTCGCCACGGGCAAGCCGCTGATCCCTGTCAACCATATCGAAGGGCACGTCAGTGCGAATTTTATATCGCACCCGGAGCTTGCGCCGCCCTTCGTGTGCCTGGTGGTCTCCGGCGGGCACAGCCATCTGGTGATCGTCAACGATTACGGGGAGTACACCCTGATGGGGCAAACCGCCGACGACGCGGCGGGCGAGGCGTTTGACAAGGGCGCGCGCGTACTCGGGCTGCCTTACCCCGGCGGCCCGCATTTAAGCGTTTTGGCCGAGGGCGGGAATCCCGCGTATTTACAGCTCCCGCGCCCCAGGGCCGAAGGGAAATACGATTTCAGCTTTTCGGGACTCAAGACCGCGTTCATCAATGCCTGCCACAACCTGGAGCAGAAGGGGCAGCCCCTGCCGAAGCAGGATCTGGCAGCGTCCTATCAGCAAGCGATCGTGGACTGCCTGTGCGAAAAAACCATGCTGGCAGTCAAAGACAGCGGCTTGAAGACCCTGTGCCTCGCCGGCGGCGTAAGCGCGAACAGTCTGCTGCGCTCTCAGATGGCGGCGCAGGCGGAGGCGCGGGGCATCAAACTCTGTATGCCCGAGATATCCCTTTGCACCGACAACGCCGCGATGATCGCTTCCGCGGCCTACTACCGGCGGGGGCAGGCCGCGCCGCTGGACCTGAATGCCGTGCCGTCGCTTCCGCTCGCGTGATGCGGGAGCGATTCCTTTATCTTGACGTGTCGTTGTATCCAATGATACAATACAAAAACTAGTATACCGCCCGAAGAGATCGGGACTGAAAGAGGAGCAGCATGAATATATCCGAACGCTACGCGCGCGAAACGGCACGGGATTACGCGCTGCGGATGCTCAAACGCAATATCGCTTCCATGGAGCTGGAGCCAGGCGTGATGCTCAGCGAGAACGAACTTTCCGCCGCGATGGGGCTCAGCCGCACGCCTGTGCGCGAAGCGTTGATCGAGCTGTCAAAGATCCGCATCGTGGAGATTCTGCCCCAGCGGGGCAGCCGCATCGCACTGATCGATTACGATTTCGTGGAAGAAAGCCGCTTCATGCGCATGGTGCTGGAAAAAGCGGTTTTCGAGCTGGCCTGTGACATGGCGCCGGAGCTGGATTTCTCCGCGGCGGAAGCCAACGTGAAGCTGCAGGAGTTCTATTTAGAAAATCAGCTCAACGAAAAGCTCATGGAGATGGACGACGCGTTCCACCGCGAGTTTTTCCGCCTGACGAACAAGATGCAGAGCTATCACATGCTGGAAAGCATGACGCTGCATTTCGACCGCGTTCGCAATCTGAGCCTGTTTGCCGTCAAGGAGATCAAGATCGTCGAAGACCACCAGAAGCTGCTTGCCGCCGCGAAGGCGGGCGACAAGGAGCAAGCCGCCGCGCTGATCGTAAAGCACCTGAGCCGCTACAAGGTGGACAAAGAGGAGATCTACTCAAAGTACCACCGGTACTTCACGAAATAGAAGTGCTTTCAATAAAGTGCTCCGACACAGTATCAATATTAAACTGGATACGCGAAAGCGTATCCAGTTTTTACATGCCGGGAAATTCTATATGCC
Source organism: Clostridiales bacterium (assembly GCA_016930575.1). GTDB lineage: Bacteria > Bacillota > Clostridia > Christensenellales > Aristaeellaceae > CAXXOK01. The sequence goes on along the minus strand of JAFGGL010000022.1, from coordinate 3,637 downwards.
GCCTGCGGAAAACAGGGTGCACAGAGAATATAAGCCCGAATAGAGATGCCAAAGCAGCAAGATGATACCCAAAAGGATTCCCAGGGACTTCAGATTCAGCCGCGTCTGCTTGCGCACAAGCAAGGCGGCGGGGACGGCGCCGAGCTTTGCGTCCTGCTGCAGGCGCAGCCGTTCATAACGGTAGTCGAACACGGCGGTGATATAGCGCGGCAGCATGATGATCCACATAAGAAACACGGCCGTCATGCCCGCCCGGTTAATCCCGGCGCTGATGCGTTCAAACAGGGCGGCTTCCGCCGCGCTGATCGCTGTCAGCAGCAGGCACAGCGCGAGCACGGGATCGCGGAAGGCGTCCTTTCGCGCCGCCGTCATCAGCACGAGCAGCGGGAACGCCGCCGCCAACAGTATGCCGCGCACGGAAAGCCAGGCACTCTCAAGCGACAGCGATATCCGCAGCCCGTCCGCGCTGCCGGTAAACTGCAGCGCGATGCAAACGCCGGCGGGCAGGAAGGCCGCAAACAACTGGAGAAAAAATCGCGGATGCTTCGGGTTTTTTGCCCACAGCGCCAGTACATACACTCCCAGGGCGGGCAGAAACGCCCGCAGAAAATTGATTTCGCACAGCGCGCCGAGCAGCAGCAGCGCCGCAAGGACGCCCGCCTGACTCCAGGAAAGCGCCGCGGCGCGGCCCTCCGCCTGACCGCGGTACTTCTGCAAACCAAACACGCAGTGCGCGGCATAGAACAGGCACAGCATTGCCGCAAGCTGCCCCACGATCTGCGCGGGATCGTGCCACACGGCCGGAGAGCCGGCAGCCGTATACACGCCGGGATCGAGAGACGGGATGCGCACGGCGGCCGAAACCGTCACTACGAGCGCCGCGAGCGTCGCGAGTTTCGCGTTCGCCTCCGGCATCAGGTACAGGAAAACGATTCGCTGCACCAGCACGAAGCCAAGCAGCTTATACGCGGTGCATACTACGGCGGCGGCCCACGCAAACGGAACGCCGAGGGCATACAGCGCTTTGAAACTGATATGCCAGAACGGCGCGCTGACGCTGCCGATTGAGCTTTCGAAGGATACGCTTCCGGCGGCGAGCCCTGACTGCAGCGCGAGCTCGCTGTCCGCGGCGTTCGCTTCCCGGTAGAATACGATGAGCGATACCAAAACGAGCAGCGCAAACGCCGCCCAGAAAAACGCGTCGAAGCTTGATTTTTCCCTGAACCTGCGGAGTTCGCGGTTTTTTTCTACGATGTCAATGTTCATCGCGCGTCTCTTTCGGGGCTTTCTGCTGCGGCGTCTCCGCCGTTTCCCGTTCGTCGATCGCCATGGCTTCGATGCTGTGCGTCAGCCCGGCTACGATGCGCAGCTTTTCTTCGCTGGCGGGCGCAGAGGGATCGTAGCGTATGCCCTCGCCGAAGGTCAGCGTTTTCAGCTTTTTGGAGGCGTAGACCGGGATAAACACGGCGGCCTTGCCGGTCCTTCTATATACCGCGGGCGCGAGCATCGCAAAGCCCGTGTACAGGTCGCCGATGCCTTCCTCGGCATAGCCGCGCTCGCCGGGTTCGTACCTATCGCCACGCTCGGGAAAGATCAACAGGTTGTCGCCCGCCTGCATGGCGTCGACTGTCATGCGAAAGGTCTTGATCAATTCATGCGGAGAGCTGCGGTATACGGGGATGGCCTCCATGCTTTTGAACGCCCACAGGAAGAATCGCGCGAACATCTTCGTCAGCGGCATTTTCATAAAGTTCGGGCACCAGTCCTGGCGCACGGCGGTATTGCGGTACAGGTAATCCACGATGATGTCCTTGTCCATCATCTCCGAAATGCTCCAGGAACGGAAACTGACGGGCATGTGCAGCGTGGCAGCCACGGGGCCGTAGACCTCGCCGTGGTTGCAGATGAAGATCATCGTGCCGTCCTCCAGCCCCTGCAGGTGTTCCTTGCCGACGACCTTGTGCGGCATCAGCAGCCGCAGGAAAAAGATAATGATCTTCAGCCCGAAACGGTTGATGTATTTGTGCACAACCACGGTATCCAGCTGTTTTTTCAACGCCGGATTATCCTCGTCCTTGAGGGTGAGGAAGCGCTTGAGCTTTTGGAAATGCCGGTTGTTCATCGGGAAGCGCAGCACCAGCAAAAACGCCACGACCGTCATCAGCAGCGGCGGCAGGATCATCAGCGGGCGGAAGTCCCGTATCACCTGCGCGAACTCAAGTTCCGTCAGGTTGACGCCCGCCGGCAGGCTGAGCGCGGCAAGCAGCAGCAGCGCAAACAGCTGCCCCGCCAGAATGGAAAGCTCGGTATTCACCGCGCGCATGCTGCCGTAGCCCTGCATGTGGTCGCGCAGGCGGTACTGCGCCACTGCGGTCATCTCGCGCTCGATCTGCGCAAGGCTCGTGACCGATACGCTCAGTCCCGCCGAGCACAGCCCCAGCGTAAGATAGGTCATCAGCAGGGAGGAGCTGTCCGAAAGCATGCGGTAAAACAGCGTCAGCGCGTAAACCCAGCCAAAAAGGCCGACCAGCAGGAGATTGAGCGCCGCGGGCCTGCGGCGCTTGAAGCGGCTCAGGACGAAATCCGTCGCCTCGCGCATGATGATGGTGCACCCCACCGAGATCGCAAGGCAGGAGATGATCTCCTGCGTCGTGATGCCGATGAAGGTGTACACCATCACGAGCGTCGCCTGCAGCGCGATCAATATTAGCGTATGCATGCGCTGGTACGCGCCGAAGGCGTTCATCTGCCGCAGTTCCTTCGCCATATGCTCCGCGGTTTCTTTTTCCAGCGGTTCGGGCCGGTTCTCCATGGCGACGGATTTGCGGTCGCGCCATAGGGTATGGCTTTCCAGCAGCACGCTCAAAGCATAGCCGCCCAGCATATACCACGCGGACGATGCCGAAAGCGTGAGAAAATAGAGCAGCGCGATCATCCCCGTAAGCCCTGCCTGCAGCAGGGAGAAAGACGCCGTAAACGCTTTTTTGCCCATGCGCCCGCGCATGACGCTGCCCACCAGCCCGCGCGCGATCACCCCGCGTACGGTAAGCACCAGGGTTACGGCGGACAGCTCCCAGAAATGGGAGACGCGGGAGAAGAATGGGTAGATGACCCACAGCATCAGCGTGAGCAAAAACATGACCGCAAGTAAGAGCGTGCCGAGTACGCGGATACGCTTTGTCAGGCTTTTGCGGCGTTCGCCCAGATAGGTCTGCGCATAGGCGGTGGCGGCCGCGCCGCTCATAAACAGCGCGCCGCCGAAGACCGGCGACAGCGTATACGCGTCGGATACGGTCATGGAATACAGGTAGTTGTACAGCGCCGGCAGCGACATCATCACCAGCATGATCCGCCGGGACGATGCCCAGGCCGCCGTTTGTGTCTGCTTCGCTTGTGCCAAAAGAATGTTCTCCCTAGTTCACAACAGCCTTGATCCGTCGTACGCCTGCGGAGGAGCTTTCCTCCTTTTGAATCCTGAACGAGCCGAGCTCGGACGTGTTTTCCACATGCGGACCGCCGCAGATCTCCTTGGAGAAATCGCCGACGGTGTAGACCTTCACCTTCTCGCCGTATTTGCTTTCAAACAGGCCGATGGCGCCCTGGGCTTTGGCCTCGTCCACGGTCATTTCCTCCATGG
>JAFGGL010000021.1 GCA_016930575.1 Clostridiales bacterium | reverse complement strand
CCCACAAACTGATTTCGAGTCAGCCCCGTTATGACCGCTTCGATACCTCTCCACTTTTTGAGGTTAACGCTGACGAAATCCCGCACGCGCTGGCGATTGTATTTCCGCCATCTTGGGCCTGCGAAATCCTCGACGTAGCGCTGCTACTACTTCGGATTCCGCAAACCCAATCTAGCAAAAATCCAATTCGCCATCTTGCGCGTTTTTCATCATCGTTTACCTCGGGGGTAAACGTCGGCGGAATCTATGTGCGTCGCAGCGTAGTATATCATTGCAAGGGCGGAATCGTCAAGAATTGGACGAAGAAACGCGCAGGGAGGAAAACCGCCCTGCGTGTTTTATCGCTTGATGGTTTATCGAAGCGCTTCGTCGATCTGCCGAAGCGTTTCGTCGTCCAGTGCCGTGCCCGACGCCTTGGCGTTTTGCTCAATCTGCTCGGGGCGGCTGGCGCCCACCAGGGCGCTTGACACGCCGTCCTGCCGCAGCACCCAGGCCAGCGCCATCTGCGCCATGGGGATGCCTATGGAATCGGCGATCACGCGCAGCTTGTTCACCCTGTCGATGGCCTCCTGGTTCATCCAGCGCTGGATGAAGTGGTTCATCTTGTCGTTTGCGGCGCGGCTGTCCGCGGGGATATCATTAAGGCTTTTGTATTTGCCGGTCAGCATACCCTGTGCCAACGGCGAGAACACCACCTGCCCGATGCCGTATTTTTTGCTGACGGGCAGGATCTCATCCTCGATATTTCGGTGCAGCATGGAGTACTGCGGCTGGTTGACCACGATGCGGTCCAAAAGGTATTTGTCCGCGACGCGCATGGCTTCCTCGATCTGCGCCGCCGACCATTCGCTCACGCCCGCGTAGAGCACCTTGCCCCGGCGGATCAGGTCGTCAAACGCGCGCAGGGTTTCCTGCACGGGGGTCTCGGTATCATAGCGGTGGCTGTAGAGGATATCCACGTAATCAAGCCCCAGGCGTTTGAGGCTTGCGTTTGCCGATTCCGTCACGTGCTTTCTGGACAATCCCCTGTCGTTGGGCCCGTCGCCCATGGGGAAAAACACCTTCGTCGCCAGCACGTAGGAGCTGCGGTCATACTTTGACAGCGCCTTGCCGACCACTTTCTCCGCTTCGCCGCGGTTGTACGCGTTGGCGGTGTCGAAAAAGTTGATTCCGAGCTCGTGCGCCCTGTCGATAGTGCGCACGGCGGTATCCTCCGCAATGCCGCCTCCGTAGGTCAGCCAACTTCCAAGGCTGATCTCCGAGACTTTCAGCCCCGTGCTGCCAAGCTTCCTGTATAACATCCTATTGCCTTCTTTCCGTGTTTGTGGTTCCTATCATCATACCATAAGTGCCTGATGTTTTCTTACCCGAAAACAACGGATGATAAACGTGGAATTGCGTCCTCAGCGCCTGCGCATCTGCCTGATCTGTTCAATCGTATCCAGCATCGGGCAGAGCAGCGCGGCCACAAATCCGCCGGAAAAGCCGTTGTTGTACAGGTTCATCCCGGCGTGCAGGAAGCCGACGTTCGTCACCAGCGACATATGCAAAAACCCCGCGACGATGCCCGCAAGCACGCCGTAACGGCCGGCGATGGGCGCAAGCGTCGTGCCGAACAGCGCCGCGATGATGGTAAAGGTCGCGCTGGCGTCGTGGATGTTGAAGATATTCACCAGCGTCACCCCGACCAAAATCGGCAGCACGTTTTTAAGGTGCTTTCCGTACGCGCCGAAGCCGACCACCGTAAAGATACCGCCGATGACCGGGCCGTTGAGCTCCCCGCCCAGTGCCAGCACATAACCGACCGAAAGCATGCCAAGCAGCGACATGTTGATCAATGAAACGCCGAATCCGCGCAGCGCCAGAAAATCGGTCGGCAGCACGCCCGGCAGGCTGAACAGCCGGCGGTAACCTTTCAGCCGCCAGTGGTTCACCCGCAGCCCGATGAGCAGGAGCGCCAGAAAGATCACAACAAGCATCAGCGAAAACGGCAGGTTGCGGCCTTCGGAGAGGATGGACACCGCCTGCACCTCCACGCCGAAGCCACGCAGCGCCGCCGTGAAAAACATGCCGATGATCCCCGCCGTAAACCCGATGTTATAGAGGCTGTAACCCCTGTGAAAGTGCAAAAACCGCAGCGACAGCGGCACGATAACGAATCCGACCAACAGCCCCGACGCGACGCCCAGCGCCACGCCCACGGGCGTTGATAATCCCAGGCTGAATGAAAACGCGCTCACCAGCGGGCTGAGCGCCGTGCCGAACATGCTGTGCAGCACGTATTCGCCGAAGGGCTGGCCGATGACCCTGGCGTACAGGAACACGCCCAGGATGATGGGGATGGTGTTGTAGAGGTTCTTGCCGAAGAACGAAAAACCGATCATCGTAAAGATCCCCGCGACGATCGACCCCGATACCGGCAGCCGGTTCAGCCTGGTGATGCCGATGGAGAGCAACGTGATCAGGCCCACGTTGCAAAGCGTCGCGCCCGCGCCCGCCAGTTGGATATAGTCCGTCAGCAGGTTGGCGGGGGAAGTGAGGATCGTGAGCATGCCGCTTACAATCTGTCCGGGGGGATCGAACACAAACGCCAATCCGATGAACAGGATGCCCAGAAGCCCGAAGAACTCGTAGTAGTATCGCTGCAGCAGGGCGGCCATCTGCGGATGATCGCCCGATATATCGTCGCGCCATTGCCCGGGACCGCCGAGTTTGTGGATAGGCGCGCCGGGGTAATGCTTGACCGCCGGCTTCCGTTTGTTGTTTTGCATGGGATCCATACTCCTTTTCTGCCAATTGCGGTAGATGGGGTGCCTGGGTCTCATTCATGAAAATACGGGATGCAAATCACAGGGACGCTGTGCGGGCTCCTTGCCCTTGCGGCTTCTCTGCAAAACCGGTTTTGTTCCGTTCGATCTCTGATGTTAAAAACAGGAGTACAGCCCTGCATGCTCCCTTTCGTTGATAGGGACAGTATACCATAAAACGCGCCCAAACCAAAGCGGGCTTACATGGAAAATCCACGCTGCCTGTGCTATACTTGTGCCATCTTAATGAAAGCAGGCGAAACCCGTGAAGCTGCTGATGCACACCTGCTGCGCGCCGTGCTCGGTCATGTGCGTGCAGGCTTTACGCGGGGAGGGCGTCGAGCCCGCCGCGTACTGGTACAACCCGAATATTCACCCGTTCACGGAGTACCGTGCGCGGCGCGACTGCCTGCGCGAATACGCGAAATTGATCGGTATAGAGCTGATCGAGGAGGACGATTACGGCCTGCGCCCGTTCGTGCGCGCCGTGGCGGAGGATATCGAAGGCCGCTGCGCCCATTGTTACGAAGCCCGCATGGAACAAGCGGCGCAGTATGCCGCCGGACACGGATATTCGCATTTTACCACCACGCTGTTTTACAGCCCCTATCAAAAACACGAATTGTTGAAAGAAACAGCGCAGCGCGCCGCGCAAAAGCACGGGGTCCGGCTGTTATACCGGGATTTCCGCCCGAAATTCCGCGAGGGCCAACAACAGGCCCGCGCCCTCGGGCTGTATATGCAGAAGTACTGCGGATGCGTGTTTTCGGAGGAGGACCGGTATACAAAAGCAAACCGTTAAGAAGTTCAACTATATAAAACCAGCTCGTTTCAGCGAGCTGGTTTTATATTGCCGGCATGGTACGAATGAAGGGGTTATTCGGCGATCTTCTCCTGCTTCGCTTCCCACGCCACCGTTCCGTTTTTCAAATTCCTCTTCGCCGCGCGCATGTCCTTGCGGGTGACGTTCACCTTTTGGGCCTGCTGTTTCAGGTTCTCAAGCGTCTTGCCGGTCATCCGCGTGCCGATCATCGCAGCGATCATCACGGAGAGCATCGCCAGGAAGATGCGCAAAAAACCGGCCGGAACGAGCATCAGCACCACAAAGCCGGCCGCTACGCCAACGGCCAGGCTGAGCACGTAGCGCGAAAGGAAGTCCCTGCGCACCAGTTCCCGCGCGGCAAGATAATCATCCAGCGCTTTCTGGGAAAACGCCTGTCCGTTTGGAAAGTGTTCCCGCTTCAAATCCGTCAGTTTCATCTGCGATCTCTCCTGTCTGTGTGATGTCAAATGCCGAATGCCTTCAAAAACAACATGATGAACAATAGAAGCAGCCATGCGGCCAGCAGCAGGTGTTTTGCGGTCGTCACGCCGGATGCGAACCTTGCCGGGCCGCGGCGGTATTCCGGGAAACGGCGCAGCAGGTACAAAAACAAAACGTCTTCCAAAACGTCCACGGCCGTGCGCGCGATCGCCAGCCAGATCATCAGGGGGTAAACCCAGGCGCGCCCGTCCGCGACGTTTGCCGAGACCACGGTCATGACCCCCAACAGGCAGGCGATCAGGCCGAAGTCGTACAACCAGTACAGCCGCATCTGCCTGCGGCCGTCCTCGCCCGCGTCCCCGTAGGTATTGTATAGCAGCTCGGGGCTGTAATGCAAGCGCAGGTCGGGCATCTTGAAATCCTTGCCCAGCTTCCGCTGCGGGCTTTCCTTCCGTAGCGCCATCATATAATAGAATGTCCCGAGGCCGGCGACCGAGACCACAGCATAGAGTATTCTGAGAAAAGCCATCGCGTCTCCTTTACGTTGCTTTATGGTTGTACGCCGATCTGCGTGCAGGGGATATTCCCCGCGATCAGGTCGGCGATATGATGGCGCGCGTGGCCGATGATCACGCGGCTGCCGCTTTCGGCGGCGCGCAGCGCGAAGGCGAGCTTGGCGTCCGCGCCGCCCGCGCCCTTGCGGCTGGCGCCCCGGCAGCTTTTGCGAAGTTCTTTGATCTTCTCCCGCAGCCCTTCGATGTCTTTGGCGTACACTTCTTTCACCAGCGTCGCCGGGTCGCTCAGATCGCGGTAGATGCCCTCGGTTGCGGTGAGCAGCACCAGCGTTTTGGCGCTCAGCAGCGCGGCGATCACGGCGGCGGTCTCGTCGTTGTCCACGCACTCCACGACCTTCTCGCCGTTCCCGCGCCTTGAGGACAACTCCATCTTGCGGTTTTCCTCGTCGCTGACGGGGTCGTTGTAGTTGATGATGGGGATGCAGTTCTGCGCGGCGGCGCGCTGCAAAAACCGGAGGATGTGCTCGCGCTTGACGGGATCGTTGAAGTGCGTATGCTCCACCAGAAGCTGGCGGATGCCGTACTCGGGGTGGACGAACTTGCGGTAGTTGTCCATCAGCACGATCTGCCCCTGCGAGGCGTAGTCGGTCTTGTCCTGCTCGGGATCGCCGGAAAGCTCCCTGCCCGCGCGGTGCAGGTAGTCCAGCCGCCCGATCTCCGTCGCGCCGCTGGTGACCAGCGCCATGCCCGGGCGCAGGTCGTCGCCCAGGCGCTGGAAAATATTGAAATCGATGGTCCCGTCCCCGGGCTGGATCAGCGCCATGGAGCCGATTTTTACGACCAGATCTATCGTTTGCAAAGATTGATTCCCCCCAATTTCTGAATGTATCATATAGCAGTTATAGGGCTGCATCTGCATCCGCTTCTGTCAGGTTCCTGATCCATTTCCGCTTGCGGAAGTGCGGGATGCCGATCAGGACTTTCACGACCTCTTCGGCCATCGTGCACAGGTACACATACGCCACGGGGAATTTGAACAGGAAGGTCGCCGCCGCGCAAAGCGGCACGCCGATCAGCCACATGGAGCCGACGTCCAGCTTCAGGCTGAACACCGTATCCCCGCCGGAGCGCAGTACGCCCACCACGTTGACCGCGTTGAACGCGCGAAACCACATGGTGAACGCTTCGATCAGCATCACCGCCGCCGCCGTTTGGATCACCGGCGCGGACAGCCCAGAAAACAGCGAAAGCATCGGGTAGCGGATCGCTAGCAGCGCTACGCCCAGGAACACGCCCACAAGCATCGCCGCCGAGAGCATCCGCTTGCCGTAGAGGTAGGCGTTCTCCGGCTTGCCGGCGCCGATGGCCTTGCCGCAGATGATGGCGGTCGCGTGCATCATGCCGAACACGAAGAGCCACAGCAGGTTGTCAATCGTGGAGCATACGCCCATCGCGGCCACCGCCGTGTCGCCCATGTGCCCGTAGTAGATGCCGTACATCGTGACGCCCAGCGCCCACAGGCCCTCGTTGAAGACCACCGGCGTGGTGGTTCTGGCGAAACGGCGCAGGAAAGCGCGCTCCGTGCCCAGCATATCCCTGAGCTTCGCGCCCGCGGGCAGGCGCAAGCCGTAAGCCATGGCGACGGTCAGCCCAAGCGTGACCGCCGCGGAGATGCTCGTCGCCAGCGCCGCGCCGCGCACGCCCATCGCCGGGAAGCCGAAATGCCCGTAGATCAGGCAGTAATTCAGCAGCGTGTTCAGCCCGATGCCGGCGGTGGAGGAGATCAGCGGGATGTGCGTCTTCTCGCCCGACTTCAGGCAGGCGGCGTACACCATGTTGACGCCCTGGAACAGGTACGCCGGGGCGACCCACTGCAGGTATAGCTTCGCTAACGAAGCGCTTTCTCCTTGCGGCAGGAACAAACGGCTGATAAAATCCGCAAAAACCGTCGCGCCGATGATGAAGATGACGGCTGCCGCGCCGATCCAGACGAACGAAACGCCCATACTCTGACGCATGCGGCGGATATCCTTTGCGCCCCAGAACTGGCTCATGAAGATCGCGCCGCCGGAGGTCACCCCGAAGCAGACCAGCATGTACAAAAAGGAATAGCGCCCGGCCTGGGTCACGGCCGCATAGCTCGTGTCGCCGAGGCCCGATACCATCAGCCCGTCCACGATATGCAGCGAAGAGGCGATCAGATCCTGCAATATGATGGGCAGGGTGATCGCCACGACGCGGCGTGCAAAGGCTTTATCCCAGTGGAAACAGGAAGCAAGAAACGCTTTCAGGCGTGGGAATACAGTGGTTTTCATGGTTGTCCTCGTTTTTACCAGGTAAACGCTGAGTGAATCCATTGCACGCTGCCGGCCGTTTTTTCACCAGCTTGAGCCCGCAATGCCCACTCGCTTTTATTGTCGCGAATTTCGTTACTGCTTATTCGCTCTGTAAAAGCTCCCACCTTCGGGTCGCTCACGGCTACGCCGAGCTGTCCATTGGACACATGCTTCCCTTCGGTGCCCGACGTAGCGCTGCTACTACGTATTACGGCCTCGCCCTACGCTGTGCTTGCGCGAGGCTACGCGCTTCATTCACTCCGTGAAGTTCGGGCGCTAGTCGGCCGTTTGGCCTTCCTTTTCGGCTCCCGCGAACCCAACCTGATGTAAAATCCAACTCGGCATCGTACAAGTTCTTCATTCATCGTTTACCTAGATATTTTTATTTGGATAGTTGTAGCTTATCTGCGTTCCGTCAGCAGCGCTGCTCGGATGACGACCAGTATCATCTCCCCGGTGAATTCCGCGGGGCTTGCACCCGCGGGCAGGTATACGCTGTCGCCCCGGCGGAGGGGCGCCTGTTTCTTCTGCCGCTTCAGCGCGCCCTCGCCTGTGATACAGACCGCGGCGGCGAAGCGTTCGTCCGCCATCGGCAGGGTGAAACTGCCGTTTACCGCGTGTTTCTCCACGGAGAAATAGGGGCACTGCATGCCCTGCGGGCTGTTCGACCTTGCGGCGGCCTCGGCCCTTCGGCAGTCCAGCACGTCCAGCGCCTTGTCCACATGCAGGGGGCGGAGACTTCCCATCGAGTCGCGCCGCATGTAATCGTACAGCCGGTAGGTGGCGTTGGAGGATTGCTGCACCTCCAGGATCAGGTTGCCCGCGCCGATGGCGTGCACTGTGCCCGCCGGGATGTTCACGATGTCTCCCGCATGGGTGGGCACTTTGCCTAATACCTCTTCGATCGTGCCGTCTTCCACGCGCCGGCGGACTTCTTCCTTCGTCACGTCGCGGTTGAAGCCGACGTAGAGGTACGCGCCCGCGTCCGCTTCCAGTACGATCCACATCTCGCTCTTGCCGCTGTCGTTTTCGTGTAGCCTCGCGTATGCATCGTCGGGATGCACCTGTACCGAGAGCTTCTGCGCCGAGTCGATGAATTTGATCAGCACGGGAAAATTCCCCTGTGCGCCGTCCGCCTTCAGGTAGTCCGGAAACGGCATGCCCTCGAATTTGCCCTCGGCGACCACGCTGGGCCCGTCCGGATGCGCGGACACCAGCCAGGCCTCGGCCACGATTTTATCCTTCGCGCCGTACAGGGCTTTGAGTTTTTTGCCGCCCCAGAGATAATCCTTGAACGCGGGCTTGAGCTTGACGAACGGTTCACGGCTCACTGCGGTGCCCTCCTAGAAAATGACGCTCCTGCATTATTATAAGCATTACCGGCAGGAGCGTCAACGAATGCGGATGAAGCAGTGGCTTACATCTCCGCCAGCAGGCTGCGCTCGCGTTCGTCGCGGAACTGATTGACGTACAGGTCGTGGTAGTAGCCCCTGAGCTTCAGCAGCTCCTTGTGGCTGCCGGATTCCGTGATCTCGCCGTCCTGGATCACCAGGATGCGGTCCGCGCCGCGGATGGTGGACAGGCGGTGGGCGATGATGAAGCTGGTGCGGCCGGTAAGCGCCGTATGGATGGCCTGCTGTATCTTCATCTCGGTTTCGGTATCCACAGACGAGGTCGCCTCGTCCAGCACGAAGATGGCGGGCCTGCCGATCAGCGCGCGGGCGAAGGACACCAGCTGCTTTTGTCCGGTGGACAGCAGGTTGCCGCCCTCGCCGACGTTCGTGTCGTAGCCCTTCTCCTGCGCCCTGATGAACTCGTCGGCGCTCACCAGCCTCGCGGCCTCCTCCACTTCCTCGTCGGTCGCGGAAAGTTTCCCGTAGCGGATGTTGTCGGCGATGGTGCCGGAAAACAGGTGCGGCTGCTGGAGCACGTAGCCGAGATTGCTTTGCAGCCAGAGCTGAGAACGTTCCTTGTAATTTACGCCGTCGATCAGGATCTCGCCCTCGGTGGGCTCGTAGAAGCGGCAGAGCAGATTGACGATGGTGGATTTGCCCGAGCCCGTCTCGCCCACCAACGCGATGGTCTCGCCCGCCTTGACGGTGAGGTTGAAGTTTTTCAGCACTTTCTCCCCGTCGATATACTGGAAGGAGACGTTCCTGAACTCGATATCGCCCTTAAGCTTGGGCCAGTTCTCCTTCCTGGGGTTGAAGTTGTCGCCGAAGACCTCCACCACCTCGGGCGTGTCGGCGATCTCCGGTTCGGTCTCGATCAGCGAGATCACGCGCTCCGCCGCCGCCTGCGATTGCTGGGCTTCCGCAAAAATGCGGGCGATGCTTGAGATCGGCTCGAACAGCTGCGTGGCGTAACTCATGAACGCCGTCAGCGTGCCGATGGAGATCGAACCCATCACGAACACGTCGTGCCCGCCCTTCCACAAGAGGAACGCCGTGGCGAAGCCGCCCAGCCCGATGATGAGGGGGTAGAGCATCGCCGAGAGCACCGCCGCGCGGATGGAAGACCGGCGCATGGTGGAGGTCAGCTCTTTGAATTCTTCAATGTTCGCCTCCTCGCGCACGAGGGTCTTGGTGGTCTTGGCGCCCATGATACCTTCGTTGAACGCGCCGGTGATCTTGGAGTTGATGCGGCGCACCTCGCGGTAGTTCTTTAAAATCCGCACCTGGAAAAAGCCCGTGATCACCGCCATCAGCGGCACGACCGCCAGCGTGATCAGCGTCAGCTGCCAGTTGAGGATGAACATCGCGACCGACACGATCAGCAGGAAGAAAGCCGACCAGCCCACGTCCAGCAGCCCCCAGGCCACGGTGTCGCCCAGGCGCTGGGTGTCGCTGGTCAGCCTGGCGATCAGGTAGCCGACGGAGGTCTTGTCGTAGAATGAAAACGGAAGCTCCTGCAAGCGCTTGAAGGCGATGCGGCGGATGTGGCGGCACAGCCCCACTTCCACCTGGCCGCACAGGCGGATGAACAGGTTGACGCTGAAGGCGAACAGGGCGATAAGCCCGACGTAGATCAGGATGAAGGGCAGGATGCCCGTCAGGTCGCCGGTGGCCGCGAAGCCGTCGATAGCCTGCCTTTTAAACAGGGGAAAGATGACCTCGATGATCGCCACAACCGCTACGGTGATCGCAATCCCCAGCATATGCTTGTAGAAGGGCTTGGCGAGGCGGATCAGCTTCTTCCACGGTCCCAGGTCAAATTTCTTGGTATAGATGTCCTCTTCATGAAACTGCATATCGTTGTCCTCCCGCATGGGGCAAACGCTGTGTCAATCCTGCACCCTCCGGCGATCCGATTTCCGTTATCTCAGGCCTTCAAATCCTCGACGTAGCGCTGCTACGACTTCGGATTTTCAGAACCTGATCTAGCGAAAATCGTATGTGCCGGTGTATACAGTCTTTCCTTGCGTTTGCCCCGTGCTGTAGTTGGGTGATCATGTTGCTAGGGGACGAGGTTTACGCTTCGTCGGCCAGTTCTTCTTCCAGGGCGGCCTGGATCTGGTAGATGCGCTTGTAGAGGCCTTCCTGTTTGACGAGTTCCTCGTGCGTGCCCATCTGCGAGACCTTGCCGTTTTGCATCACCACGATGACGTCCGCTTCCGCCAGCGTCGTCAGCCGGTGGCTGATGATGAAGGTGGTGGCCGACTTGTCAAGCTCCCTGCGGGCTTCCTGCAGCGCTTCGCGGATGGCGCGGTCGGTTTCGGTGTCGACGGCGGAGAGGCTGTCGTCAAAGATCAGGATGTCGTTTTCCTTAAGCAAGGTGCGCGCGATGGCCACGCGCTGCTTTTGGCCGCCCGAGAGCGTTACCCCGCGCTCGCCGACCATCGTATCGTAGCCTTTTTCGAAGTGGTTGATGAAGCCGTCGGCCGCGGCGGTCTTGGCTGCGGAGCGTATCATCTCCCAGGAGGGATCGCGTTTGGCGATGCCGATGTTGTCCTTCACCGTGCGGGAATAGAGGAACGGCTCCTGCAGCACCAGGCCCACGCGCGAGCGCAGGTAGCTTTTGGCGATGCGATTGATGTTCACCCCGCCGATGCGGATCTCGCCCTGCTTGACGTCGTAAAGCCGCTGCAGCAGGTTCATCAGCGTAGACTTGCCAGAGCCCGTCGCGCCCAGAAGCGCCACGGTCTGGCCCTGCTTGACTTTGAAATGTACGTCCTTGAGCACCGGGGTGTTGTCCTCGTGCTCAAAGCCGACGTGCACGAACTCGATATCGCGGTCCAGCGGCGGCTTGATGCTGTCGGGGGCGTCCTGCTCGGGTTGCGCGAGAAGGATCTCGCTCGTACGCCCGAAGGAGACCATCGCCTTGCCCAGGTCCGAGAGGATGCGCCCGAGCTGGCGGATGGGCCACAGGAGCATCCCCGTGTAGCTGACGAACACCGTCATTTCGCCGATGGACAGCTTGCCGGGGTAGGTGACCACGACTACAACGCCGATCACCAGCGTGGCCGCCCCCTGCAAGAGCGCCAGCACATCCGAGCTGGACCAGTACACGGCCAGCAGCCTGATGAGCTTCATGCTCTTTTTATACAGGTCGTCGTTCACGCCGTCGAACTTGTCCTCCTCGAACTTCTGCCGCCCGAACGCGCGCACCACGCGCACGCCGGTCAGGTTTTCCTGCAGCACGGCGCTCATCTTGCCGTCGGCCTCGTCAGCGACCTTGAAGTACTTCTGCACCCACTTGAAGAACAGCCACGCGAACAGGAACAGCGGCGGGACCAGGATCATGGAGTACAGCGTCATTTCGGTGTTGATTCCCAGCATCACGGTGATTGCGATGCCGACCATAAACACCGTGCGGAAGATCTCCGTCAGCTGCGCGGCCAGAAAGCGGCGTATGGTATCCACGTCGCTGGTGCAGCGCTGGATCAGGTCGCCGGTCTGCGCCTGCACGTGGTATTCGTAGGAAAGCTTTTGCAGGTGGCTGTAGAGCCGGTCGCGCAGGTTGCGGGCGATGTTCTCGCTGGCGTAGGTGGACCAGCGGCCGCGCAGGTACTGGAAGATGCCGCCCGCGGCGTAGCAGACCATCAGGATGATGGCGATGATCCACAGGTGGTCCAGCAGGTAGCCGATGCCGCCCCGCGCGTCAAACCACGCGCCCAGCTGCAGCGGCAGGTCGACTTTGGCGTCCATGTTGCCACCGGCGGCCGAGACCAGCGCGTCGATGGTGCCCGAGAGCATCAGCGGCATGATCAGCGAAAAGCATACGCCGATCCCCATCGCCAGGATGGATAATAGGAACTTCATCCGGTTTCCGCGGGTGATCTCTCCGAGAATTGTCTTTTTTGTGGGCTGCATAGTGTCCTCCGTATCAAATAAAAAGCCGCCGGCGTTGTTGCGCCGGCGGCCTGATCATGCAGAAAATTGCGTGTTTTCGCATCTATAAACAGGCGTTTGGGCGCAGATATCCCTTGTTCGCAGCAAAAATAAGATTCATCCTGATGACAACGACGTGATTACTGAACATTCTGCGCCCTCCTTTCTGTAATCATTGTTAAGTGCCTCTAGCAGTATACGGGCGCACCACGCGAATGTCAAGGGGGTTTTACCAGTTTTTATACAAAAATGGGAACGAATCAAACAACAGGTACTGCAAAATCGGCGCTATCAACATAAACTTCGTTAAGTAACGCTGTAAGATCTCATCAAATAGTGTTCCGAAGCGCTTACGGCGTCTGGTTCAATGTGATTTTTTCGATCACACCGGATTCTGCGACGAAGAGGGTTGCGCCGTCGCCGCTTACAACCATGCCCCATGGATCTCCGAAAATCCGCTTCGCTAATTCCTGATAGCTGCCGTCAGCCACGATTTCATAGAGAATATAGCTACCGTGCGGAATCAGGTATATATCACCTGAAACCGGATTGGCTGCCATACAGAATACCCCGCCTCCCAGCTGCGAGTAGTTTTTGATCAGTCGGCCGTTACCTTCAAAGTCAATGAAATACAGGTTGCGGGTGTTTTCAACAAACACATATAATCCCTCGTTGGTCGCAGGGCTGATATGGACTGCGCCTGTGCCCAAAAGCTCGTCGCAGATTTTTGCTGCAATTGTAATGACGCATTCTTTCTTTGGAATACAGACAATGACTTTATTTCCGTTATCTTTGATTTTGACCGCGTACAGGTTGCCGTCGGCGGCAAACACCATGCGTTCCGTACTGACATCCGCATAAAAAGTATTATTTCCGTCTCGATCGATTTTCCAGATTTTACCCTTGTTTGTATAGTATACACAGTCGTTCTCATCCACGGCAACCGCTTGCCTTGCGGCGGAGCCGCTATTCATCAGGGCTTCCGCCTCGCTTTCGGCATCGATTTTTAGGATCTGCATTCCGTTGATATCGGCGGCGTAAACCGTGCCGTTTGAATCGATCGCCAGATCGGACGCTTCAAAACCTGTATGAGCCACGTCCAGCGTAAAGTCCGGATCTGCGGCCCCCAGCTCCGTAGGTATCAGATGGGTTATTTTGGAGTTGATGGAGGCGATCCATACGCCGCCCTCATCGTCCACCGCGACGCCCGCGGATGTATGCCATTGATACGTATCGGATGATTTGCCGTCGATGACATACGCCTTCTTCTTGCCGTCGGGGGAATACTGATAAAGCGTGAATATCGCGCGAATCCATATGTCGCCCTCGGGATCAACTGCCAGATAACACGGATCGAAACCGCATACGTTCTTGAGAAACACGCTCCATTCGCCCGTGGCGACATCCATCTTCAGCAAATCCCAATATCCCATCTGAGTCAGATACAGCGTTCCGTCCAGCCCGAACACGAGGTTCTCCGCGTACGGAATATCGTCTGCGATTACCTGCGAGCCGTTTTCGGGAGTCCATTTGAGTAGCCGTCCCTGCCCGCGGTCCGTGTAGTACAACTCGTCGGACGGAGAAATCGCAATGCTTCCCACCGGGCTTCCCTGAATAAACGGGAGTTCTTCAATATTCCCCTCCGTATCCATACGGCAGATATGACCGTGATTGCTGATATACAGATTTCCCTGCGAATCAAAGGCCAGCCCGCGGGGGCCGTCCGAATAAAACACGCGTTGGGCTTCCCCCAGCCCAAGTTCGGTTGCGTTGTAATCCTGATCGAGCTTTACAACGTGATGACCGGTCCAGTCCGCGACATAAATACATCCGTCGGGCCCGTATACCATTTGTACCGGGATCTGGATAAACGTACGGTACAGATACGCAATCGACGTATTCGCCTTTACCATGGTGATATGGCCGATACCTTCGGTTGTGGAAGTGGCATACGCGGCAGCGGTGAGCAGCATAACGAATAACAGGAATATGACAAACATATATAGCTTGCTCTTCATAGTTTTCTCCTTTCGGGATATACGGTTTTATGTCGGATATAATACAAAAGGAATTATACAAAAGAATGCAATCAGAATCAATATTTCACGTAAACAGCAGCTTTGTTTTAGCTGTAAAATCGCTGAAAAGGATCGGCAATCCGGTACATCCTATGCTATACTATTTCCCGAGGAGTTGAACCGCATGCCCAAGTTCGTCGTCGTAATGTTCCTTACCCTTGCGTTGATCCTGCCCGCCGCGCCCCTGCCCGCGGACGCGCAGGGCGATTTAAGCGCGCTGTTTGAAGCGGCCGCCGCCGCGTGGCTTTCGCCGTCAGAGTCGGGACAGGCAAGCGGACAGTATACCCTGCGCACGGGGGACAGCGCGTATGTGCCGGCGATCTCGCCGGGAATCATCCCGTTTGATCAGGAGACGCCCGCGGTATCCGTGGGAAACGCGGTGTTTGAAACGACCGACGACCAAATCGTCTCCGTGGACGCGCAGGGGCTGATGACGGGGATTGAGGCGGGCGTCGCCACGGTGATCTGCACGATAGACGATATGACTTATTTTTACGGCGTGACCGTGGAAGACGACGCCATGCCCGAGGTCGTGAAAAACTTCGTATATATCGCCAAGCGCGAGTTCTACCTGAACAAGCTGGAATGGCTGCCCCGCGCCAATCAATATTCCAGGTGGTATTATAAATCCGGCAAAGAGGTCGGCTGGTGCTCGGTGTTCACCATCTGGTGCGCCAACGCGGCGGGTTTCGATCCGATCAAAGAAGAGGACGCCAAAGAGATACCGGACGACCAGGCGCTGTTCCTGCGCGAGGGGTATGTGAGCAACCAGTACGACGGGTTTTCACGGCTTGACCGCTTCGTGGGCGTGCCGCGGGAAGGCTACCTGGTGATGTACGCCAACATGAGAAAGGCTTACCTGTTCACGCATATCGGCATCGTGACCGACGTCACGCCTTTAAACGACGGGCTCTACCAGGTCACCACCGTGGAGGGAAACATGTCCTCCTCCGTGAAAAGCTATACCTACGTGTACGACTCAAACCTGAGCAACCATCACCTTACGTCAAAATCCCGGGAGAAAATAGAGGCCAATATATTCATCGTCCCGGACAACGAGCGCACCGATCCTCTCACGCAGTATGAGACGACCGAGGATTTCACCGTGTTCGGATTTTGTGCCACTTGGTTATAAAGCCAATACAGGGTTTCACACATTTATCAATGGTGTATACTGTCAGGGAGAGCAAGTACGGTTTCACAGCTACATAGAAGGAGGACACGCCATGAAAGAACTCAAGGGAACCAAGACCTATATGAATCTGGAGACGGCGTTCGCGGGCGAGAGCAAAGCCCGCAACAAGTATACCTATTACGCGTCCAAGGCGCGCAAGGACGGTTATATGCAGATCGCCGAGTTGTTTGAGGAGACCGCCAACAACGAAAAGGAACACGCCAAGATCTGGTTTAAGCTGCTGATGGGCGGCGACGTGCCCGCGACCCCCGAAAACCTGGTGGACGCCGCCGCGGGCGAGAACTACGAGTGGACGGACATGTACAAGACCATGGCCGAGGAAGCCCGCGCCGAAGGCTTTGAGCATATCGCCGATCTGTTCGAGCGCGTGGCCGCCATCGAAAAGGCGCACGAGGCGCGCTACCTGAAGCTGCTTTCAAACATCAAGGAAGGCCTCGTGTTCAGCCGCGACGGCGACCGCATCTGGCAGTGCGGCAACTGCGGGCACCTGGTGATCGGCAAGAACGCGCCGGAGCTTTGCCCGGTATGCAGGCATCCCAAGTCCTTCTACCGGATCCACGCCGAGAACTATTGATTGTTTAGGCGAACGCCGCCAAACGCCCGCGCAAGCGGGCGTTTGCATTTCCGCCGGATAAGGCCCGCACACCCTTCGACGTAGCGCTGCTACTACTTTTAGCGGCCTCGCCCTGCGCTTTGCTTGCGCGAGGCTACGCGCTTCATTCGCTCCGCGAATTTCGGGCGCTAGTCGGGCTTCGCCCTCCCTTTTCGGGGGCAGCAGGCACAACCTGACAAAAATCCGATTCGCCTGCGCGTGCGTTCTTTCATCTTCGCTTGCCTATGGTTTTCTCCTGGCAGGTTAATATACGATTAAAACCCGCGGGGGTGTAATTGTTCCCGCGGGTTTTCGATTGCTGCGGAAGCGGAGTTATCAAAAGGGCGCAGCGCGGGGGGTTTTCTGCTATAATGGGAGCAGAGAAATTTGCAGTTACTCCCGACATCATGGAATGGAGTGAAACGCATGAAAAAAATGATTGTGACGGCACTCGTTTTACTGCTGACTTTGACGACCGCGGCCTGTTTGCCCGCCGCTGCCATGGCGGATGACGCCGCCGAAGCGGAAACGTTCTATACAGCCGGCCTGCTGCAGTACTGCACCCAGTATCCCGATTACGGAAAAGCGGCGACGGCGTTCGCGGAGGCGGCGGAACGCGGGCATGCGGACGCGCAATACTATCTCGGCGAGATGTATGAAAACGGCCTGGGCGTGGAGCAGAGCGACGAACAGGCTACGGCCCTGTACCTGAAAGCCGCGGAACAGGGGCATGCGGACGCGCTGTGCCGCCTGGCGATGATGATTGAAGCCGGACGGGGATGGGAGCAGAACGACGTGCTGGCGGCCGCATTGTACAGGAAGGCCGCGGAGCAGGGGCACGCGGACGCGCAGTACCGCCTGGCGATGATGTATGAGGACGGCCGCGGCCTTGATCCGGATGAGGAGCTTGCCGTTTCGTGGTACTACAGCGCTGCGTCGCGGGGGCACGCGGAGGCGATGTACAACCTCGGGCAGATGTACGAAAACGGCTGGTTTGTGGAAGCGGACCTCCATACGGCCGCTATGTGGTACCAGGCTGCTGCGGAGCGGGGGCATACGGAGGCGCAGTACAGCCTCGCGTATATGTTCTATCAAGGGTTCGGCCTTGAGCAAAGCGTAAACGACGCCGTCCCGTGGTTGATGCTTGCCGCGCAGCAGGGGCACGGGGAGGCGCAGTACAGCCTCGCCATCATGTATGAAAAGGGCGAAGGCGTCGCGCAGGACGCCGGGGCTGCCGCCGCATTGTACCAGCAGGCGGCGGACCAGGGGAACGAGGCCGCCGGGGATGCGCTCAGGCGGTTGCAGAACGGGCAGGAATAATCGTCGGATACTAAAATACCATCAAGGAGAGCCTCCATGCGCGTAGCACACATCAACGTGGTATCGGGATTAAGCACGGGCCGCATTGCCGCGGGAATCTGCGAAAGCCTGCAGGACGCCGGGCACGCAGCGCTTTTATGCTACGCGCGCGGAGAGATTCCCGAGGCTATACCCAGCTACCGCATCGGCAGCCGGTTGGACACGCTGGCGCATGCCGCGCTGTCTCGGGCGTTTGACTGCGCGGGATTCCTGTCAAATCGCGCCACGAAAACGCTCGTGCATCAGCTGAGCCTCTACAAGCCGGACGTCGTGCACCTGCACAACCTGCACGGGTACTACCTGAACCTGCCGGTCCTGATGGAGTATCTCGGGGAGGCGGATATCCCCGTGGTGTGGACGCTGCACGACTGCTGGCTGTTTACCGGGCATTGCGCGCATTACGCGATGGCGCGCTGCGAGCGCTTCCGCGCGGGCTGCCACCACTGCCCGAACAAGCGGGAGTATCCGGCCAGTTGGGGATTGGACCGTTCCAAACAAAACTGGCTGAAAAAGCGGGAGATCCTCACGGCGCTTGATAACCTCACGCTGGTCGCACCGTCCGAGTGGCTGGCGGGGGAGGCGCAGAAATCTTTCCTGAATAAATTCCCCGTGCGCGTGCTGCCAAGCGGGATCGACCTGAACGCGTTCCGCCCCGTCGGCGAGGGCGACGTCCAGGCCGTCATCGACCGCTACGGGCTGCGGCGGCACGGGGGGAAGCCGATCATCCTGAGCGCCGCCAGCGCGTGGCGCGCCGCCAAGGGCATCAACGATCTGATGAAGCTGCAGGATATCCTGGGCGGCGAGGCGGTCGTCGTCGCTGTGGGGCTGACCCCCAGGCAGATGGAATACCTGCCGCCGGAGATGATCGGCGTGCCGATGATCTACGGTCAGGATACACTGCGCGCCCTGTACACCGCCGCGGATATCTGTATCAGCCTGAGCTATGAGGAAAGCCAGGGGCTGACCCTGATCGAGGCGCTCGCCTGCGGCACGCAGGTGGTCTGCTACGACCAAACCGCGCTGCCAGAGATCGTCACCGAAGACACCGGCCTCGCCGTGCCCGCGGGCAGCGTGCAGGCCGCCGCCGACGCTTGCCGTGAACTGCTGGAAAACCCGAAGGACCCCGCCGCCTGCCTTGCCCGCGCCCGTGCCTACGACTGCGACGCGCAGTTTGCGCAGTATTTGCAGTTGTATGACGAATTGATGGGGCGCGAAGTGCAAGTTCATGGGGGCCTGGGCCCTCAAGCTCCTCAGTAAAGGGCTATCAGCCCTTAATAATCCCACCATTGGCCGCGCAATGCGCGGCCAAAATTGTTTCTTTTACCGGCTTTTCTTTGCAAAGAAAAGCCGACGCACCCCAAAACTAGTATGGGGTTTTCGAATACAGTCATCTGTATATCGGCAAGTAAAAAGACCGCCGATTTTGACGGTCTTTTCAATCACATGCCACGGTTATTGCGCCCGTTTCACAAGCGTCGCGAACGCGTCCGGGTCGTTGACGGCGATGTCGGCCAGCATCTTGCGGTTGATTGTGATATCCTTTTGCTTCAGGCCGTACATGAGCTGGGAATAGGTGGTGTTGTTCAGCCGCGCGGCGGCGTTGATGCGGGTGATCCACAGGCGGCGGAAATCGCGCTTGCGAAGCTTCCGGCCGATGTAGGCGTAGCGCAGGCTGCGGGCCACCTGCTCGTTGGCGGCGCGGTACTGGCGTGATTTGGCGCCGAAATATCCTTTGGCGAGTTTGAGCACCTTGCGGCGCTTTTTATGCGCGTTGATCGCTCTTTTTATGCGTGCCATCGTAGTTTCCTCCTTGCGTGCTTGGTGAAGCGGTTATTTGTAGGGTACCAGTTTGCGGATGGTGCGCGCCTCGGATGCGTTATCCACGATGCCGTCGGTGCGCAGGCGGCGGGTGCGCTTGTTGTGCTTGAGGTGCACCTGGTGGTTGGCGTTCATTTGCTTATGCTTCACTTTGCCTGTCTTGGTGAAGGAGAAGCGCTTGGCAGCGCCGCGATGCGTTTTCTGTTTGGGCATGTTGGTCGTCCTCCTCTCAAATACGTTGCCGCGCCCGTACCGGGCACGATGGAAAGCCCGCCGCGTTGGGCGGCTTCCGGGCGGTTCTCCGGACATTGCCTTCAAAAACACTGAAAGCAGCTAAGAAAACCTTTGGGTAAACGATGAGTAAAGAACCTGTGCGATGACGAGATGGATTTTCTTCAGCTTGGGTTTGCTGGGGCTGAAGTAGTAGCAGCGCTACGTCGAAGCCCCTGCGGGCCTAAGATGGTGGAAAGGCATCCGTCAGCGTGCGGGGAATTTGATCAGCGTTTGCCCATCATATCAGATCATGTTTTCGCTTTCGTGTTTGTCCTTCTTCTTGGGGGCGGATTTCTTCCTGGCCTTTTCCTCGGCCTGCGCCGCTTTCTCTTCTTCGGCTTCCCTGGCCTTTCGCTCCTGTTCGCGCTCGGCAAAGCTCTTTTTCTCCGCCCTGGGTGCGATGATCATCAGCATGAACCGGCCTTCCAGCCTCGGCTGGCGCTCGACCGTACCGTACTCTTCGATGCGCTTGGCAAAATTGATCATGATGTCCCGGCCGATGTTGGTGTGCGCCATCTGGCGGCCGCGGAAGCGGATGGACACTTTCACCTTGTCGCCCGCCTCCAGGAATTTCACGGCATTCTTGTAGCGCGTCTGAATGTCGTTTTCCTCGATGGTCGCCGACAGCTGCACTTCCTTGAGCTCCACGATGCGCTGGTTTTTGCGCAGTTCGCGCGCGCGTTTTGCCTGCTCGTAGCGGTGCTTGTCGTAGTTCATCAGCTTGCAGACCGGCGGCCGGGCGTTGGGCACGATCTTCACCAGATCCAGCCCCTTCTCGTCCGCCTTGAGCTGCGCGTCCCGCGTGAGCATGATGCCCAGCTGCGCTCCGTCGCTGTCGATCAGCCGTACCTCACGATCTCTGATTTCCTCGTTGATCATCGGTTCGTTGTTGATATTGATACACCCCCATAGTTTTACCATAAAGTGCTTGCACTTTATCGGGTAGCCCGGCAATTTCCAAATAAAAAAGCCGGCGCCGAAGCACCCGCAAAACATTACAACCGTCACGGTCTTATGTGCCGTGACCTGCGCAAAACTTCCTTCGCGCGGTGAGAAGCGGGCAGCTTCTGCTTACGGTGTGGAGTATAGCATAGGGAAATGGTGTGTGTCAACAAGTTCGTGCGTTTTAATAACTCTAGTTTTCTTGTTTTTATTTTTTGGGAAGCTATTGATTGAATTTTTACATACAATGAGATACTATTAAAAAGGAGTGATCAATTATGAAAACTTATAAACAAGTGAACTGCATATCTGATCTTCTTAATACTGTTAATGAGTTTAATGAGAAATATTCAAATTTCTTTTTTGGCACAACACCAGCATCAACAAAATTCCTTTATCGTGGAATTAGCAACAGTGCAAATAAATTAATGCCCGTTATTCTCAGAAAGACGAGTGATGTTGATATTACGATAAATAAAGCCGTAGAAAATGATCTATATTTAAATTATGGCACAGAAGTTGATATTATTAAAGATTTTATTGCTCATGCATGTGCATTTATCAAGCAGACCGTCCGAAAACTCAGAAATTATAACAGATAGCAGTACACAGCAGCATTGATAATGGAGAGAATAGAAGGCAATAT
>JAFGGL010000020.1 GCA_016930575.1 Clostridiales bacterium | reverse complement strand
TACCGCGACATGCAGGACATCGAGTTCACCGTGCAGCGCGGCAAGCTCTACATGCTGCAGACCCGCAACGGCAAGCGCACCGCCAAGGCCGCGCTCAAGATCGCCGTGGATCTGGTGGACGAGGGCAAGCTCTCCACCGACGAAGCGGTGCTGAAGGTGGAGCCCAAGCAGCTTGATACCCTGCTGCACCCGAATTTCGATCCCAAAGCGCTTAAGGCCGCGGCGCCGATCGCCACCGGTTTGCCGGCGTCTCCCGGCGCGGCTGCCGGCAAGGTGTATTTTACGGCGGAAAGCGCAGCGAACGCCGGACGTCGGGGTATCAAGGCCATTCTGGTGCGTGAAGAAACCACGCCCGAAGACATCGAAGGCATGGACCTGTCCAAGGGCATCCTCACGGCGCGCGGCGGCATGACCAGCCACGCGGCGGTGGTCGCCCGCGGCATGGGTCGCGCGGCGGTCGTGGGCTGCGGGAGCTTACGCATCAATGAAGAAGGCAAAACCCTGACCGTGAACGGCAAGGTATACAAAGAGGGCGACGATATCTCCATCGACGGTTCCACCGGCAACGTATACGGGCAAGCCATCCCCACGGTGGAAGCGTCCGTATCCGGTGATTTCGCCCGCCTGATGGAGTGGGCGGACAAGGCGCGCACCTTAAAGGTACGCACCAATGCCGACAATCCCCGCGATACCAAGCAAGCCGTCAGCTTCGGCGCCGAAGGCATCGGCCTGTGCCGTACCGAGCATATGTTCTTTGAGGCCGACCGCATTGCCGTTGTGCGGCAGATGATCCTTTCCGAAACCGTGGAACAGCGCGAAGCCGCTTTGGCGAAGCTCCTGCCGATGCAGCAGGGCGATTTCGAAGCCATGTACACGGCGCTGGAAAACCGCCCGATGACCGTGCGCTACCTCGACCCGCCGCTGCACGAGTTCCTGCCCAACGAAAGCATGACCGCCGAGATCGCCGCGATCGCCAAAGAACTTGGCACCACCTCCGAAGCGATTTTGGAGAAGATCGACGCGCTGCACGAGTTTAACCCCATGATGGGCCACCGCGGCTGCCGCCTGGCCGTCACCTATCCCGAGATCGCGAAGATGCAGACCCGCGCCGTGATCCAGGCCGCGATCAAGGTCAAGAAGGAAAAAGGCTTTGATATCGTGCCCGAAATCATGATCCCGCTGGTCTGCGAGGTCAAGGAGTTGAAATTCGTCAAGGATATCGTGGTGGAAACCGTGGAGACCGTGTTCAAGGAGCAGGAAATGAGCCTGAACTACCACATCGGCACCATGATCGAGATTCCGCGCGCAGCGCTGCTGGCCGACGAGGTCGCCAGGGAGGCGGAGTTCTTCTCCTTCGGCACCAACGACCTCACGCAGATGACGTTCGGCTTCAGCCGCGACGACGCCGGCAAGTTCCTGGGCAGCTATTACGAGAACAAGATCTTCGAAAGCGATCCCTTCGCCAGGCTCGACCAGAACGGCGTCGGCAAGCTGGTGGAAATGGCCGCTCATCTTGGACGGCAGACCCGCCCCGACATCAAGCTGGGCATCTGCGGCGAACACGGCGGCGACCCTTCGTCCATCGAGTTCTGTCACAAGGTTGGCCTGAACTACGTGAGCTGCTCGCCTTTCCGCGTGCCGATCGCGAGGCTTGCTGCCGCGCACGCTGCCATTAAGTCCAAGTAATCCAAGTGATTCAAAACCGCCGCATATCAAATGCGGCGGTTTTCTTGTTCAATTCACAAAAATCTGGTATTGTAAGGGCAAAGAAACGAACAGGGGGCGTAATCATGATCGAATTGCCGGAGAGCATTAGTTTGGCAAAGCAGTTGAACGAGACAATTAAAGGAAAAGTGATCGGAAACGTCGTGGCAAACGCCTCGCCGCACAAGTTCGCATGGCTGTCGGGCGATTCCGCGGCGTATAATGCGCTGTTGAAGGGCAAAACCGTCGGAGAAAGCAAAGGTGTCGGCGGCAAGGTGGAGATCGAGGTTGAGAACGCGCGCGTCGTATTAGCCGAAGGCATCAACGTACGTTTTTTCGCGGCGGGGGAGACGCTGCCCAGGAAACACCAGTTGCTGATACAGTTTACCGACGGTTCCGCGCTGTGCTGCGGCGTGCAGATGTACGGCGGCCTGTGGGCGTTTATCGACGGGACCTTTGACAACGAATACTACCTGGTCGCAAAGCGGAAGCCTTCGCCGCTGTCCGACGCGTTTGACTGGAACGCCTTTCAAGCGATGGCGAAAGAGAATGCAAACAAGAGCGCCAAGGCTTTCCTGGCGACGGAACAGCACATCCCCGGGTTGGGTAACGGCGTTTTGCAGGATATTCTGTTCAATGCCAGAGTTAACCCGAAAACCAAGATCGGCCTGCTTTCGGAGCAGGAACTCAAAACGTTGTTTGAAAGCGTGAAAACCACCTTGCTGCAAATGGCGAACCAGGGCGGGCGCGACACCGAAACCGACATCTTTGGTAATCCCGGCGGATACCGCACGCTGATGTCCAATAAAACGGTCGGGCAGCTTTGCCCGCGCTGCGGCGGCATCATCGAAAAAGCCGCCTACATGGGCGGGAGCGTGTATATTTGCCCGGGTTGTCAGAAGGTACGGAAATGATTTGTAGATGAAAAAGTGAATAGTGGAGGTATTATTATGCCAACCAACGAAAGTAAAGCATTCCAGAAATTCGCAAGTCGGTTTTCATATTTACAACAACATAGTCAAGTAATTGATGTATCTCTCAATAAACTATTTAACTATCTTAGGTATAGAAGAACAAATGGAAGAAAGCTATTTGAGAACTTGCGCGTTTCCTCTGAAAAATATCCTAAACTAAACATTCCGAGTACAGAATATGCTCGGATCATCAACTTTTCCAAGAAAGAGAAAAGTGATTATTGTTTCCTAGAACTTTACAATATATTCTCTTATTACATGAAAGACATACTTAAGGAAATGTATATTCTGAAACCAAAAAGCATTGCAGATAAATCTAACAAGACAATAAATTACATCAAGTTGACTGAATTTACCTCTATTGATGAGCTAGTAGATTATATGATAGATAAAATATTCAGGGATCTAGAAGGCATTCATGGCACTAAAGATCTTGTAAAACGAATCATTAGGCACACGAGAATTTGTATTCCTCAAGAACAAGCGAACGATGCTTTAATGTACTTAGAAATTCGACACCTTATAA
This sequence comes from Clostridiales bacterium, assembly GCA_016930575.1. Lineage (GTDB taxonomy): Bacteria > Bacillota > Clostridia > Christensenellales > Aristaeellaceae > CAXXOK01. Next base: position 13,787 of record JAFGGL010000020.1, on the reverse strand, counting down.
TCCATAACGATTCAAAAGTTGATGAGAAATTTCATTATAACTACAAGCACAAATTGGATATTAACTTAGGTGGTAAAGTGCCTACAGACTTTGAAACATTTCAAGCAGCCCTACAAGCTGTGTTTAACTATGTTCATATCATTGATCAAGAACTTATTGATAAGCATTTCATTAATGCTAGAGTATAGGTATTATATCGAGTGAGTTTATCTTTGAAAACCGCGCATTGCGCGGTCTTTTTGGATTGTTAAGGAAATTGTCCTTAACTGCGGGGTTTGGGAGCGCATTGCTCCCAAGAGCGCTTATTATTCTATCTTCTCAAAATCCGACGCCGGATGCTTGCAGATGGGGCAGATGTAGTCGTCGGGCAGGGGTTCGCCCTCGTACACGAAGCCGCAGATCTTGCAGCGGTAGCCCTTGGTTTTGGTCTTGGGAGGCGCGGGCTTGGTATGCTTGAAATAATAGGCGTAGGTCAGGCTTGGTTCGCTGCTCAGCGTCTGCGCCTCCGTGGTATCGCAAAGGAACACGATATGCGAGCCGCAGTCTCTTTCCTCGCGCACCTTGCCGCAGATATAGCCGTTGCAGTCCTTGGTGAGGTATAAAAGCCCGTTTTCCGCACGCTTTTTATCCGGGAAATTGGCGAACTTGTTCAGCGTCCGGCCACTTTGGAAGCCGAAGCGCCGGAAGATATCAAAGGGCGTGCTTTCGGTCAGGATGCTGGCGCAGAACTCGCCTGTTTTTTGGATGAGCTCGCAGGTGTAATCAAGCTTCGAAATCGACAGGCACAGCCACGGCGGCGTCAGCGCCACCTGCTGAAACGCGTTGACGATGCAGCCGTTGTCCTTTTTTCCGTCCCGCGTCGACACCACGAACAATCCGTATCCGATCTGGTACAGGGTTTCCATATTGATCATTTTCCGTCACCTCCGAGCAGGGCGTCGCATAGGGCTTCAAGGTCCTTGCATTGTTCTTCTTTGATGGTCGAAAGCACGCTGATCATTGGCTCCGCGATCTCCATATTCTTCATGCCGTCAAGCTCCGCCCGCACCTGCTTGCCCGAGGCGACGGCCCAGCTCCCGCTTTCGATGACCGCCACCCTGCGGTTTTGCATGTTGTGCTCCTTCATCGTCTGCAGGTAATGCGAAACGGGGGGATAGAGCCCCATATTGTAGGTGGGGCAGGCGATGACCAGCTTGCCGCAGCGGAAAGTTTCCGACAGCAATTCGCTGGTATCGACGTTGGACGCGTCGCGCACAATGACACGCGCGCCTTTGCCCGCAAGCCGGGCTGCCAGCGCTTCGGCCGCGTTCTTGGTATGCCCGTACAGCGAACCGTACACGACCAGCACGTCGTCCGGGTCCTCCGGCGTATATGTGCTCCACTTTTGGTACTTATCCAGATACCATTCGAGGTTTTTACGCCATACGGGGCCGTGCAACGAGCAGATGCGCTCGATGTCGTGTGCGGCTGCCTTTTTCAGCGCCGCTTGCACCTGCGGGCCGTATTTGCCCACGATGTTGGAATAATACCGGCGGGCCTCGGGCAGCCATTCCTTTTCAAAATTCAGTTCGTCGGCGTACAGGCTACCGCCCAGCGCACCGAAGGTGCCGAACGCGTCGGCGGAGAAGAAGGTTTGATCCTTGGGATCGTAGGTCATGATCACTTCCGGCCAGTGCACCATCGGCGCGGTGATGAATGAAAGCTGCCGGCTGCCCACGGCAAGCGTGTCCCCGTCCTTGACGGGAATGAACTCCGCCTTGATTTCGCCGAAGAACTGCCCGATTATCGCCCTGGTTTTCGCGGAACCGACGATCTTCACCCCGGGATAGCGCCGCAAAAGCGAATGCAAAAGCGCGGCGTGGTCCGGCTCCATGTGCTGCACGATCAGATAATCCAGCGCCCTGCCGTCCAGCGCGGCGCGGAGGTTTTCAAAGAACAGGTCGGCCACGGCGTGGTCGGCTGTATCCAGCAGCACGTTTTTTTCATCTTTGATCAGATACGAATTATAGGAAATCCCCCTGGGAATCGGATATAAATTTTCAAACATGTTCAGCCGGCGGTCGCTCGCGCCGACATAGAACAGATCATCCGTAATGCGCCGTATGCAATGCATATGTTTTCCTCCCTTGATGCTCGCTCTAGTTTATTGTACACGAAAATCAAGGGATGTAAAACACTTTCTCTATTCCACGGTCACGCTCTTGGCGAGGTTGCGGGGCTTGTCCACATCGCAGCCGCGCGCGACCGCCATGCAGTAGGCGAACAGCTGCAGCGGGATGATCGCAAGCAGCGGGGATACGATGTCGTCTCCGCCCGGAATGGTGATCAGCCTGTCCACCTCCGGCGCGACCTGGTCTTTCAGATCTTCGCTGCAGATCGCCATCACCTGCGCGTCGCGGGCTTTGATCTCCTTGATGTTGGACAGTGATTTATCCAGAAGATCCGGCTGGGTGACGGCGGTCACCACCAGCCTGCCGTCCTCCAGCAGCGCGATGGGCCCGTGTTTGAGCTCGCCGGAGGCATAGGCTTCGGAGAAGATGTAGCTGACTTCCTTGAGTTTCAGGGCCGCCTCCATCGAAAGCGCGTAATCCAGCCCCCTGCCCACGAAGAATACGTGGCCTTTCCTGCACTCCTCGGCGGCGATGGTTTTAAGCTCCTCTTCGGTCGCCACGGCCTTCTCGGCCTTTTTGGGCAGCGCGGCGATCTCTGCTTGCAGGGCTTTGATTTCGTCTTCGCCTAGCGTGCCGCGCATGTCTGCAAGCGCCAGCGCGATCATCAGCAGGGTCTCCACCTGCGTGGAGTAGGCCTTGGTGCTGGCGACGGCGATCTCCGGGCCCGCGTAGGTGAACAGCGTATTCGCGTCGCCCGCCTCGCGCGCGATGGTGGAGCCGACCACGTTGCAGATCACCAGCGCCTTGGCGTTCTGCCGCTTGGCTTCGCGCAGCGCGGCCAGGGTGTCGGCCGTCTCGCCGCTTTGGGAGATGGCGATGAAGACCTCGTTCTTGCCAAGCATCGGGCTGCGGTAGCGGTACTCGCTGGCGATATCCACTTCCACGGGCACGCGGGCGAGTTTCTCGATGGCGTACTTGCCGTAGATGCCCGCATGGTACGCCGTACCGCAGGCCACGATGGTGATCTTGCGAAGCGCTTTGGCTTCCTCCGGCGTGAAGGGCAGCCAGCTGTGGTCGTGGATGTCGGCGGAGTTGCGCGGGGAAAAGGTCTTCTGCAGCGCGGCGGGCTGTTCGTGGATCTCCTTGAGCATGAAATGCGGATAGCCGCTCTTTTCGGCGTTGCTTAAGTCCCAGGTCACGTGGTACAGCTCGTGCATAGCGGGCTCTCCGGCTTCGTTCACGATCTCGATGCCGCCTCTGCTCAGCACGGCGACTTCCATATCGTTAAGGAAGATCACGTCGCGGGTGTGGCTGAGCATTGCGGGGATATCGCTGGCGATGTAACCCTTCCCGTCCTTGTGGCCGACGACCAGCGGGCTTTCGTTGCGGGTGCAGAACAGTTTATCCGCCTCCTGCTCGCAAACCACGCCCAGCGCGTAGCTGCCTTTGAGCAGCTTGGTGGCTTTGAGCAAGGCCTGCTTCATGTCGCCTTCGTACAGGGTAGACAGCAGGTGCGCCACCACTTCCGTATCGGTCTGCGATATAAATTCACAGCCCTGCTCCGTCAGTTGTTTGCGCAGCTGCGCATGGTTTTCGATGATCCCGTTATGCACGACGGCGATGTTCCCGGCGTTATTGAAGTGCGGGTGCGCGTTGACGTCGTTTGGTTCGCCGTGAGTCGCCCAGCGCGTATGCCCGATGCCGATATGACCGTACAAAGGGCTTTGTTCCAGCTGATGACCGAGGTTTTCCAGCCGGCCGCGGGTCTTGGAAATGTGGAGTTTGCCCTCCTCGTTAAGCACCGCGACCCCCGCGCTGTCGTAGCCGCGGTAACTCAGGCGGTCCAGGCCGTCCAACAGGATGGGGCAGGTCTCCTCATTGCCGATATAGCCGACGATTCCGCACATAAAATTACCTCCGAACGATATTTTCTACCAACCCAAAGGAAAGGTCGGAATAGGTGTTGGCTATATTGTATTATAATGTATTATAAATTGCAAGCTCTTTTTTTGTTTTGCCCGAAATACTTGTGAAAATCCTAGGTAAACGATGAATAAAGAACTTGTGCGATGCCGAGTTGAATTTACATCAGGTTGGGTTTGCGGGCGCTGAAGCAGTAGCAGCGCTACGTCGAAGCTCCCGCAAGCTCAAGATGGTGAAAATACGACCGGCAGCGTGCGGGGGATTTAATCAGCGTTTACCTTATCATTATCCTTTTTTTTCGCCGGGGAAGCGGGCGGGATGATGGAGACCAAGGCGGTTTCAAGCCTGTGCTCCTGGATAACCTCCGCCTTGATGTGCAGTCCGTAGATATCCACCTCGGGGGTGGAGCCGTCCTCCGGTATGGTGCTGAAACAGGAGAACACCATGCCGCCCAGCGTATCGTATTCCTCGTCTAGCGGAAGTTGAACTTCCAGGGTTTCCGACAAGGTTTCCAGTTCCACGCTGCCGTCGCAGCGCCAGAGGTTTTCGCCGATCTGCACGATCTCGCTTTCTTCCATGGGGTCGAACTCGTCGTATATGTTGCCCACGATCTCTTCGATCAAATCTTCCATGGTCACGATACCGCTCATGCCGCCGTACTCGTCCACGACGATGGCCATGTGCACCTTCTGCTTTTGCATATCGCGGAATAGCACGTCGGCCTGCACGGTCTCCGGCACCAGATAGGCGGGGCGCAGCAGCTGCCGAAGCGATTTTTTGTGTTCGTTTTGCGCGTTTAGAAGAAAATCGCGCGTGTACAGGATGCCGATGATATCGTCGATATCCTCGTCGTAGACGGGAAAGCGGCTCAGGCCCGATTCGCGGATCGTTTCCAGGATTTCCTCAAAGCTGTCGTCCACGTGGATGGCAACCACGTCCATGCGGTGCACCATCACATACTCGGCCGTGATGTTGTTGAACTCGAAGATGTTTTCGATCATCTCGCGCTCGTCTTCCAGTATGGTGCCGCGTTCGCCACCAATGTCTACCATCAGGCGAATCTCCTCTTCGGTCACGGTGGCCCTGTCCGCGTGCGGGTTGATGCGTATCAGACGTAGCAATCCGTTGGTGGATACGGAAAGCAGCCATACGATAGGTTTGAAGATGACCTGTATTACGATGATGATGCGGCATGTGAACCGCGCGATCTTCTCGGGGTGCTGCATGGCGATGCGCTTGGGCGTTAGTTCGCCGAGCACTAGCATGAAATAACTCAGCACGATCGTGATCACAATCATGGATACGGTAGCCAGCGCCTGTTCCGACAACAGCGTGAACCCGCCCGCGATCATGGCTTTGGTGATGCGGCTTGCGATATTGCTTGCGGCAAACGCGCTTGCCAAAAATCCTCCCAACGTGATGCACACCTGAATGGTGGACAGGAAATCGCTGGGGGATTCGGCCAGCCGAAGCATCATTGCGGCTTTTTTATCGCCTTCTTCGGCTTGTTTTCGTACTTTGTTTTCGTTGATGGATATGACGGCGATCTCCGTCGCTGCGAAAAATGCGTTGATCAGGATCAGAACGAACTGAAGCAGTAGATGACTGCCTATGGGGTCGTCCAAGGAATTGTCCCTCCTTCGGTAACTGCAAGCGTGCGTTTGGTCGCGATACGCTATTATAGCACACATAACGGCTTTCACGCTACTATAAAAGCCTCCCTGACGGTTGAGAGGCTTTATAAAATTTTCCGATCTTATGCGCCCGGGAAGCGGATGGTGATCGTCGTCCCCTTGTCCGGTTCGCTTTGAAGCTGCACCGTCGCGCCGTGCAGCTGCGCGCCGTTTTTCACGATCGAAAGCCCAAGGCCCGTGCCGCCGGTCTCCTTGGAACGGCTGGAATCGACCCGGTAGAAGCGCTCGAACACCCTGTGCTGGTGCTCGGGCGGGATGCCAAGTCCCGTATCCTTCATGGCGATAAACGGCTGCCCGTCCTCCGTGCCGACCAGTACGGCGACGCTGCCGTTAGGCTTGTTGTATTTGATGGCGTTGTCGATGAGGTTGATCACCATCTCCTCAAGCAGTGTGCGGTCGCCCGTCACGATGGTCTGCACGCCCTGCACCGCCATGCCGATACCGCTCTTCTCCGCGTAATCCCGGAGCTTGGATACACAGGCCTGCGCCAGCATGTAAAGCTCCACGGGCTTCTTTTCCTTGGTTATGCCCTCGTCGAGCTTCGAAAGCCGGAGGATATCCTCCACCAGCGACAAAAGCCGCTTGCTTTCCGCATGGATTTTCGTACCGAGCGCTTCGGTGTCCTCCGGTTTGGCAAGCCCCGTTTCCAAAAGCTCCGCATAGCCCGAGATCGTCGTAAGCGGCGTGCGCAGTTCGTGGCTCACGTTGGCGGTGAACTGCTTGCGGTTGTGCTCGGCGGACTGCGCCTCGGTGATATCCTGCAAGAGCAGCACGATGCCGGTCTCGCCCTCGGAGGGGCTGGAAGATACGTGATAGGTGCGCCCGCCGATGCGCATTTCGCCGCTGCCGCCGTTGTCGCTTAAGATGCGCATCAGCGTTTCATGGCGGTTGATCTCCAGCAGCGGTTTATGCAAAAGGTCGCCCTGCCCGGCATTAAGGATCTGCCGCGCCGCGGGGTTGATGACCAGGATACGGTGCCCTTCGCCCAAAACGATCAGGCCCTCGCGCAGGCCGCGCAGCATCGTGGCGACTTCGGTCTGGTGCCGTTTCTGCTCCCGCATCTGCTCGGCGATACGGCGGTTCTGGGCGTCCATGCGCCTGAGCATCGGGGAGAATTCCTCATAGGCATCCGATTGCAGCGGATCGTCCAGATTGATCTTGTTCAGCGGCCTGATCAGCGAATCGGTGATCGGCTTTGCCAGCTGATAGGCCAATATCATGGAAATGGCAAATCCCAGCACGATCCAGACGATCATGCCGCTGACCGTCATCCAGACGCTTTTCAGGGCCCCGGCCACGCGCAGCACATAGGTATCGTTCAGCTTTATGGCGTAGTACACGCTCGTCTCGCCGATGGTCGCGGACGACCGGTTGGAATTGCCCGAACCCGACCGGAACGCCGCAATGATCTCCGGGCGGTCGGCGTGGTTTTCCATGGTCTGAGAATCGGCCACGCTGTCAAACCATACCCGGCCGTCCTGATCGATCAGCGTCACGCGGTTGACGAATATACCGGCGCCTAAATAGGCGGCCGGATCTTCCTGATCCTTCAGTATGGAAACCAGCATATTCGCTTCTTCCCGCAGCTGCGTTTGCAGCTGATTGTTGAAATACATGTACATGCCGCCGATCAAAAGGATCGACAGCAGCAGCGATATGAGCGTGGAAAACAGCACAAGGCTGCGAAACAGCTTTTTTCTCACGGCGTTTCCTCCAGCTTGTAACCAACGCCGCGCACCGTATGGATCATCCCGCCGCAGACGTCCAGTTTCATGCGTAGGGAGCGGATATGCACGTCCACGGTGCGCGTGTCGCCTGCATAGTTCAGTCCCCATACGTCGTCCAAAAGCATGTCGCGCGTTACGGCCTTGCCCGCGTGCGTCATCAGGAAGGAGAGCAATTCAAACTCCATATGCGTCAGTTCCACCGGCGTTTTGTCCGCAATCACCTGGTGGCGCTCGCGGTCCAGCGTCAGGCTGCCGACGCTGATCACCGCTTCGGTTTTCACGTTCTCGCTTCTGCGCAGCAGCGCCTTGACGCGCGCCAGAAGCTCCATAACGCCGAAAGGCTTGGACAGATAATCGTCCGCGCCCGCGTCCAGCCCGCGCACCTTGTCCATCTCGGTGTCTTTGGCGGTCACCAGGATGACGGGCAGCCGCCTGGTCCGGGGCTCGCGGCGCAGGCTTTGCAACAGCGTGACGCCGTCTTCGCCGGGCAGCATGACGTCCAGAAGCACCAACGAGGGCAGCGCATTTTTGATCGCCGCACGGAACGACGCGGCGTTTGAAAAGCCCTCCGCCTCGAAACCGGCTTGCTTGAGGGCGTACAGTTCCAGCTCGCGGACGCCGACGTCATCTTCTACGATGTAGATCACCTGAGCTCGTCTCCTTTATACAGGCCGGTCACGCAGTACTCCACCCACTCGGCGATATTGGTCGCGTGGTCGCCGATTCGCTCGTAATACTTGGCGATCATCAGAAAATCCATCCCCTCCACGCTGCGGGTGGAATCCTTGGTCATATAATCGGCGATCTCCTGCTTGACTTCGACGAACAGGTTGTCAACGATGTCGTCGTCCTGCCTGACGACCCGCGCCAGTTCCACGTCCTGGCGCACGTAGGCGTCCACGGCGCGATGTACCATGTCGATCGCAGTGCGCGACATCGCCAGAAAATGCCCGGGGCGCTGCTTGATGTCGTAGTCGATCATCGTGATGATCTCCGAGATATCCGCCGCGTGGTCGGCGATGCGTTCCATGTCGGTGATCATCTTCAGCGCTGAACTGACCACGCGGAGGTCGTGGGCGACGGGCTGGCGCGTCAAAAGCATCCGCAGGCAAAGGCTTTCGATCTCCCTTTCCTTGCGGTCGATCACGGAGTCGCCTTCGATGATCTCCACCGCGCGCTTTTTGTCCAGGTTCGTAAGAACTTCGCTGGCGGCTTCCAGCGTGTTTTCGATCATGCCGCACATTTCGATCATCTGCAGGTTCAACACTTCGACCTGTGCGTCGAAAAGATTCTTGTGCATCATCCGAACCTCCCTGTGATGTAATCCTCGGTCCTTTGGTCCTGCGGCATCGTGAACAGGTTCTTTGTCTCGCCCGATTCGATCACTTCACCCAGGAGGAAAAACGCCGTGGTATCGCTGATGCGCAGCGCCTGCTGCATGTTGTGGGTGACGATGGCGATGGTGTATTTCTCTTTGAGTTCCACGCACAGTTCTTCGATCTTTCCGGTGGAGATCGGGTCCAGCGCGCTGGTCGGCTCGTCCATCAGAAGCACTTCGGGCTGTACGGCAAGCGCGCGGGCGATGCACAGCCGCTGCTGCTGGCCGCCGGACAGGCCCAGCGCGCTTTTGTTCAAACGGTCCTTGACCTCGTCCCAGATGGCGGCGTCCCGCAGGGAGCGTTCCACCACCTCGTCCAGCATCGCTTTGTGGCGCACGCCGTGGGTGCGCGGGCCGTAGGCGATGTTATCGTATACGCTCATGGGGAAGGGGTTGGGTTTCTGGAACACCATCCCCACGCGCTTCCTGAGCATGTTGACGTCCATATCTCCGTAAATATCTTCGCCGTCCAGGGTAACGCTTCCTGTTATACGGCAGATGGGGATCAGATCGTTCATCCGGTTCAGCGTCTTGATCAGCGTGGATTTTCCGCAGCCGGACGGGCCGATGAACGCCGTGATGCGATTCTCTCTGATCTGCAGGTTCACGTCCTTGAGGGCCTGGAGATCGTCGTAGAATAAATTCAAATCTTTTGTTTCAATCTTGCACATGGTCTACTCCTTCACGATCCTTCGGGAAATCAGGCGCGATATGCCGTTCATCGCCAGCACGAACAGCAGCAGCACGGACGCGGTGGCGTAGGCTTTCCCGATAAAGTGGCCCTCGCCGGCCAGCATGTACATATGCACCGCCAGCGTGCTTCCCGAGGATGCAAGGCCGGAAGCCAGCTTCGCCACCGTGCCGGCGGTAAAGATCAGCGCGGCGGTCTCGCCGACGATACGGCCGATGGAGAGCACCACGCCCGCCAGGATGCCCGGCGCCGCGGGCGGCATCACGATACGGAACACCGTGCGCAGCTTGCCCGCGCCAAGCCCGTAGCTGCCTTCGCGGTAGCTGGTGGGGACTGACAGGAGCGCTTCCTCGGTCGTGCGCATGATCAGCGGCAGGATCATCAAACTCAGCGTCAGCGAGCCCGCCAGAAGCGACATGCCCATGCCCAGCGCGATCACGAAGAACACCATGCCGAACAGGCCGTAGATGATGCTGGGGATGCCGGCCAGGGTCTCGGCCGTAAGGCGGATGGCTTTGACGATGAAGCTCCGGCGCTTGGAATACTCGCTTAAAAACACCGCCGCGAAGAGGCCCACGGGCACCGCGAACAACAGCGACATGAACGTGATGATGAACGTGTTGATCAGCGAAGGCAACAGGCTTTGGTTATCCGTGGTGAACGCAGGCGAGAACAGGTCCCAGGTCATGTTGGGTATGCCCTGTACGAGTATGCTGATCGTGACTTCGAAAAACATGAAGACGGTGATCGCGATGCAGACAATGGTCAAAAACCGCAGCAGCGCTGAGAACGGATGCCGGATGACGCGCAGCTTCCACTCCGCGGCTTTCTTCCGGATGCGCTCCCGCCGCGTTTGGCGCTTAAGCTTGGTGAAATTGCGGCCGCTCATGATTCCACCCTCCTGTTCAATACCGAGAACAACAGGTTGATCATTAAGATGAAGACGAACAGCACCACGCCGGTGGCGATCAGCGATTCACGGTGCAGATCGGCGGCGTAGCCCATTTCGGTGACGATGTTGCTGGTCAGCGTCCGGATGCCTTTGAGGATGTCGGTCGTCAGCCTCGCCTGGTTGCCAACGACCATCACCACGGCCATCGTTTCGCCGATCACGCGGCCGATGCCAAGCACCACGGCCGCCATGATGCCGCTTTTGGCCGCCGGGAGCACGGCGCGGAACACGCTGCGCTCCTCCGTGGCGCCCAGCGCCAGGCTGCCTTCGAAATAGTTCTCCGGCACGGCCTTGACCGATGAGTAGGTCAGCTGGATGATCGTGGGCAGGATCATGACCGCCAGCAGGATAGATGCGGTGAGGATGGAGAACCCGTACCCGCCGAATACGTTCCGGACGAACGGCACCAGCGTGCGGATGCCGAAAAAGCCGTAGACCACCGAGGGTATTCCCGCCATCAGCGCGATCATCGGCTGGAGAAACTTCAGGATGGATTTGGGGCAGAACCTTGCAATGTAGATACCGCCGAGTATGCCGACCGGGCCGCCCAGGAGGATCGCCCCGGCCGTAACGTAGATGCTGCCGACGATCATCGGCAGGATGCCGAAGATATCCTGCAGGGGCTTCCACGCGGTTCCCGACAGGAAATCGAAGATGTTGACTTTGCTAAAGAACGGGAGTCCGGTCATGAACAAATACACGCAGATCAGCAGCACGGCGGCCACGCATACGCAGGCCGACGCCAGGAAGACCCAACGCATCGCTCTTTCCTTTAACCTCATCCGCATCTGTCCTTTCGAATCCCCGCGATATTTCCATACAAATGTAAGAATAGTATTGCGATGTAACGGGAAAGTACGGCGATTGTAAAATTTATGTAAAATCAACGAATGTCACAGGATTATGACAGATTCAATTTTACATAACCTTTACCATAACAGTATTTGCGCTTAACATTGCCGCCTTACAATGGCAGCGTAATCCGAAAGGACATGGATGAAAGGAATGGAAGAAAATGAAGAAATTTGCATCAATCCTGCTGGCCATCGTTATGGTCCTGTCCCTGACCGCAGCCTTCGCGGGCAGCGAGATCATCGTCATCAGCCGTGAGGAAGGCAGCGGCACCCGCGGCGCGTTCATCGAGCTGACCGGCATCGAAGCCAAGAACGCCGAGGGCGTGAAAGTTGACAACACCTATATCGAAGCCATCATCGAGAGCGGCACCGCGGCGGTCATCACCACCGTGGAAAGCACACCGGCCGCGATCGGCTACATCTCCCTGGGCTCCCTCAACGACACCGTCAAGGCCGTGAAGGTCGAAGGCGAGGAAGCCACCGTTGAGAACATCCTGAGCGGCGTATATGTGCTCGCCCGTCCGTTCAACGTTGCCACCAAGGGCGAGACCAGCGAGCTGGTTGCCGATTTCATCGCCTGGATCTTCTCCGAAGAGGCGCAGGCGCTCGTCATGGAAGAGGGCTATATCTCCCAGGGCTTCAGCGAGTATACCCCGGCCGACGTCCGGGGCAAGATCACCGTGGGCGGCTCCACCTCCGTGTACCCCCTGATGCAGAAGTTCGAAGAAGCCTACGAAGCCCTCAAGGGCGGTGCGGTTGACGTTGAGGTGCAGGGCGGCGGCTCCACCGTCGGCATGACCGGCGCAATTGACGGCACGTTTGACGTGGGCATGGCCAGCCGCGAGCTGAAAGACAGCGAGCTTGCCGAGCTCACCCCCTACGTGATCGCGATGGACGGCATCGCCGTGGTTGTGAACGTTGACAACGAAGTTGAAGATCTCACCATGGAAGAGATCCGCCAGATCTTCGTCGGTGAACTCACCGAGTGGGAAGCCCTGATGGACTAATACGGATTATCCACACAATGAAACAGGCTCTCGCCATCCGGCGAGAGCCTGTTTTTTGTTGTATTTCTGTGCTTATTCGCCGCTGTCTCCGGTAAATATCTCTTGCGCGGCTTCAATCGTCAACGGGAAATCGTCGAGAACAAACAGATCCAGGCTGTTCTCGATATGGCCTTTGATAACGATTTGCTCCCAATCGGTTTTTTCGCCCGCGTAGCGCAATTCGTTTTTACCAATATCCGCGTAAACATACACATCGTCCGGGAAATAGCTGATCTCGGGTACAACCCACTGGCCGTTCACCTTTCTGACGGTAATTCCCAAATAGGGCTGGCCGTCTTCACGAAGACGATGATAGTAAATGTCGAACTGGTCATACATTTCGGCGGATATAAACGGAATCTCGTCGCCCTGTTTGATCGCCGTACTGCTTTGCGCAACGATGATCCACGCGCCTCGCTCCTTCTCCAATATACACAATGTGTTGACTTCGTCCTTTTTCATGATTGCGATCGCGGCCGCGCGGTTGTTTTCGTCATAATAGTAGGAAGCAAGCAGACCGGCAAACTGTTCGCCTTCCGGTATTGCCGGAATCGTATATCCTTCCCACTCGGGCGTTTGAAACGCCTCCAGGATTTCATCCGGCAGGGCGCGGTCCGCGGCTAGGGAGGATACAGGGCATACCAGGAGAAACAGAAGGAATAGAATGATTAGCTTTTTCATTGTTTTATATCTCCTAATTTTTATTATCTAGCATTTATTCACTTGCCTCGCCGTCATCCTCAGAAAACAATGCCTGCGCGGCTTCAATCGTCAACGGGAAGTCCTTCAGGTTGCATAACTCCAGGCTGTTCTCGATATGGCCTTTGACAACGACCTGCTCCCAATTGGTTTTTTCGCCCGCATAGCGAAGTTCGTTTTCGTCGATTTCTACGTAAATGTATACATCGTCTGGGAAGTATCTGATTTCTGGCACTATCCATTGGTCATTCACCCTCCGGACGGTGATCCTTAACAATGACTGTCTCTCTGGACGTGGATAACTGATATAGAACTCATCATATACCTCACCAGAAATAACCGGTATTTCGTCACCCTGTTTAATTGCCGTACTGCTTTGAGTTACAATAGCCCATGCACCGTTTTCCTTTTCTAACATGCACAGAGCATTAACGTCGTCCTTTTTCATGATTACGATAGCGGCGGCGCGATTATTTTCATCATAGTAACAGAAAGCAAGCAGACCGGCAAAACGTTCGCCTTCCGGTATGACCGGAATCGAATACCCTTCCCATTCATGTGTTTTGAACGCATTCATTATTTCATCTGGTAATGTACGGTCCACGGCAAAGTAGCATGCGGGGAATATCAAGCAGACCGTCCGAAAACTCAGAAATTATAACAGATAGCAGTACACAGCAGCATTGATAATGGAGAGAATAGAAGGCAATAT
>JAFGGL010000019.1 GCA_016930575.1 Clostridiales bacterium | reverse complement strand
TCTCCCCATTTTCTGCACCTTCCTCTAGAGTTATTTTTCTTCCCTTTCTAACTCTAAATCTATGTACATTATACGGGGTCAGTCCACTTAGAAAGATACGGTCCAGGCTTCAAACGGAAAAAGCGTGGACTATCATACTCACGGCGCTGGTATGTCTGGCGGTCGCCGTTACGGCGTTCGGCTGGCTGACCGCGCCGGAATATTTGCCGTATTCCACGAAAACGATCTCCCTGACGACGCATGAAAAGGGCTTGCTTTCCGTACGGTTCGGCGGGGAAGTTTCCGGCTACAGTATCCAAAAAGAACCGTCAGAGACGGGCGGGGGGAATACGATCTTCATCACCGCGTGGAGCAGCGCATTAAGCAAGCTTAGCGGCGGCCAGGATGAAAAAGAAGTCATCCTCAATCCGAACGGCGAAAACGTGGTAAACGTGTATTATTTCAAGGCGTACGGCGAGGGCAATGAGTTGCTGTACGGCAAGGGCATGAGCGGGCACATGGTTCTCCTACCGAAGTTGTGTCTGGAGTTTTATATCGTTTTTGCGGCGGCGCTGGCGGTGCTTTTGTTCGCGGCAACGCTTTTACTGCGCAAACGCAGGAAAGTACAGAAAGTGCTGTGGCGTATTTCATTGCTGCCGGTGTCGTACCTGCTTGCCCATTTCTGCATCAAAGGGACATACGCCCCGACCTATACGCCTATCCGGGATTTGTCCTTGATTTTACTGGTGACGGGACTGATCTACGGGGTGCTGCTTGTGATATCCGGCAAGCTCATCAAGCGCAGATCCGCGAAAAAGCGAGCGAAGCTATAAACACCTGTGATATACTGTACGCAGATAAAAACGACAGACAGGAGTTGACGCTATGATCATTCCATACCTGTCTTTCCGGGGCGATTGCGAGGAAGCGATCCATTCGTACATCTCCATACTCGGCGGGGAGATCCTGTATCTGTCCCGCTACACCGCGGAGACCGGCGGCGAGGAGCTAAACGGCAAGGTGATGCACGTGGAGGCGAAGGTCGCGGGCAGCGTGATCGCCGCGTCCGACAGCCGCAAGCCTGTGGAGAACTTCAACGCCGTCCGGCTGATGATCCACTGCGACAGCTCGGCGGAGGCCGGAAAAATCATCGGCGCGTTGGGCGCGGGGGGCGAGGTGCTGCAAAGGCTGAAACCGCATCCCCCGCCGGACGACGGCGGCATGGGCGGCCTGGTGCGAGACAGGTACGGCTACGTGTGGATCATTACCTCGCCCAACGACAGGAAATAGCGCGGAAACAAACGACGCATTGCATAGGGGTTGAACGCCGCAAGCCGTTACGACACAGGCGTTCCAGGCAGGACGTCCCGGCACGGGGATGTCCTGTTCTTTTTGTCAAAATAATATTTGATAAAGGGGTTGACAAGCGCAAATAACTATTATATTATATATAGTAGTTAATATCGTTTGGTATTGACGATTTGCGAACACGGGAGGCGAACGGATTGAATGTGCAGTACAAAAAAGGCGTGATCGAGCTGTGCGTGCTGGCGTTGCTGGAACACAGGGATTGCTACGGATATGAGATCTCCGACACCATCTCCAGGCGGATCGACATTTCCGACGGCACCGTATACCCGATCCTGCGCAAGCTCAAAAGCGACGGGCTGGTGACCACCTATCTGCAGGAAGAAAGCGGCGGCCCGCCGCGCAAGTACTACAAGCTGACCGAAACCGGCTCGGCGCAGTTCAGACAGGACAGGGCGGAGTGGCTGCAGTTCATTGAAGCGGCCAAAGCCATTATGGAGGATGATGAAAATGACGAAAAATGAGTTTTTATCCCTGCTGCAAAAGCAATTGAAACAACGAGAAGTGGAGGATATCGGGGATATCCTGCAGGAGTACGAGGAGCACTTCGCCTTCAAGCTCAGGGACGGCTATTCGGAAGAGGAAATCGCCGCGAAACTGGGCGATCCCGGGGAGATCGCCGCGCAGTACGCCGCCGCTTCGGCGCCCCGCAGGAACAACACGGGGATGAAGATCATCGCGGGCACCGGGCTTGCGTTCGTGGACATCGTAACGTTCCCGTTCCTGGCCGCGCTGTACGCGTTTTCGGCGGTGCTTTCGGCGCTGGCCGCCGCAAGCCTGACCGTCGCGGTAAGCTATATCGGCGGGCTGAATCCCTACGGCATCCTGCCGCCCATGCCAACCCTCTGCGCGTTGATCACGGCCGTTACGATGCTGGCGCTGATGGCGCTGTCCGTCCTCGGTGTGTATTTCTGGACGGGCCTGGTCACGCAACTGGTGAAATCCTACTTGCGCTATCGCAAGAACTTCATGGCGGCCGCGTCCGGGAGCACCAAACTGCTGCCGTATCCCGTACGCCTGAAGACGCCGCCGCAGCTCTGGCGCACGCTGCGCAAGATCGTTTTGATCTCGTTGTTTGCGTTCGTAGCCGGCTTTGTGCTGACCTATGCCGTCTGCGCGATCTCCGCCGGCGCGCTTGAATGGTGGCACGCGTGGAACTGGTTCGGAGGAGCGCTCAATTGAAAACCATCGTGATCACCGGGGCGACCTCCGGCATCGGCTACGCGGTGTGCCGCGCCTTTGCGCAGATGCGCTGGGCGGTGCTGGGCGTCGGCCGCAGCGAGGCAACCTGCGGCGCCGCCGAGCGGAAGCTGCGAGAGGAGTTCCCCGGCGCCGATATCCGCTTCTTCCCCTGCGAGCTGTCCAAACAAACGGAAATCATCAGGCTGGGCGAAACGCTGACGAAAACCCTGCGGGATGATTTCGGCGGCAGGCTGGACGCGCTGGTCAACAACGCCGGCTGCGTGCGCAACTACTACACCACCACCGAGGACGGCTACGAAACGGTGTTCGCCGTCAACCACCTGGCCGCGTTCCTACTAACAGAGCAGTTGCTGCCCGCGCTGGTCGAGGCCGGCGGGCGCGTGCTGGTCACCTCCAGCCAGTCGCACCTGGGCACGAAGGTCCGCTGGGGAGACGTGATGCTCACGCGCCGCTACCGCCCGCTGTTTGCGTATAAGCAGTCAAAGCTGTGCAACCTGCTGTTCGCCCAGGAGTTCAACCGGCGTTTTGCGCAGAGTGGAGTACGCTGCTACGGGATCGACCCCGGGCTGGTGAACACCGGCATTGGGGAGAAAAATACCTCCGGCGTCGTGAAGCTGTTCTGGCGCTTTCACAAGCGCAGGGGCGTTTCCGCCGATACGTCGGCAAAGACCTACGCGCACGTGATCACAAGCGACGACGCGGATAGTCTGTACTACGGGCAGCGCGGGCCGCAGCGGTTCAGCCGGCAGGTGAACGGGGAAAACGCTAAGCGGCTCTGGGCGCTGTCCGACCGGCTTTGCGGAACGTCGTTTTGAGAGAAGGAAGAAAAATGTTTGTATTGATTACCGGGGCGTCCGGCGGGCTGGGCAGGGCGTTTGCGCTGGAATGCGCGCGCCGCGGCTGCGGCCTGTACGTCACCGATATCGACGCGCAGGGCCTGGAAAGAGCGGCCGTCGGCATCCGCAGGCAGTACGGCGTGCCGGTGGAGACCTACGCCTGCGACATCACCGACGACAGCGCCGTGGACGGTCTGATACAAAACGCGCAGGACAAGGGTATCGCCATCGGGATGCTGTTCAACGTGGCGGGGCTGGACTTCGAGGGCGCGTTCCAGAAGCGCAGCTTCAACGATCTTGCAAGCATCCTGCGCGTGAATATCGAGGCCACGCTGCGCATCACCCACAAGGCGCTCAAGCTGCGCGACGAAAAACGGGATTTTTATATCGTGTTCGTTTCCAGCCTCGCGTCGCTCTATCCCATCCCGCTCAAGGCGACCTACGCGGCGTCCAAGCGCTTTCTGCTGGATTTTTCCATCGCGCTGGGCGAGGAACTCAAACCCCAGGGCGTCCATGTACTGGCGCTGTGCCCGGGCGGGCTTTCCACACGCGAGGACTGCCTGCAGGCCATCGCCGCGCAGGGCTTCTGGGGCAACGCGACCACCAACGCGATCGAGACGGTCGTATGCCGCACGGTTTCGAAGTCTCTGCGAGGCAAGACCCTCTACATCCCCGGCCTCGTCAATAACCTGCTGCGCTTCGGCGCGCGCCTCGTGCCGCCATCCATCATCGCCCGCATGCTGCACAAGCGCTGGCTGCAGGCGCAGCAGCAGTGGCTGTCAATAGGCAATCAGTAAGCAAATCCCACACACACTGGCGATCGTATTTCCGCTGTTGTAAAGGATGGGATCAATTAGCGTATAATAGCAACAAAACAGCATAACCACCCGCAGGAGAACGGCCAAGCCTTTCGGTTTCATAAACGCATATCGCACCTCGTTTTGCAGATTTGTTCCCTGCGTTTTCCCGTTTATCACAGTTCCGGGATTTCGTATACGCTATGGGAAAACCGTTTGCTCCGGAAATCAAAAGCGCCGGAGGGCATGCCCTCCGGCGCTTTTGTTTGGTTTTTTCTGCCAGAACGTTACACGCCTTCGCCTGCGTGTATCACTTCCACAATGCTGCCACCGCGGCGAAGCTTGACGGACGCGTACTGCGTGGTGATCAGTGTGATCACAAACACGCCGAGGACGGCCTCCGCCAGGGCAAGCCACGGAAACACAAAGCCGAAACCTACGTTCCGCGTCATCGCTATGTAGACCAGATACGCGCCTGCCGCGCCCAGTGGAATGCCGTATAGCAGCGCTTTGAGCGCCGACATCACGCTTTCCAGCGCCAGCATCCGGCGAATGCCGCCCTGCGTCATGCCCGCGGAAACGAGCATAGCGAACTCGCGGGCGCGCAGCCGGACGTTGGCGGAGATAGCGGCGATCACGCTGGTCAGCCCGATCAGCGAAAGCATGCCCACAAACCCGTACAGGAATACGTTGATCAGGCTGGTCAGGCCGCGGGTCATATCGGTAATGGCGGCAATGTCCGTGACGGAATAGACATACATGCTCTGTGTATCTGAGTTTGGCGGGAAAAGCGCGGCCAGCGTATCTTCCGCGTAGGCGATAAAGCCCGGCAGGTCTGCGCTGCGCCCGAACCAGGCGCACATACTGGGCTTACAGTCGGGCACGACGACGACGACATCCACCTCCGTTAACGTATACACGATCTCCGCACGCATACTGGGCTTACTGTCGGGCACGGCGACGACGATATCCACCTCCGTTAACGCATACATGATCTCCTGGGGTACCTGCGCGCCGGTCAGCTGCGCCGCAAGCGGCAAGCGGATGTCCGTATCGCCTTCTTTTATCACAAGTGTCTGGCCGTAAAAACGCAGCGGTTGAATATCGGTAGCTTTCCCGCCGATGATGTGATGTGCGGAGTTGATGAGAATATTGGAACCCAATTCGACGCCCGCCATATCGCACAGCGCTTCGTAATGCGCGCGATCCGGGGTAACCAGCGCGGCGATTATATGCGTCTGTTCCGGCTCGAGGGTACCGCGCAGGGCATCGGTCAAATCCGGATTTTGTGCGCTTATCGCATACCCGGCGTTCATGTTCAGGCCGAAGATTTCCGTATCGGGGTATGCGCGCAGCGCTTGCGTGATCTCCTCGGCCTGCGCGATATCAATATCCGCATAGTCTTTTTGCGGCCCGGTTCGGTTGATGTACAACTGGGTATAGCTGTTGGCGTCGATGTTTGCGTATACCTTGTTTATAGTCATGGTCATCTGCGAATCCAGGCTGGCGCACGCCAGAAACAGGATGATGCTGATCGCAAGCGCCGTGACCATGGCGCGGTAGCTGCGCCGGCTGCGCTTGATGGATTTCGCCGCAAGCGTGCCCTCGAAGCCGAACAGCGCGCTCACCAGCTTGCTAGTGCGCAGTTTCTTTCCGCGCAGCTTGACGTCCCGCGTCATGCGGATGGCCTCAATGGCGGAAATCTTTGCGGCCCTGCGCGCGGGCAGCCAGGCTGAAAGCAGGACTGTAACAAGCGATACGCTGGCGGCGATCAAAATCACGGCCCACGAGAACTCAAACCGCAGATGGATTGCCAGGCCCTCGGCAATCAGCTTGTTCATGGGCGCCAGCAGGAAATCGCCGATACTCGCGCCCAGCCACTGTATCAGCAGCCCCACGACGATACCCGCGGGAATGGATATGCCCGCAAGGTACAAAGCTTCGCGCAGCATGGTTTTGGTGATTTGTTTGCTTGTCGCGCCCACGCTTTTGAGGATGCCGAACTGCCG
Organism: Clostridiales bacterium; assembly: GCA_016930575.1. Lineage (GTDB taxonomy): Bacteria > Bacillota > Clostridia > Christensenellales > Aristaeellaceae > CAXXOK01. The sequence continues at coordinate 112,910 of JAFGGL010000019.1, read as the reverse complement.
CGTGCGTTCCGACGCGCTGATGCGAAAGGCATTGGAGATCACCACCACGGACGCCGTCATGATAATGACGCCCAGCACCGCGGCCATGGAGATCAGCGTGAACGCGTAGGCGGACACGCTGTTATCGCCTGCAAGGCGGCGCATGGTTTCGATGCCGCTGACGGCGAAGCCGCACACGGCGGTCAGCATCGCGACCGACAAAACGATGCCAATGATGGTAACGGCTGTGCGTTTGCGGTTGTTTTTCAGCTGCGACAAGGCAAGGCTCGCTGTGATTGATTTCATGCGCGCACCGCCTCGTCGCGCAGGATGCGCCCGTCCTCCAGGGTGAGAATGCGGTCGGCCTGCAAGGCTATTTTTTCATCGTGCGTGATGATGAGCAGCGTTTGGTTGTACTGCCGGTTGAACATCTTGAACAGCTCCATGATGCTGCGGCTTTTGCGGCTGTCGAGGTTGCCGGTCGGCTCGTCGGCCAAAATCACGGCGGGGTCGTTGATCAGCGCGCGCCCGATGGACACCCGCTGCTGCTGCCCGCCGGACAGCTGCCCCGGCAGGTGGGTTCTGCGGTCGGTAAGCGCCAGCAGGCCTAAAATCTCCAAAAGCTTTTCCGGATTGGGCCTGCGCCTGTCCAGCAGGTAGGGGAGGGAAATGTTCTCCTCCGCTGTCAGCGTGGGAATGAGATTATAGAACTGATAGATCAGCCCGATGTTGCGGCGGCGGAAGATGGCCAGGTTGCTTTCGTTCATGGTGAAAATATCCTTGCCGTCCACCTGCACTTTGCCCGTGGTCGGCCTGTCCACGCCGCCGATCAGATGCATCAGCGTGGACTTACCCGAACCGGACGCGCCCACCACGGCGATGAACTCACCTTTTTCCACGCTGAAGGAAACGTTGTCCAGCGCCTTCACCTGCGCGTCGCCTTTGCCGTATACTTTCGTTAATCCTTCCACTTGCAGTATTTTCATGCGTTTGCCTCCGTTATTTCATGTCTGTACAGCGTCATCATCGCATATGAAGATGACAACGACATGACAAAGCAAGTGACAATATCGTCACCTGCCAGTCCAGAAGGCCCCATCTGCGGTGTCAGCTGCAATGGCCATTCGCATCACGTACGGATTGTGTACGCTCAGCTCATGGCCAATTTGCTTCCTGGCATCTCGGGCCTTCTGAACAGGCAGGATATACTGCGGAAATATGCTTAATGAACTTATATCCAGTAAATCCAATATTTATCGGTACAATTTCAGCGTAAAGGTCGCGCCGGAGTATTCCTCGTCGGTCAGTTCGGCAACGTGCGGCGGCAGGCCTGAGCCGTCCACCTCGATGTCGCCGTTTTGCCCGCGCAGGATGGTCTGCGCCAGGGGCAGGCCGATGCCGTATCCGGCTGTTCCGTCGCCCTGGAAACGGCGGAACAGCCGCGCGATCTGCCCCGGTTTCAGCCCTTCGCCGCTGTCGGTGACGCTGATCCACGCGGCGATCGGGTTTTCCCCGCAGGCGATCAGAATGGGCTTTCCGGCGGGCGAGTGCTCCGACGCGTTTTTAATCACGTTGCCCAGCGCTTCGGCCGTCCAGCGCACGTCGCAGGTCAGCTCCGCCTCGCCCGCGGTGCGGACGTCCTGGCCTTTCATCTCCAGCAGGATGTTCAGCGGTTCCAGCGCGCGGGCGACGATCTCGCGCGCGTCCGCCTTACGGACGTTGAACGCCACGGCGTCGGCGTCGAGCTTGGCCATCTTCAGCAGCGCGTCGGTCAGCCACTGCGTGCGGGTAAGGCCGGTCTGCAGGTTGCGCACGAGTTCGGCATGCTTTTCAGGCGGCGCGGTCTCAAGCAGGTCGGCCATCACCATCATGGAGGTCAGCGGCGTTTTCAGCTGATGGGAGATGTCCGAAAGCGAATCCTTCAGCCGCTCCTTGTCGTGCCGCAGGGCGTCCGCCTGCTCCTGCTTCATGCGCACCAGCGTCTGGATGTCGTTGCGCAGGATGCTCAGCGGCCCCTCGCGGTTGTCAAGCAAATCCACGCTCTCCCCGTCCACGATCCGGCGGATGTTTTGCGACAGCGTTTCCAGCGCCCGTTTACTCAGCCACACGGTAGCCAACCCCCCGCACGGTTTGGATGTCCGCCGCGCCGCCAAGCTTCTGCCGCAGCCGCTTGATGCACACGCTCAACGTGTTATCTTCCACAAAATCGCCCGCGCCGTCCCACAACCGGTCCAGAATCTGCGTGCGCGTCAGCGTCTGCCCCGGATTTGCGGCAAACAGCAGCAGCAGTTTGTACTCCAGCGCCGTCAGCTCCAGCGCCCTGCCGCCGGCGTGCACCGTGTGCTTCGCCGGATGGATGACGACTTCGCCGACCGACAGCGTATCGCCCGCGCCGCCCGCGCGCCGCCGCAGCGCGCTTTTCACCCGCGCCAGAAACTCGCGCAGGCGGAAGGGCTTGACGATGTAATCGTCCGCGCCGTTCTCCAGCGCGCGCACCATCGCGCCCTCGTCGTCCACCACGGTCAGGAACAACACGGACGTGCCGGAGAGCATCGCCTGCACGTCCCAGCCGCTGCCGTCGGGCAGTTGCATATCCAGCACCGCCAGGTCGAACCTGTCCTGCGCGGCAAAAAGCTTCGCCGCGGCAACGTCTTTGGCATGCGCTACTTCGTAGCCTTCCGCTTCCAGCGCGTACTGCAAGCCGGAGGCGATCATGGTATCGTCCTCCACCAGCAGGATACGGACAAGGTTCATAGACTGCCGCCTTTCTTTGCGGAAAGAGATTCAAGCTGCTCCAGCACCCAAGCGGTCGCGTAGTCGTCCGCATGCGACGGGTACGCAAATCCCTGGGCCTGCGCCACCTCCCGCGCCAGCCTTCGGAACAGCTTCGTGGTTTCCTGAAGGGCCGCCGCGATATCCGCCCGGTCGTAATGCGCGAAGGTGTTTTTCAGATCGCTTCGGATATCGTCCGCCGCCCAAAAGTCGATAAAACGCCCGGCGTACCACGTATCGCCGCCGGTTTTGCGTACGGCGCGCTCATGCTGCTGGATCATCCACAGCAGCTTCCACTTCATATACCCGTCCGCGCAGAATTTGGCGGCCCATAGTTCGCCCCGCAGCAGCTTTTTCGCTGTCCATACGGTGTGATACCAGAAATCATGCACGGTGTTGAGAAATTCGGCTTCGGCTGCAGGCGCAAACGCGGTTCCGGGCGCGCGCTCGGGAAGCGCAACGCGGCGTTTGTCCACAAGCACCCGGTATCCCTGGCCGAGGATACCAGCTGCGTCGCCCTGCCGCAGCGCCAGCATCGCCGCGTCTTCGTCCATGATCACGAAATCCACGTCCTGCGCGCCGTCAAACAACACGCGCCGTTCCGTCTGTCCGTCAACGGTGGGTTCCGTAAACGAGATGTGAAACCCGCCGATCTCATTAAGCCAGGAATCCGAGCGGATAAACGGTTTGGCGTCCTTCACGACCATGATGAGATCGATATCGGAAAACGCGTCGGCTTTCCTGTCGGCTCTCGCCTGGGAACCGATCAGAATCAAAGCGATAACCTCGTCCGAGGTTTCCGCGAAACGCGTGATCGCGTCGAGTAGCGCTTGCTGCATTTGAATCGCTCCCGTCGTTCGTGTGGCCGCGAAGCGGCTTGTGCTACCGCCGTATCAGCAGCACGGTCAGGTCGTTCACGTTGGTGCCCGTCGGGCCGGTCTTGATCAGCCCGCCGCAGGCTAAAAGCGCGTGGTAGCTGTCGTTGTTCTCAAGCGCCTTGTCAATATCGACGCCTTTTTTGCGTAGCGCGCGTACGGTTTGCGTGTCCACATACCCGCCCGCCGCGTCGGTGGGGCCGTCGGTGCCGTCCGATCCGATGGAAAACAACGCCGTGTTGAAAAGCCCGTTCAGATTGATGGCGGCGGTCAGCGCAAGCTCCTGGTTGCGCCCGCCCAGGCCGTCGCCCGTGACTTCCACCACGGTCTCGCCGCCCGCGATGAACGCAAGCGAATGATCCGCTTCCTGGTGAACCTGCGCGATCGAACCAAGCAGGGCGCCCGCCTTCTTCGCGGTGGAGCGGAGGCTGTCGGTGAGCAGGTAGGGATCGTAGCCAAGTTTGCGGCACTCTTCTTTTGCTGCCGCGCACAGCCGGCGCACGCTGCCCGCTACGACGATTTCGGCGTTGCCTAGCGTTTTGGGGGTTTCCCGCGCAAGCAGCGCGAGCGTCTGTTCGTCCAGCTGCAAGCCGTATTGCTTAACAATCCCCAGTGCTTCCGCGGCCGTGGACGGATCGGGCGCCGCGGGTCCCGAAGCGATCACGGCGGGATCGTCCCCCAAAACGTCTGACAGTGCGACGGTTAATACCCTGGCGGGCGCGCAGCGCAGGGCAAAGCGCCCGCCCTTGACGCCTGATAGCCGTTTGCGGACGCGGTTGACCTGCGCGATGTCCGCGCCGCTTTTGAGAAGCTGCGAAGTGATATCCCGCAGCGTGTCCAGCGGCACCAGCGGGTCTTCAAACAGCGCAGAGCCGCCGCCGGAAAGCAGCAGCAGTACGGTATCCTCCGCTGATAATCCGTCCGCCATGCGCAGGGCTTCCCGCGTCGCGTCCACGCCGTTTTGGTCGGGCACGGGATGCCCGGCCTCGAAGATGCGGATGTTTTTGAGCTCGCCCTCGCTGTGGCCGTACTTGGTGATGACGACGCCCCCGGCGATGCGGCCGCCCAGCGTATCGCAGGCGGCCCTGGCCATGCGCCAGGCCGCCTTGCCCACGGACAGCATAAGCAAACGCCCGCTGCCAAACGTCCTGCCGGCAAGCGCGTTTTTAACGGCGCTTTCCGGCATGGCGGCGCGAAGCGACGCGCGGATGACGGTATCGGCATCCGCGCGCAGGCTGTCCATGCCCGTTGCCATATCAGGTGAAGGTTCTGGGATCGGTGTAGCCGGGCTTCACCAGTACGTTGTCCTGGTCTTTCACGTATTCGTTGTACACGTCCGCCCACTCGCCGAAGGAATATTCCTCCACCGAAACGGAGATATACTTCGTCGGCTTGCCCATCGTCTGGTTGACGATCTGGACGATCTGCTCGGCGGCTTTCTTAAGCTGCGCCTGCGAGGGGCCCGCGATGGTTTTGATCACGATGTGCGGCATGATATGCGCCTCCTTTTCGTTCTCCCTGCATTGTATCAGATGGCGCGCCGCGCCGCAACGCAAGCCGGCCGCTTGTCAAGCTGCCGTTCCTGCGTATAATAGTATCATACATTTTCCGGCGGGGAGGGCTCAGGATGAAGTATTATGTGGTGGACGCGTTTGCCGAAGCGGTTTTCACGGGCAATCCCGCGGGCGTCTGCGTGCTGGACGGCCCGATCGACGCGGGACTGATGCAAAACATCGCCTTTGAAAACAACCTGGCGGAGACCGCGTTTTTCTACCGGGACGGGGAACGGTATCAGCTCAAATGGTTCACGCCGGTGGACGAGATCGACCTGTGCGGCCACGCGACGCTCGCCAGCGCGTACGTCATCATGAAGTACCTCGATACGGGCGCGCAAAGCGTGCGCTTTCAAACGCTGAGCGGAGAGTTGACCGTCACACGCAGCGGCGAGGCGCTGACCATGGATTTCCCAAGCCGCAAACCCGAGCCCTGCGCCGTTCCCGCGGGCGTGGAGGACGCGCTGGGAGTGAAGATCCTGGAGACGCACAGGTCCCGCGACCTGCTGTGCCTGGTGGAGAGCGAGGCCGCGCTCAAAAGCATACAACCGGACTATAAAAAGCTGATGAATATCCCCGGGCCGATGGGGTTCATCGCCACCGCGAAGGGCGAAACCTACGATTTCGTTTCGCGTTTCTTCGCGCCGGGCACGGGCATCGACGAGGATCCGGTGACGGGCTCGACGCACACCAACTTGATTCCGTTTTGGAGCGAACGGCTCGGGAAAACCAAAATGACCGCCGCCCAGCTTTCAAGGCGCGGCGGGGTGCTGCACTGCGAGGACTGCGGCGCGCGCGTGAAGATCGGCGGCAGGGCCGCGTGTTACCTGCGGGGCGAACTTCTGCTGTAGAAAGCGTTATTTCTTCGCGTGTGCGATACAGTGGGTGGCGTTGAGCCTCCCGCGCCTCTTTTGCTGCGCGCCCTTGAAGTACCTCTCCTCCAGATCGCCGGAATCAAGATCCTCCAGGACGTTGAAATGATAGGGGTTCAGGAACGCTTCCGCCTGTCCCCGTTCGATTCCGAAACGCCATTCCTCATTGGCGCCTTTCACGGTGTTGTATATTCGCTTTTCGCCGTAGAGCGTGTTCTCCTTTTGAATCACGGACGAACAGACATAATCGAACACGATCTCGCTTCCGGCGGCGGAGTATTCATCCATGAGTTGAAAGGTCAGGTCCACGGCCTCCCGGTCCAGATACATGATCAGGCCTTCCAGCATATACAGGGACCTCTTTCCTTTCCTAAACCCGGCTTCCGCCAGTTTATCGCCGAGGCTTTCCCTGTTGAAGTCAATCGGAATGAGGATCACGTTCGGCGGTATCCTGACGTTCCGTATTTGAAATTGATTGATTTTCGCGTTTTGGGTATCCGGCGCGTCCAGTTCGTAGAGCTCCACGGCTTCCCTGCCGGAGAGGAAGCGCACGCCGCGGGAATCGTAACCGGCGCCGAAGATGAGTATCTGGTCAAAGCCGCCCGCGATCGCGCTTTCGATGACGGAATCGAAGTATTTCGTACGCGCGATGACATACTCGTACATGCCGCCGGGTATGAACAGGGCTTGGAACAGCTTCCTGCAAAACCCCGCCCTGAACGCGAAGAGCAGAAACTTCGGTAGCAGCTTCAGCGCGACGGTGTCCCCGCTTTGATACCGCGGATCGCTTTCCAGCGACGAAAGCGCCCGGCACGTGCAGGTCCACGCGGCCGTTCTGGAGGGCTTTTCTTCTATTCTCTTTTTTATGTTTTTCATTCTTATCATCCCCCCCGTGACCCGGAACCAGTATATCATGGCGGCGGTGTTTCCGAAAGCCGCCGCCAATCGGCAGAACTCGGGGAATGGGGCGGCGCTTCGCGCCGTATAAACCGTTGTTTCGCCTGAACAGCAAGGGTTTTTAAAAAGGGGTTGACAAATAGTCAGGACTGAGTATAATATTACTCAGTCCTGACTATTATACGAAAGGGAGGGGACGACATGGTCCCGCTGTACATCCTGGGATTGCTGAAGCGCTACGGCCCGCAGCACGGGTATCGGATCAAGAAAACGATCGCCGACATGCTTTCGGATTTCACGCATATCAAGCTGCCCACGATCTACTACCACCTCTCCAAAATGGCCGCGGACGGCCTACTTTCTGCAATCAGCGAAAAGCCGGGCGCCAGGCCGGAGAAGACCGTGTACAGCCTCACAGACAAGGGCGCGGCGGCGTGCCGGAGGCTGCTCTCGGAGCTGCTTGCGGCGGAATACCGGCCCGCCTTTGACAACGACGCGATCTTTTACTTTGCGGAACACTTCAGGCCGGCTGAGCTGGCCGCTTACCTGCAAAGCTACGCCGGAAAATTAGGGCCCATGCTGGACATCATCAACGCGCACAGGGAAGAGACCCTGCGCCATGTGCCGGACGACGCGAAACCGATGGTGCATATCCTGTTTCGCCACCACGAACTGCATTTCCAAGCTGAACTCGCGTGGGCGCGGGACGCCCTGCGCATGCTGCAAAAGTAATACTAATCCCAACCCTTATCGCTATTGTCTCGCGTCGTCTTTTATCCGCATTCTTTGTCGAGAAAACTTGATGTAGTCCCCACTACACCTGCGTTTCCTCTCCTCGACTGCGAATAAAATACACGCAATCCATATAGCACCAAAGATTGGGATTAGTATAAGAAGGAGGAACCCGCCATGGTTAAACCGAGGATACCCGAAACGGATGAAGGGATCCAGGACGCGATCACAGTCGAGATTTTTGATAGTTTTGCCAGGGGCATGCGCGACAGGGGCATGAACAACGTGAAAACTTTCCTCAAGGAGGGAATCGGAGGCGCGAACATCCTCGAGATCGGCCCGGGTCCGGGGTATATCGGGCTGGAACTGCTCGGCGCGTTGCCCGATTCCATGCTGACCGGATGCGAGATCAGCCCGGAGATGGTCAAAATCGCGCGCAAGAACGCAAAGGATTACGGTTTCGACAAGCGCGCGCGGTACGTGGAGGGCAACTGCATGCAAATGCCCTTTGACGACGTTTCGTTTGACGCCGTGTTTTCCAACGGATCGATGCACGAATGGGAAGACCCCGTTTTGGTTTTCAATGAAATCCACCGGGTGTTGAAACCCGGCGGCGTATTCTGCGTTTGCGACATGCGGCGGGACGTAAGCGCCGTGATGATAGGGCTGGCGTATACTCTGTGCAAGCCAAAGGAAATCCGGCCCGGCTTCCTCACCTCGCTGCACGCGGCATACACGGCGGAGGAGATGCGGGAGATGCTGGACTGCTCGGCCCTGCAATACGGCGCGGTTAAAAAAGACGTGTTCGGGTTGACCGTATCAGGCAAGAAACCCGCCCAGCGGGTTTCAGCCTGCCCATAAAGCCCTATCTGCGTTGTCAGCCGCAGGATGGCAAGGGGCATCACTTACGGAATGAGTAAGCTCAACCCCTTACCACCTTTGCTTCCTTGCATCTCAGGCTTTCTGAACAGGCTGACAGTATATCTGAATAACAAGTTTTATACACCCAGAAACCCGCTTAGCGGGTTTCTGTATCCTTCCTCACGCCGAACAGAAAGTGCGGCATATCCACACCCCTATAATGCTTGATGAAGCGTTTGCGTATCGTCATGCCGTTTCGGATGGCGACGTTCATGGACGCGATGTTGGTGTCGCGTATGATGGAATAGATTTCGGGAACGCCCAAAACCTCAAACGCGTAGTGTTTGCAGGCGATCGCGGCCTCCGCCGCGTAGCCCCGGTGCCAGTGCGCGCGGTTGAACAGGTAGCCGATCTCGGGTACCTGCTCGTCCTCCACCGGCTGCATGGAGACGCCCGCCTGCCCGATCATTTCCCCGGTCTCCTTCAGGACGACCGCCCACAGGCCGAAGCCGTCGGTTCTATAGCGGGTCAGCTGCCTGTCCAGGCATTCCTGCGTCTCCTGTTCGGAAAACGCGCCATTGTAGGCGTACATGGTTTCCTCATCCCTAACGATGGCCGCCAGCGCTGGCAGATCGCCCTGCGCCATCTCCCGAAGGATCAGGCGTTCGGTTGTAAGGATCGGTTTCATCGTCCCTCCGTATGTGTAAGCGCGTTGTTTAGCGGCACCATGTGGATAGGATACTCCCGCACGCTATTGGTTTTCACGTATCGCGGAAGAAAACCTTCCGCCCACTTGGAATTTGGCTATGGCTGCCGCCAGCTTTGCAATTCGATACTATTGCCCTCAGGGTCGCGCGCATACACCACGGTCAGCGTGCGCCCGTCCGAATAAACTGTGGAGATCGTCTCGCCCACGGCGCTTCCGCCCGCGCGGAGCAGCGCGTTCAGCGTCTTTTCCACGTCGTCCGTTTCAAACGCGATATGCGCGAATCCGGGGCGGTTGATTTTACGGGAGATATCCTCCGCAAACTCGTCGTACTGGAAGATCTCCAGCGTCGGGCCGTTTTCGCCGTATCCGGGCAGCAGCAGGTGCTCGCCCGTGATGTGCGCGGCTTTCAACCCCGTCAGCTTATCCAGCCACGCCCCGCGCAGGTCGCGCGTCTGATGGATGCTTTGTAAGCCCAGTACCGACTTGTAAAACGCGATCAGCTTTTCCGCGTCCTTGGCGACGATGTTGGTATGTACATAGCGCGTCATGGATGTCTCCCTGATTTGGCGTCGTAAGGATAAACCATTATAGTAAACAACTTGCGCGAGAGGCTGTGCGTGATGCTCGAAACATACCGGAAGCCGAGCTTTTTGTATGTGCGGATTGCCCGCAGGTTGAACACGGCCACCGACAACCGGATCCGGCCGGGGGCAAACTTACGCTGCGCGAACTCCAGCCCGTCCTTTACAAACGTGTATCCGAAGCCTTTCCCACACAGGTCCGGCCGCATCCCCAGGCCCATATCCAGCGCGTCGTCCGGATAAACGTCCTTTTCCACGGTGGGGATGCGCGCGGACTGCCCGAAGCAGAAATACCCCGTCAGGGTTTCGTCCGGATCCAGGCACGCGTAATATTCGCCGTTCATCAGTTCGTCGAGCGTTTCGCTGTTGTTTTTAAAGTTGTAGACCGCGTACTCGCTTTTATAGGTCCATCCGGCAATCTGCTTCGCGTACGTCGTGGTCATTGGGATAATCATGGTGTATTCCTCTGTATTTTTCAAACGGTCCGAACAGCGCTCACAGGGCCCGTATCCCGGTCAGCCGGGCGGGGGATATAGTATAGCACGAAACTGGGCGGCGCGCTATCCAGTCAGCCGCCTATACGCAGCGCTTCGGCGTACGCGAGCATACACGCGCCCGCGCCGTGCTGGTTGTCGGGGCTTTGTTTTTCGCTGAGATAATAGCGCACGCTGCCGTCGCGGTCCGTTCTGTTGTGCGGCCCGGGGCCGAGCCCCGCGCTGCCGCAGATGCCATACAGATGCGTTTCCCCGCCTTCCTCCCGCAAACTGAAACTGCCGATGTTATTCAGCAGGATTTTTCCGGTCTGGGCGTATGCCTTGCCGATCATCCCGAGGCGCGCGCCCTTGAGCATGGCGTAGGCGATCATCGCGCTGCCGGAGGTCTCGGGATAGTTGCCGGGAACCCCGGCGCGGTCGGGGACCTGCAGGTACATGCCGCTGGCCGCGTCCCGGTAGGGCGCGAGACCGCAAAGCGCTTCGGAAAGCAGTCGCTTCAGCAGCGCCGCGCCGGCCGTTTTCTCCCGCAACGGTTCGTAGCAGTCGCACAGCGCCATCAGATACCATCCCTCGGCGCGCAGCCAGTGCGCGGGGCTGAGCCCGGTATGCGGATCGGCCCACGCGGCCTTGCGGCTTTCGTCCCAGGCGTGCAGGTATAAGCCCGTGTCTTCGTTATACAAACGATCGCGCGCCGCCGCGAACTGGCCGAGAATGTCGTCAAACCGCTGCGCGCCGTTCAATATCCCGCAGTCCGCGTAAAATGGCAGCGCCATGTACAGCCCGTCCAGCCAGATCTGGCGGGGGTAGATGTCCTTGTGGGAAAACCCGCCGGACCGCGTGCGCGGGTGCTTCAGCAGCCGGCCGTAACACCGCATGGCCGCCTGTAGGAACCGTTCGTCACGCGTACGGCGGTGCAAAAGCAGCAGGGATTTTTCAAAGCTGATTTTATCCAGATTGTATTCCCCCGCGGGGAAATTGCGGATTTCGCCGTGTTCGTCCAATAAAAAAGGGCGGGCGCTGAGCATCGCCGCCTTATACGTTTCCCGCCCGGTCGCTTCATGCAGCGCGTCCAATCCCAGCATGCACAGGTCGTGCTTGTAGTTCTAGGGATGCTTATTCAGCTTTTCCGGGAACCGCCGCGTCGCGTAATCCAGAAAATAGCGCTCCCAGCGCAGGCTTTGTTCCCCGCCGTCTTCCTTCACAGGCATTTTTGCAGCGGCCGGATGATCTCCCGGATGATGTTGGCGTCCTGGATGATCGTCTGCGGATCGAAGCGCGGCGACGGCCCGGACACGCTGACCGCGCCCATGATCCCGCCGTCGGCGCCGAACAACGGCACCGCCACGCAGCGCACGCCGAACTCGTGCTCCATATTGTCCACGGCATAGCCGTTCATGCGGATCTCCGACAGGTTGTTGATCAGCGCCATATCGTCCACCAGCGTGTGGCTCGTGTAGGCTTTCTTTTCGCGCGCGGCGACCTGCGCGATTCTCTCTTCCGGCAGGTACGCGAGCATCGCCTTTCCAAGCCCCGTGCAAAACAGCGGCGCGCGCTCGCCAAGGATGTTGCGGGTCGGCTGCTGGGTGGACGGGTATACCGCTTCGATATAGAGCACCTCGTCGTTGTTGAGGGTGCCGAAATAGCAAACCTCGCGGCAGGTCTCGGCAATCTCCGTCAGCGACGGCAGCATGATCTCGCGCAGGCCGAGGTGCTGGTTGACGATATAGCCGAGATGCAGCAGTTTGAAGCCGAGGTAATATTTGCTCGTCTGCGGGTTTTTCACCACGTAGCCGCTGTCCTGGAAGGTGGATAAAATATTGAACACGGTGCTTTTCTGCATGTCAAGCATCCGCGCGATTTCGGATACGCCGAGCTCCGGCTGCTCCACGGTGAAGCACTCCAAAACGCGCATCGCGCGCGCCAGCGATTTGACTGCGCTGTGCTTGTCTGCGGTATCAGCGGTTCCCATAAAGCGCACCTTTCTTGAGCAGTTCTCCCACGCGGTCCGCCGCGCGCGCCACCTGCTCGACCTCGTCGCGGAAGGTGGCGGACAGGGCGCCCGTTCCCTCCGCACGGGTATAAATATCGCGGATCACCCGCACGATTGCCTGCAGGTGGTATTTGGCGTTGATCGGATAGGCCTGCCGTTCAATCAAGGAGAAGGCGGTCAGGAACGCCTGCAGCGTCTCCGCTTCTTCGGGGCGGGCCTGCCAGTTGCACAGCAGCCAGTGATAAAGCTCCGGGTGAAAGTTCGTCATCACGCCGGAAAATCCTGCCGCGCCTTCGCGCAGCGAGGCCAGCAGGGTGGTCGTGTTGGCGTTGAACAGCCGGAGGTTTGAGCCCGCGATCACGCGCAGGCGTTTTTTGATCAGCCCGATATCGCAGCAGGTATCCTTCATGAAATAAAAGCGTCCGCTGTCGGCGCATCGCTTCAGCTCGTCCAGCGACAGCAGGCGCTTGTAAGGATAGGGGCACTCGTAAAAACCCAGCGGGATCTCGGGATCCAGGCCGTTCATCAGCGTATCCAGCGACTGTGCAAACCGCTCCGGCGGGGCGTTTTCCGGCGCGAGGCGGTTGGAGATGAAAATCAGCGCGTCCGCGCCCGCCCGGCGCATCCGCCGCAGTTCGTGAAGCTGGTCGTCCAGGGTTTCCGCAATATGGCCCGACGCGATGACCGGCACATGGGCGTGCTTTACGATAAAGGAAACCAACGTTTCGCGCTCTTTCAGGCTCAGGGAAAACACCTCGCTGGACTGGCACACCGCGAACAGGCCTCGCGCGCCAGCCGCTTCGTACCAGGCGATCAGCCGTTCCAGCGAGGTATAATCGATGCTGCCGTCCGCCGCAAACGGGGTGATCATCACAGGCCAAAAGCCCGAAAGCTCTTCGCGCATCATGGGGTTACCTCCAATCCGGAAACAATGTTCATCAATACTGAACATATATATACAATTGTACCCGATTCTTGCGGTCTGTCAAGGGCATTTCCGCAGAAAGTTCGCGTTTTCTTGCAAAATGATGGAAATTTTGAATCTAATTCATCTCAGTGTTGACATCCCCGGCATTCTACGCTATAATCCATATTAGAGAACCGCGTTCAGTATTACTGAACATTTATGCGGAATACTGCACACCGCGACGGCGCATACCGCGTTCCGAACCGCTGATTTATGGTTCGAAACTGCGTGCGGCCGATGCGCGGGAGGGTCCCGGCGCAGCGCAGATACACTCCCGCGCGCCGGCGGCCCGATCACCCCTATCCTGGGTCTGCCGATACTCCGGCGCGTCACGGCCGCCGCTTTGCCTCCCGCAGATCCGGAGAAACCAATTCGCCGTCCCGCAGGTTCATCGGTTGCTGTTTGCCTGGGGATCCCGGAGGGAAACGATGAACGCATCCATCACGGACAATCGGCCCGGACGCGGCAGGTGGCGGCGTCTCAGGCGCGTATTGGTGCGCGACCGGTACCTGTACCTGATCATGCTTCTCCCGCTTCTCTATTATCTTTTGTTCTGTTATTTTCCCATGTACGGCGTCACGCTGGCGTTCAAGGACTTCAAACCGAAGCTCGGCATCCTCTACAGCCCGTGGACGAGCCAGGGCGGCATGAAATATATCCTGTCCATCGTCAGGGACCCGTACTTCTGGACGGTGTTTAGGAACACCATCGTATTGAACCTCCTGAACCTGCTGATCACCTTCCCCGCGCCGATCATCCTGGCGCTGCTTTTAAACGAGCTGAACAACCGCCGCTACAAGCGCGTGGTGCAGATGGTTACCTATCTGCCGCACTTCCTGTCGGTCGTGGTGGTCGTCGGATTGATGAACAGCCTGTTTTCATCCTCCGGCATCGTCAACTCCATGCTGGAGGGCTTAGGGCTGGGCCCGTATCCATTTTTGAACGCCGCGCAGTATTTCCGCCCGATGTACATCGGCTCCAACATCTGGCAGCGCATCGGCTGGGATTCGATCATCTTCCTCGCCGCGCTGTCGACGCTGGATATGCAGCTGTACGAAGCGGCGCGCATCGACGGCGCGGGCCGGTGGAAACAGACCATCCACATCACCATCCCGGGCATCATGCCCACGATCATCATCATGCTGATTCTGAGCATGGGGCGTATCATGAACGTATCGTACCAGAAGATCCTGCTGATGATGACGGGCTCCAACCAGTCGGTATCGGACGTGATCACGACCTATGTGTACCGGCGCGGCATCACCAACGCGGACTTCAGCTACGCCACGGGCGTCAACCTGTTCCAGTCCCTGGTCACGCTGATGTTTGTGATCCTGACCAATGCCCTCTCCCGCAGATTCACGGAAACTTCGCTGTGGTAAGGGGGGAGACGGCATGATGCAGGATCATTCGACGTCCCGGCGGGTATTCAACGTTTTCAACATCACCTTTCTGGCGCTTTTGATGCTGGTGACCCTGTACCCGATGTATTTCATGTTCATCACCTCCATCAGCCACGGCGTGGAAGTGATGAAGGGCACCATCTCCGTTTTGCCAAAGCTGGTGACGCTGGACACCTACCGCGCCATCGTGCAGGGCGACCTGTTCCTCTATATGAAGAACTCCGTCCTTTACACGGTGGTCGGCACCGTGATCAACCTGGTGATGAGCTGCCTAGCCGCCTACCCGCTCTCCCGCAGAAATTTCTCCGGGCGCAAGCCGTTTACCGCGATTGTCACCTTCACGCTGTTTTTCTCCGGCGGGATGATACCCTTGTACCTGACGGTGAATGCGTTCGGCATCATGGACAGCATTTGGGCGCTGGTGCTGCCGGGGGCGATCAACACCTACAACATGATCATCATCCGCACGACGTTCCAGGCCATCCCGGATTCGCTGACCGAATCTGCCCAGCTGGACGGCGCCAACGACATCGTCATCCTCTGGAAGATCATCATCCCCCTGTCCAAGGCCGTGCTTGCCACGATGCTGCTGTTTTACGCCGTGGCGCACTGGAACAGCTACTTCGACGCCATGCTCTACATCAATTCCAAGGCCAAGTATCCCCTGCAGATCATGCTGCGCAACATGCTCATCGGCGGCCTGTTCGCCGACGAGACCACCGTCGCGGCGACCGGCGCGGCCAGTTTCTCCGTGACCGACGGCACGCTGCGCGCCGCCGCCATCATCGTAACCACCCTGCCGATCCTCATCGTGTATCCCTTCGTGCAGCGCCATTTCGTTAAAGGCGTGATGATCGGTTCGCTAAAGGGGTGAACAAACCCTGATCCTGTTAAGCGGCTGACGGCCGTTTGGCAATATATAAAAAGGAGGAGACCCAATGAAAACCCGCCGCATTTTTGCCCTCACCCTTGTTCTCGTGATAGCCGTTTCGCTGATTACCATTGCGCAGGCAGACGAAACGCCGTCCACCTGGCTGTCCGATACGCTGGTGGAGATCCACATCATGCGTGACGAGAATCCCTCGCAGCTCATTCAGCTGGACAACGTAAAACTGCAGACGATCGAGGAACTCCTGAACGTCCGCCTCGTTGTCGAAGCGCCGCCCAAGGCCAGCTACGACGACAAAAAGCAGATCCTGATCGCGACCGACGACATGCCCGACATTATGCTCGTCAGCCTCGACGACGTCAAGCGCTACGCCCGCGACGATATGTTCGTCAACCTGTCGGAGCATAAGGATGAAATGCCCAACCTCTTTGCGCACCTGGAAAGCGATCCGAGCTTTGCCATGCTCACCGTGGACGGCAGTTACTATCACGCGCCCACCATCCAGCGCCTGAACCCGGACGCGCGCCGCAGCGGCCAGCTGGTCAACATCCGCACGGACCTGCTTGCCAAGTATAATCTGGCGGTGCCCACGACCTTTGACGAACTGCTGACCGCCATCCAGACCATCCAGGCAAGCGAACCCGGTCTCATCGGTATGACCAACCGCAAGGGCGGCTCCACGACCGGCACCCGCAAGCTGCTGGACTGCATGGGCTATCCGCTGGGCGCCGGGTCCGACATGTACTACGACGAAGACCTCGGCGGCGTGTGGCTGTACGGCCCGGCCAGCGAGAACTTCAAGGCCGTGCTTGCGTACCTGAACAAGGCCTACGAGGCCGGCGTGCTCGACCCCGATTACGCCACCATGACCAAGGACCTGTGGGTGGAGAAGCTCTCCTCCGGGCAGGCCATCTGTACTATGGATAACGACGGCGTGGTCCGCAACTTCAACACTGCGCTGGCCACCGTCGATCCCGGCTACATGCTGGATGTCATCCCCACCCTGACCAACACCCTTGGACAAACCCGCAATTTCCATTATAATGAAGACTGGCTGGACCAGGCCTGGGTGATATCGTCCTCCAGCAAGATCACAGACGTCTGCATCAAGTTCCTGGATTGGTGCTTCTCCGACCAGGGCGCCGACGTCAACGGCTACGGCAAGGAAGGCGTCACCTTTGACTATGTGAACGGCGTACCGGTCATCAAGCGGGAACTGCTGGAAGAGTACGGCAGCGGCGCGAACGCCAGCTACGATATCCAGTCGGCGATCGGCGTCGGCCTCCTGGATATCGCTCCCTACTGCGATACCGGCGCACAGAACCAGATGGAAATCTACATGATGGGCAGCGACGAAGCCATCGCGGCGTTCCGGGCGCTGGTGCAGTCCATTGCCGCCGACCCCGGCCTGCGCGACCCGGTGCTCACCCCGCCGCTGTCGGCCGAGCAGACAGAGCGCTACAACGAGTTGCACATCGCGGTGCAGGACTACGTCTATCAGGAGATCGACAAGTATATCACCGGACAGGAACCCATCGCAAACTACGACGCGGTGATCGCGCATGCCCGTTCGATCGGCGCGGAAGAAATGGAACAGATCTACAACGACGCGTGGAACGCGGTGCTGGGCGAGTAAGCTGAGCATAATCACCAACCAGGAATGAAGAGGGTGGTTTGCGGCTTGCCGCGAACCACCCTCATCGTATTTTTACGGAGGTACGTATGAACGATCACAGCCTTTGGGTAGCGGATCCCGCGCACCTTCTGCCGATGCTGTGGATGAAGGGCGAGGACGAGGAAACCCTGCGCCGCGGCGTGCGGCAGGTGCACGCCTCCGGCTGCGGCGCGCTGATCGCGGAATCGCGCACGCATCCGGATTTCATGGGCGAAGGCTGGTTTCACGATATCGGCGTCGTGCTTGACGAGTGCGAAACACTCGGATTGAAACTGTGGATATTGGACGATCAGCATTTCCCCTCCGGCTACGCGGCGGGGAAGGCAACCGGCACGCCGTACTGCCGCATGATGCTCAGGGAAAAGCATATGGACACGCGAGGGCCGGTGAAAGGCGGCGCGTTTCTGGCGCAGGACGACGAAACGACGCTACGCTTTGACGAAGGCGTGGTCGCGGTGATCGCGGCGAAACGCCTTACGGAAAGCGACCGGCAGGACGCGTTTGAGGATATCGGCGGCTACAAACTCGGCGAGCTTGTGGATATCACCGATACCGTGCGCGACGGCGTCGCGTACTGGAACGTGCCGGAGGGAATCTGGCGTGTTTTCGTGCTGTCGGCGTCCTATGTCGCCGAGCGCGTGCCGCCGCGGCATTTTGTAAATCCCTTGATGCCCGAGGGCGCGCAGCTGATGATCGATACCGTATACCGGCCGCATTACGAGCGTTTCGGCGCGGCGTTCGGCAAGACATTGATGGGCTTTTTCTCCGACGAACCCGCGCTGCGGGCGGGGCGGGGCTATCACGGCGTGCTTGGCGAGTATCCGCGCATCCCCATCCCCTGGCGCGCAGGCTTGATGGACGAGCTGAAACGGGCATTGGGCGATAACGCCCGCGCGCTGCTGCCGGGCATCTGGTATGATATCGGCGAAAACAGCGCCCGCGTGCGCTACGCGGTGATGGATACCGTCAGCCGCCTGTACGGCGAGAACTACGCAAAACCCCTTGGCGATTGGTGCCGCGCGCACGGCGTAGCTTACATCGGGCACGTAATCGAGCAGAACAACACCCACGCGCGCCTCGGTTCGGGCGCGGGGCATTTTTTCCGCGCAATCGGCGGACAGGACATGGCGGGCATCGACGTGGTGCTTCATGAGATCCGCCCGAAGCTTCGCGGCGCGGGCCACGCGTGGAGTTCGCAGGACTTCGAGGCCGACGAGGATTTTTTCGGCTTCATGCTGGCGCAGATGGCGGTGTCCGCCGCGCATCTGGACGCGAAAAAACAGGGCCGCACCGTGTGCGAGATCTTCGGCGCGTACGGCTGGCAGGAGGACGTCGCGGAGATGCGGTATCTGGCCAACTTCATGCTGTCGCGCGGCGTGAACTACTTCGTGCCGCACGCCTTTACCATGCAAGCGTTCCCGGATCCGGATTCCCCGCCGCATTTCGACGCTGAACATAACCCGATGATGCCCTTTATCGGCAAGCTCTTCGGCGCCATGGCGCGGGCTTCCGGGTGGATCTCCGGCGGCAGGCCTTTGGCCAGGACCGCGGTGCTCTATTACGCCGAGGCCGAATGGGCAAACGGCACGGCGGCCTGCATGAAGACGCAGGCCGTGGTGAAGGTCCTCAACCAACGGCAGATTGAATGTGCCGTCATACCCATCGACGGGCTTTTGGGCGCGGACTTCGACCTGTTGCTGATCCCCTGGGCCAAACGCTGGCCCAGGAAGCTGCTGGACCGCTGCCGAACGATCAAAAATGCGGGCAAGACCGTTTGCTTCATCGATGCCTTCCCCGAAGCGCTCAGCGAGGGCGAAGGAGATTTGGAGGAACTGCTCCGGGGATTTGACGTCGTGAAGCTGGAAGGCGCCGCGGCGTTCGCCGCGCAGGCCGCGCCGCTGCCCTACGTGTTCCTGACGGACACGCCGGACGTCCGTCTCTATCCCTACCGGAAAGGGGAGGAAACGGTATTCCTGCTGTTCAACGAAAACACGGAGCAGTCCGTTCGTTATCGCTTCGCCGCGGAGGACCTCCGTCCGGCACGGCTGCTGGATTTCGAACGGCAAAAACAATACGCCGTACAATCGGAGCGCAGCGGGAACACGCAGGAGATCACGGTCGATATTGAGCCGTCCCAGCTGCTGGCGGCGGTCTTCACCGGCCGGAAGATGCCGGAGGCGGACGCCGCGCCCGCGCCGCTTGGGGACGCGGAAACGCTGTCCGCGCGATGGGATATCTCGCTGCGGGCGATGGGGGAGGCGGGGTTCACGCACTACCAAACCGCCGAAACCTTCTTCAACGTGACCGCGCCCGATGAACAACCCCGCTTTTCCGGCACCGTGCGCTACGAGACCGTGGCCGACCTGCCGCAGGGCTGCGCCGCCGTCGATCTGGGCGAATGCGCCGGCGCGGCGGAGCTGTGGGTGGACGGTCATTATGCGGGCACGCGCCTTGCGCCGCCGTATACCTTCCGCTTTCCGCCGCAAAAAACAGGCGCGCATGCTATCCGCGCCGAGGTCACCAACACCGCGTTCTACGCGCACCGGGACCCCCTGTCGTTTTTCGCCTGTATCAAGCCCACGGGCATCCAGGGGCCTGTCCGGTATTACCGTGAGGGAGTATAAAATGTCGGATCAGTTGATCGTGAAAGACCGCCGCCTCGCCGACATCCGTTTTCAGGACGGCGCGCTGCCGCACGCGGAAGGCGTGCACAGCTTTCAGGCGCTGCGCGCCAACCGCGAGCATCCCGAATGGGCGGACGGCTTCGGCTGGACGTACAACCACGCGCCGATGCTTGCGTGGTACCGCGGCCGGTTTTACCTGGAATACCTCTCCAACCCCGCAGACGAGCACGAAGTGCCCGGCCAGACGCTACTGACGACCAGCGAAAACGGCATGGACTGGAGCTTTCCAAAGGTCGCCTTTCCCGTGATCGAGGTGCCGACCGCGCAGTACAGGGGGCCGCGCAGCCCGCTGCTCGGGGAGACCGTGCGAAC
This sequence comes from Clostridiales bacterium, assembly GCA_016930575.1. Classification (GTDB taxonomy): domain Bacteria; phylum Bacillota; class Clostridia; order Christensenellales; family Aristaeellaceae; genus CAXXOK01. The sequence goes on along the minus strand of JAFGGL010000019.1, from coordinate 92,665 downwards.
CGTGCCGCACCAGCGCATGGGCTTTTACCACGCGCAGGGCGGCGTGCTGCTGATCCTCTCCTTCTACGGCATCGTGCACGACCGCGGGCTCACCATGCCCTGCGACGGCTGGGGCGTGGGCCGCGCGGTGCGCCGCGTATTCCCGGACGGGACGTTCGGCGAGATCCATTTCCTGCTCTACAACACTCCCGCGGGTTACAACGCCGAAAACACGCCCGTCTTTTCGCCCTACCAAACCAGCGCGGACGCGGCGTTTGTCGAAGCCTGCGGCGCGCTGCTCAAGGACGGCCCCGTGATGCAGCAGATGTACGAGGAACAGCGCTTTGACAAGGCGCTGTTTCCCGCCCCGCGCGAACAGGCGCTGAGTTTCTATACAATCAGCGATACCGAGATGATGGGCGTATACAAAAAAGGCCTGTCGGCGGTCTCCTCGGACGGCGGCAGGACCTTCGGGGAGATCGTGAAAAACCCCACCCTCCGCACCGCAACGGGCAAGGTGTGGGGGCAGCGGACGCCGGACGGGAAATTCGCGCTGTTCTACAACCCCACCCGGGACGGCCAGCACCGCTGGCCGATCGCCGTTGTGACGGGTAAAGACGGGCACACGTTTGATCATATGCTGGCCGTCACCGGCCCCATGTCGCCGCTGCGTTACGGCGGGGCGGACAAGAACCTGGGGCCGCAGTACCTGCGCGGCATCTGCGAGCGCAACCCGCAGGCGCCCGACGGCGGCGTGTGGCTGGCGTATTCCAACAACAAGGAGGATATCTGGGTCAGCCGCGTGCCCGTGCCCGTCACGGGCGGGCGGGACGCGGAGATAAAGGAAACCCTGGATTCGGGAGAACTTCCCGCGCGCTGGAATATCTATTCGCCGCTGTGGGCGCCCGTACGCGCCCGGCTGGACGCGCTGTGCCTTTCGGACCGCGATCCCTACGACCGCGCGATTATCGAGCGTCTGTTTACGCCCGCGGAGGCGGGAAATATCAGGCTGCGGCTGCAAACGGACGCGGTGGCGGACAATGGCGCGGTGTGTATGGAACTGCAGGACGACCGTGGCGGCGTTCCGCTGCGGATTTCCCTGCGCGCGGACGGGCAGGTCTACCTGCTGACAGACGGGCGCATGGAACCCGCTTTGGCATATGCTCCGGGCGAGGCGGCGGAGATCGGGATCGCGTTCGACTGTCATGCGGGCAGCGCGGAAATCACACTGGGCGGCGGGGCCTTCACGCGCAGCCTGACCGCCAGCGTGAACACAATATGCCGCTTTGTCCTCGCCACGAAGGAAGCCCGGCAAATTCCCTATTCCACAGCGGATACGGTCGGCAAATACACCACGAAACGGGATGTGCTCCCGGGCGCGGGCGAGCCGACCGGCGAGACGCGGGCGCGGCTGTATGCGTTTTCCATGACGAGGAGATAAGATGAAGATTACGCAGGTGAAAGAAAATAAAAAACAATATATTGAGCTGCTTCTGCTGGCTGATGAGCAGGAGGGTATGATCGACAAGTATCTTATGCGCGGCGATATGTTCGTGCTGGACGACCACGGCGTGCAGGCCGAATGCGTGGTCACCAACGAAGGAAACGGCGTCTACGAGCTCAAAAACATCGCGGTGTGGCCGGAAGCGCAGCGCAAAGGCTACGGCAGGGCGCTGGTCGAGTTTGCGTTCTCCCATTACCCAGACCTGCGAACCATGTTCGTGGGAACGGGCGACGTGCCGGGCACCCTGGGTTTTTACCATAAGTGCGGGTTTTTTGAATCGCACCGGGTGAAGAACTTCTTTACAGACAACTACGATCACGTGATGATCGAGGACGGTGTGCAGCTTGTGGATATGGTGTACCTGAAAAAAACGCGGTAACGCGGTTATGCGGGAAGCGAATCATTCAAAGCGCTATAGATTCTATGTTTGCAAAAACCGAAAGCGCATCGTCCGTGATGCGGCACACCGCCCACTCGTCCGGGACTGCACGCTGAGTGAAAGGGAGAAGCCGATGCCCGGCCCGGTCCGGTCCAGGCGCGCGGGAGTGTGTCAGAACGCCGCTGCGGCTTCGGCAACAGCCTCCGGGCTGTAGGGCGTGAAGCTCACGCTTTCTTTGTTCCACAGCGTGTCGTTAAGCGCCGTGAAGTCCTCCTCCGTGCCTTCCGTATCGCCGATCATGTAGCGGAAAGCAGGAGCTTCCTCGTCGTACTTCCAACAGATCACGATCGTCCGCAGCGCTGCGCCGTGAAAGCAGATACGGTACCACCCGAAATTATCCGCGCCGCTGGAACCGTGGATCTCGCCGTCCGCCGTGACGGCCTCCATGGCGCGGGCGACGAACGGATAGCCGTATACCCGGCCGTTATCATAGCGGAGCAGTTCGTATCCGAAATCTTCGGAAAGCTGTAGCAGCAGTTCGGGATTGCCGTTCATGTCCAGGTCGGTAACGGCGAACGCAACGAAGGAGAACGGGGGGCCCGGCACATAGTCGTACCAATCGGTGATTTCGTCTGTCATTACCGCTTCTTCAATCAGATCGTCAAAGGTGTTGTATCGTAGATAGCTTTGGTCGCCGAGCAGGACGCTCTGATACGCCTGCAGCATCTCCTGCGGCGTGGCGGCAGCCTGTCCGGCGGATGCGGCGCAGGGACGGAGCATCAAAAGCGAAATGATCAGGCAGACCGTTTGCAAGCAATGCTTTTTCATAGGACCCATCGTCTTTCTTCTGGATATGTATTGAGATGTTCGCAGGTTCCGGGTGAAATCTCTGAGCAGGAAGACCTACCATGCAATAAGGGCTGCCGGGGCAGCAGAAACGATGATCCGGGATATGAGAGAAGAGTATCACAACGGAACTAAAAACACAAAAGGCATCGGCTGCGGACAGGCGTGTTTTTGTCAAGCCGCGGATCACAGCGACGTTCAACTGCCTGTATGCGGATATCCGCACCTTACCGGAGCGGTGGCGGGAGGAAATCCCGGTATTCTCTTCATTGCAAGACGATACGGTTACAGGAAATATTCGTTCTCCCGCCGGGCTTTCAACTGTTCGGAAAAGCTCTCGGCGAACGCGAGATAGTCTGCGGTGTTCATGTGTTTCGCACTTTCCGGACATTTGCGGATGCAGCGGAAGCAGGAGATGCATAAAGAATCATCGATGGTTCTGCAGTCCGCCCCGATCGCCTGCATCGGGCAGTTACTCACGCAGATGCCGCAGGCGGTGCAGTTCTCGGAGGTCAGCGGCCGGAACCCGCCGCCGCCTCCGCCGTCCCTGTACGGGCGGTTTCCGTAAATATCCGGCGGAGTTACCACCGCGTTTGCCGCGGCCTTGCGGGCAAACGCCGCGTCCGCGGCCAAATCGTCCGCGCCGGGGCGCCCGGCCTGGATATCGCCGTAGGTATGCCGACCAACCAGCGCCGCCGCGCCTTTGACCACAAATCCCTGCGCCTGCACCAGATCCGCAAGCTCCACAAGCGCGTCGTCGTAGTGCCGGTTGCCGTAGGTGACCAGCACGATGCACGGGGTTTGTTTTCCCCGAAACCGCAACAGCCGGTCCCTGGCCGCGATGGGGATACGCCCGCCATAGACGGGCATGCCGAACACCGCGAAGTCCTCCGCGGTGAAAACGCAGGGCGCGCCGTCCCTGTCCACGGTCACGTCGTGATCCAGTATATTGCCTCCGACGGCCGCCGCCATGGCGTCCACGCTTTTTTTGGTGTTGCCGGTGGGGGAGAAGTAGATCTTCGCCGTGTTTTGGATCATGGGAACCTCCTTAGGCAGGGTAGGCCGTCAGCCGATATGTTCCTTGATAAACGCATAGATATCCTCAATCAGCGGCCAGCTCCAGAACGTGTCCTCGTGCGGAGCGCCGGTCACGGTCAACAGCCGCACATCCTTTCCGCATGCGGAAAGCTTCTCCGCCATATCCTTTGCCATAAAATACGGAACGATCGAATCGTCGGTGCCGTGCGCGAGCAGGCAGGGCGGGAAAGGAGCGTCTTTGCTGATATAACGGCAAGGGCTCATCTCCCGCAGCACCGCGGCGGCATCGTTGTCGCCGATCAGGCCCAGGAAGATATCGTCCATCGGGTCCTGGATATCCGGGATCATGGTCAAATCCGTCGGCCCGAAGCAGGATACAACGCAGTTGACCGCGTCGGACACGTCGGGATATTCTCCGGTCCTGTACTTTGGATCGTCGCCCGTCGCGGCGGCAAGCAGGGCGGTGTTGCCGCCGGAGGAGGTGCCGTAGATGCCTACGCGCCCAGCGTCGATGCTGTAGTCGTCCGCATGCGCGCGCAGGAAGCGGATGGCCGTTTTCACATCCTGCAGGAACGCGGGGAACGGGTTGCCTTCCGTGGCGTCGCGGTGGCAGACCGACGCCACCACATAGCCTTGCTGCGAAAGCCGCGAAAGCTGGGGAATCTCAAACCCGCGGTCCGGGGTCGTCCAGCCCGAGCCCTGCACAAACACAACAAGCGGATACCGCGCGTCCTCTTCCCAGGGCCTCAGCAGCGTGAGCGTTGTTTTTGCCCCGCCGATTTTCGAATACGCAATGCCGTCCACCATCCGCGCCATGCCGGTCCTTTGCGGATTGTTCGGATAGGTCTTCTTCGTGAATGCCATAACGATACCTCCGTTTTTGGTTTCGACTCATTGCATTCAGGATAGCACCGACCATGCCGGCGGTCAATGCTTCGCTGCAAATCAAATGACAGTCTAGTCGTCTTCTCATCTTGTTTCGATTAGAAGGGAGCCGCGGCGAAGCGAGATGTGAAATGAGTTTTTCTTTGCAAAGGAAAAGCCGCCGCGGACGATATGCAGTCCGCGACGGCGACATGGCGGTATAAAATCCGGCGTGGTTTTGCACGGAAAGAGTGTGGCTGTCGCGTATGCCCGAACGGGCATTATTGCTTGATTTGTTTGGACACGAAATACGCGACGAACGGCGCGAAGATCAAACCCACGGCAATCATCCCGAGATTGAGCGGAAGCAAAACGGAGGTATAGGCTTTGCCGAGTAGAATCAAGGACAACAGCCCCGCAACAAGAATGATACCCAGGAGCATACAGTTTTTATAATGGACCAGAAACCGTTCGAACGGCAGGCCCTGCCTGCTGGTTTCTTCCGCGGATATGCAGGCGTTGCTGGCGGCGCCCCAATCTATTTTTTGATCGATTCCCGCGGCGAGTACTTTGATCGAGCTTCTGATTCCGAGATACACTCTCGGCCAGGCGATCAAAAGGTATAGCACAAACTGCCATAAGCCAACGCCGATTTTTTTCAATACGTCGGCTGCAGCTTTGAAGAAAACCTTGAACACAGACCGGGGATACATGACCGGTCGGCTTTTGATTTCAAAGAATATCGGGTAGATGAACAGGTCGATCCCGGCAAAACCGAAGGCTGTGATTGCCAAATACAGGGTCAGGATGAACAGCGTTTCCTGCCCGGCCGTCGGCGATTGCCGCAGTATCGAAAACGCGAAATTCATCACAACCCAGGTCAGTAGCGTGAGCTCATTGGCAAACCGCCTGAAAATATTGCCCATGTGAAACCTGTGATACGGCGGCATATACCTGCGGTAGGCCGCAAACGTGTGCAGCATCTGCAGATCGCCCTTCAGCCACCGTGCATCCCGCTGATAACTGCCGATGGTCGAGATCAACTCTCTTTCCCCGACGTCGACTTTGTTGTCAATGTAATCCAGGGCACTCTTGATTTTCTCTTCATCCGGGGTTTTACCCGCAATATAGATCTCCCGGGAATTCCCGTCGGGATAGAGTATTGTGCATGTATCGCTGCGGAATATCAGCGTAAGAAGTATGCTTTCATGTCCCTTTTCCAATAACACGCTGTACTGGCTGTCGCAATCGTCGGCAGGCTGTTTCACGGCGTTTATCCTGGTATCGCCGCTGATTGCCAGGGCGGCCTGGTTGAATACGCTTTCCTGCCAGTCGTGCGAGTCGATATATTTCAGGTTGAGGATCTCGTTCATCACCATATAATCGTATTGACTGAGCCGCAGCATCCCCTTGCCGTAATACGCGCTCATGTTGTTGTACAAGCCGTGGAGCGTGGCCAGGTATCTGTCGTTGTGTACGTCTCTTGCGATGCGCATCATGCGCAGAAACGCCGAGGTGATAAAACGCCCCTCATACACCGGATCCTCTATGCTCATTTGCGGCTGCAGGATGGTGATGCTTCTGTTTTCGGGGTGCAGCATCGCCGCGAGCGCAGCCTCGAAACTGCCGGGCTGTATCTCATTTTTGTTGTCGATGAAGAAGGAGAACTCGATTTTGTCCGACAGCGGAATCTGTTTGCCGGCGAGGATGTCTTTGATAATCGCGTTGTTTCTGGCCATGGAGAAAGCCGATTCATGGGCGCGTCTGCAAAGCGAACCGTGGAAATTGCCGTATACCCTGTCAAACAGCGGTTTGGGCTCGAATGTGGTCTGGAACTTCTCCTTGTCGGTATAGATCACAGGATAGGTATAGCCGTGCTGCTTCAACAGGTGCGAGGCAAGGATATTACCGACCTTTTTGGCGGTGGACGAACTTCTGTGCAGATACAGGAAGTAGATTCGGGTCTTCCCGTAAAGCAGGTTCGCCATCGCCTGCGCCCGTTGGGTAATCGCGACTTCCCGCTCGACGATCTTCCTGTCTGCGGTATTGGATGTAATCTGGTATATGATAGCGAGTTTGGGGTAATACGACAGCGTATTGCGCAGATTCTTCAGGTTTTTCTTGATGTAGTATTCGGTCGTATAGAGTTCTTCGACTTTGCCCGTATAAAGCGGCAGGTCCACCGCGCAGAAGTACTGCCCGTGAGCGGCCCGCTTTACGATCTCAAGCTTCAGCTCGGGGGCGGACAGCCGTTTCAGGCCGCAGTTGTTGGTGTATCTGGTCATCAGCAGGATGGTGAATTTATTGGCTATCGGTTGGAATACATACAGCCCGAGCAGGAACAGGAAGGGGGCGAGAGCCAGGGGGAACCGGATGACGAACAGGTATACGCCTACGAACAGGGCGCTGATCAAAAACCGCAGCGTATTGAAAACACGCATCTGCGCCGACTTGTGAAAACTTGCGGGAATCAGCTCGGTTTGATGGTACTTTTCCATGTGGGCCTTCAGTTTATTCGTGAATTTCTGCCGGTTTTCATAGCATGCGCTTAAGTAGGAACATTGCAGGTTTTTTCTCTTTAGCGCGGTCAGTTTCTTGGACAGCGCCGCCTGCCTGCGGCGGCCGTGGTACGACCCCTCCGCTTCGATGTTTGAAAGCGCGGACTGCAGAGACTGTATTTCCGAAGCCAACTTTTGCTGTCTATTCCTGTTTCTTTTACTGATCTTAAGCACATTGGCGGTCCGGCTTTCCGTTTCGATACTCCTGAACACCCGGTTAATCAGCCTGTTTTGAAACGCCAGGCGCTTGCGGTAGATGAGCTCGTCCGTTTTTTGGATGGTTTCCCGAAGCTGTGCGCATTCGGCCAATGAATCCAAGCCCGCAAGCTGCTGTTTCTGAAGCGACAGCAGCCGTTGTTTCAGTTTCTTTTGTTCTTCGGTCAGCAGACGGATCAACGAGCGCTTCTCTACTTTCACGCACAGCGCCTTCATAAACATCTCCAGCCGCATGGTGGTCAGCAGGAAGTGCTGATCCTCTGTTGAGACCTTGCCTTTGGGCGGAGAAGTGATGATTTTCATTACGTCTTTGGTTACTCTTTTTTCAAGGGGTTTGCGCATAATCCTGCGATAGACCGTATTCAGTTTATAGTAGACCGACGAAGCCCGGATGGCCTGCAAAGCCCGTAAGGAATAGAGAGAAAAATCCCGGACGCCTTCCGAACAGGAAACCAGGATATCTTTCATTTCGTCTTTTTTCAATTTCCGGTTCAGGTACAGGATGCCGAGAGTACCGTCATATATGATACGATCGCTCGCGATGATGAACTTCGCGGGCAGCGGATATTTGTCTATGGCGGCATAGCCCGATATCTGCAATTCTTCCAGGGCCTGCCTGACCCTTGCTTTGAATAACGGACTGCCTTTAGCGATTGATATCTCTGCGTTTACGATGCTTGAGCTGTAAGCTTTTTGATTATTTCTGCGAACATAAGGCTTTTCGTATACTTTCGGATATGCTTCATGCATCAGCATACTCATATGATGATTGGCCTCCTCTTAAGGCGCGCTCATAACGTGAGAATCGGTCTTGAGTGAAAACAGTCTTTATTGCTTTCTGTATAGGGGTTGCGGCAGTAGGGCTGATGGCCGGAGAGCAAAGGAGCAAGGGGGAAATATAACATAATTATTACACAATTATTACTATTTCGTTAATATATTAATATACTTGTAATATTTTGTCAAGCACTTTTTTATATTTATGCATGAATATTTTTATTTGTACAGAAAAACCCTGCGCCGGAAGGAAATGCCGGCAGCGGCATAGAAAACCGCCGCGGGCTGTACGAGGCCCGCGGCGGCAAAGGCGTCTGCTAAACCGGACGTCTGTGGTTTGGGGCTATCCCTGCTTGTTCATGCTCCTGACCGGGAGCAGTTCGATATACCCGCGCCAGCCCATGGGGGCAAGCTGCATCCTGGGCGCTTCATCCGGCGCGTACCGGTAGCCGTAGACTTCGGGGTTGAACTTGCCGATTCTTTCCATGCACAGCTCGACGGCCCTCTGGAAATCACAGTCGTCGTAGGGTTCGCCCTGAAATACCAGCAGCTTGCACGGGGCGAGGTCGATCACGTCAAAACCTTCGGGAATCTTGCCGCTGTAGTCCGCGGGGACCTCCACCCCGTGGGCGTAAACTCCCGTTCCGGCCGGGCGCATGTTGTCCGGCAGCCACAGGCCGACGGGCTCGTACAAGGCTTCCTTGATGGTCGTGAGGATGTCCCACGGGGCGGAGGCGTTGCTTTCTCCGCAGCCCACCTCCCCGCAGTAGGCGAAGTAGTCGCCGGCGGCTTTGCTGCGTTTTAAAATCAGCTTGCGCGCCGGGCGCTCAACGATTTGTGTGAAGATGACCGCTGTTTGATCCATATTCGTTTCCTCCTGTCTTGATTTGGAGCGGTCGAGATACCGGCGGGGAACAAGCCAGCCTTCCGGCGGCGGGCAGCCGGCGTACTTCTTGGGCGTAATGCCAAAGCCGTTTGCAAACGCCCGCGTAAAGCCCTCGTGGCTGGCGAACACGAAATCCAGCGCGACGTCCAGCACCTTTTGGCCGCCGCCGCGCAGCGCGTGCGCCGACGCGGTCAGCCGCTCCCGGCGGATATACTCAAACGGAGACAGGCCTGTTTCCTCCCTGAATATACGCGCCGCGTGGAACTGGGAATACCCGGCGGCCTTCGCCACGTCGCTTGCGGTGACCGCTTCCTGCAGATGCGCGTCAATATACTTTCGCATGCGCTCCACCGCCGCCGATACTTCGCTTTGTTCGTGCCCTGCCAAACTCTCGCCTCCCCGCGATCAACGATATCGGAAACAAAGAATAATTTCTTGACTTGAAATGCGGTATTGACTTCATTCCGGCAAAACGGCCGGTTGCGTTATTTCCGAACACAGTCTATCACGCTTTGTTTGGCGATGGCAAGCCGCAGAATCCGACAGAAATATATGAATAATATCTTAATAAAATATTACCATTTCCGGTAAATATCGGGTGCTTTATAGTATCATATGGAAAGCATAAGTATTATTGTTATGTATCTACGGCTTCAGACGCCAGACATGCTGTAAAAAACTGTAAATCTCCAAGTTAATATATGATGCTTTGCTGAATCACTTAAAGAACATTTAACATCTCATGGTGTTGACACAAGTTGTGTGTGTGTTATTTTTCTATCAAATGCAAAGAATTCTAATGAAGCCATTCTTTACCAATCAATCAGGAGGATAAATCCTATGAAAATGAATATCAGCAAGCACTTGTTGCTGGCAGCGCTGTTTACAGTTTTGCTGCTGTGTATTACGATGTCTGCCGCCCTTGCCGGTCCCGCCACGCAGGTCGTAATAGCAAACCATCCTTTATCGGTAAGCCAACCGTACCTGCTAAACAGCGGCAGCTACGGCAATCCTTCTAACTGGAACGTGCATTTCGATACGAGCACCTCGCCTGCGCCAACGCTGAGGCTAAAAAACGCGTCGTTTAATACAATGACAAACGCATCAGGAGAATTAAGTGTCGTTGTTGTGAATGGCGGAGACATCATCGTGGAGCTTGAGGGCACGAACTACTTATATTACAGCGGTGGTAGCGGCATAAACATGAACGGGATATTTTGCCCGAATGGCAGCGTGACAATCACCGAGAGCGGCGCTTCGGGAAACTTGACCATTAGCATATTGAACGGTGCCAGCGGGTATACGACGGCAGGAATCAGAAATCATAACGAGATATCTATCCAAGGCGGGACGATTGATATCTCAACGCAGGGAATGTATTCCTATGGCGTATTTACCGAACAGCAGGTGAGTGTCAGCGGCGGCCAGGTATCATTAGCTGTTCCTGTGGGCTCGACATATGTTGCAGGGGTGAGAGCGGATACAGCGTTCAGCCTGAGCGGAGGTACCGTTTCCGCAACTGTTTATGGGTTTGGCGGCAGCAGCGGGGCTCTATATAGCACAGAGGTAAGTATTACCGGCGGATCCGGAGAGTTTGATGGCCTAGGTTCCGCTTTTGGTTTATTTTTTCCTCCCGGTTCAACAAGTGAAGATATGGCAGTGACCGGCGGGCAAGTTATATTCACCAGTGCAAATCAAGCGGCGCTTCTTGATGCAACATCTCCGTACCCCAGCCTCTCGGTTTCAGGGGATATTCTGGTTGCATCCATAAGCGATGGTACGGGGAAAACCACGTGGGCTCCGGCTATGGGGCAGCTGTTCAGCAATTACAGCTTCCACTATGTGGAGATGCTCGGCGAGAGCGAAGAGCCGCCCTTGCCGCAAACCGGCGACGCAGGCAGGCCGTGGCTGTGGCTGGGTATCGGTTTCGCGGCTGTGTTTGTCGGCGCAGGCGTGTTCTGGATTTTCAGAAAACGGTATGCTAAAACGGCGTAATGTTGCTTTCAATAGCATAACACGGGTTGCCGCGACCCCGCGGCAGTCCGTGTTGATTGTCCGATTTTCTAAGAGTTTTGCTATTTCTAAATCAAATGTAAAAACGATGAGGCAATACACTTCCCAATCAAATCCGGAGGATATACCCTATGAAAATGAATATCAAAAAGCACCTGCTGCTGGCAGCGCTGTTTACAGTTTTACTATTGTTCATTACGGTGCCAGTAGCCTTTGCCGGGCCTGCCACGCAGGTCTTGGTGGCAAACCGTACCCTAACGGCGGGCAATCCGTATCTGCTCAACAGCGGCAGTTACGGTACGGCTGCAAACTGGAATGTGTTTTTTGATACGAGCACCACGCCTACGCCAACGCTAAGGTTGAAAGACGCTTCGTTCAGCACGCTGACCTCGGGAACGGTAAACATCATGGTCGTGCTTGGCGGGGACGTCATTGTGGAACTTGAGGGCAACAATTTCCTGACGTACAGCGGATCAAAAGCGGGATCGCTGCACGGACTGTTTTGCCAGCACGGCACCATAACGTTCACCGAAAGCGCCGCGACAGGAACCCTGACCATTGACCTTCACAATGACGCGGGTGGTACGACGGTCGTTGGGATCCGGGAGGATTCCTATGACGTATACATCGAAAGCGGAACGGTAGATATCACGGTTTACGGAGCGCTTTCGACAGGTATACGGTGCACACAGGATGTAGCGATGATTGGAGGACAGGTGTCCATTGACGTTACCGGAAGTACGACCGCGATCGGAGTGAGGGCGGAAGGTTCCTTCGGATTGAGCGGCGGGAATATCACATCGGTCGCGAAGGGATACGCCGGGGGATCGCTGTATGCCGGAGATGTTCGTGTGACCGGCGGCTACGGAGAGTTTACAAGCCAGGAAGGCGTGAGCGGCCTGTACTGGCCCGCTGGTACCCAGGACGATGAATTAATCGTGACTTGCGGGAAAGTGATATTCTCCAGCGAAGAAGAACCTGCGATTTACGATACGACGTCCACGCCACGCAGCCCCTCGGTTTCGGGGGATATTCTGGTTTCGGCCTTAAGCAGCGGAGCGGGAAAAACATCGTGGACTCCCGCCATGGGGCAGCTGCTCAACAATCCCAGCTTCCGCTATGTGGAAATGATCGGCGACTGCGGAGGTTCTACCTCGCCGCAGACCGGCGACGCCGGAAGGCCCTGGCTGTGGCTGGGTATCGGTTTCTCGGCTTTGCTGGTCGGGGCAAGCGCGCTTTGGATCTACCGGAGGCGGCGCGCCAAAACGGCGTGACATTTCTTTATTCTGGAATGAGAAAAGCGGGCTGCAGCTGCAGCCCGCTTTTCCGGTCGGTTCGCAATAAGGCGACTCAGACGATGGAATGGTTGAAAGACATCCGTGCGATTAAAATCGCCGCGGACCGCAAGACTATGTAGATGACTAATATCCCTGCGTTCCGTCCAGAAGGTCCAGCATCTGCTCCCGCTGGGTTTTGTACTCCGGTATATTCTCCCAGAAGCGGACGATCTTGGGATTGTCATCCCGGAAAGTTACAACGTTGCGCACGAACAGGATGACGTTCGTATCTCCGGACAGGTCATAGGCTATGCTGATAGGTTGCCCGTAGGAGAACAACGGCTCGATTTCCTCCGGCGTTACGGTGGTAATGCTGCCGTAATCGGGGAAGATCGTGAAAAACTGTTGTTCGTCCCAGATATCGTCGTTGAAATACTGGTACAGTACCGTTACGTTGTCTCCCGACACGTAAATGTTTACCTGCCCGATGATATACGCGCCCCCGCCGACGAGGGGATAGGTTTGCGTCCCGTCCCGGCTCAGGTCGACCGGCGTGAACATATACCATTTATCGGTGAGTTCCGGGGATACGTCGCGGAAATGAGGGCCGAAGGAGCATACCGTATTATGGGAGTAGTAGGCGTAGGTCTCCTGAATCACGAGGTTGTCGATCATCGCGATATCGTTCCCGGTCGCATGGCCGGTATTGAGGGTAATCCCCGTAGACGCACTCGTCGCTGAAAGGCCTGCCCTGCTTTTTACGGTTGCGCCGTTGATGGACAGATCGTAGGTTTTCTGCGAGAAATTGATCGTCAGCGTATAGCTCGCCCACTGATCGGCGGGGGCGCCGCTAACCGAGGCCGCCAGCGTTCCGTTGCTGATGGAAACGGAGCCGCCGCCGGGGATGGAAGCGTCAAACGAAAAGATGATCTTGCCTGGCAATGCACCCAGCGCGTACCGCAGCACCGCGCTGACGCCGGCCTGGGACTTCGCCAGCAACACTTTGTTTCCAGCGTCGTCTGCGATCTTCTGTTCGCTGTTCCCGGCTCCGCTGGATACGATACTCCAGCCGGAAGGGAAGGAATCGACCGCGTAGCCAGAAAAATCCTCACTGTAGATAAGGCCGGTCGCAGCCGATGCGCCTGCCGCAGAGGACATGAGTATGATGACCGCGAGCGCGATCATGCCAAGTTTGCGTATCATAGTTGAAATCTCCTTTAAAAGCCGTGGTGGGTCTTTGAAAATATACCCGATGATAAAACGATCAAAACAAGTGATTTCATCCATGAATGCAGAATATGCGAAATGAGTATCAACGATATAAAAACCCGAAAGGCGAACGCAATCGCGTCCGCCTTTCGGGTTTGGTGCCGGTGAAGGGACTTGAACCCCCACGTGGTCGCCCACAAAAGATTTTGAGTCTTCCTCGTCTGCCATTCCGACACACCGGCTACAGACGCGATTATAGCAAAAACGGGGTGCGATTACAAGCAAAGAAATTCGTCAGACGCCTTTGCGTGCGCACAGTTCCCGCCAATCCATCAGCCATCGGTGCTGGTTTTCCAGATTTTGCAGCGTATAGCCCTGGCAATCGGTGATCGTCGCCTGGATATCGTAGTGCCGGATGGCGATGAACGCGTACACCGCCCGGACGTCCGCTTCAACCAACGCGCTCCCGCGCTCCCGCTCATAGGCGGGCATAAACAAGTCCAGCGCGCGCTGTGTTTCGGCAAACGCGTCCTCTTGTAAATGAAAGTAATCGGTTCTGTCGCACAGGGTGGCGATATCAGCGGCCGGGTGCGCTACACATGCCGCGTCAAAATCAAACAGCCAGTACCGCTTTTGATTGTCCCTGCGCATATTGCCACAGTGCAGGTCGCCGTGGCAGAAGCCTCTGGGGGATTGTTCAAACCGTTCCCACAACGCCGCGCCATAGGTTATAACATCCGCAAGCTTATCCTGCGGGAATTCTATTCTTTCCAGTATTTGAAGGTATCGGTCAATATAATGTGCCTTGCCGTGCTGCAGAATTTCGCCGGTATAATCCGCCATTACGCGGTGTAGTATACCTGTCTGCGCGGCGATGGGCACGAGGTCGGTTTCTACGTCCGGATCTTCGCCCGCAATCAAATCATACAGCATAGCCACGGCGTCTCCGGCGGAGGTCCGCACCATAACATACGCTTCTCCCGTTATCGCGGGAACGATTCGCGCCGCCGGATACTCCCGGGCTTCAAGGTATTGCAGGATGCCGACGGTGTTGAGCGCGAATCGTGTGTGAAAGGGGCGGTACAGCTTCAGGACATAGGCCGCGGCTTGCGTTTTCACCGTGTACACATACCCGATCCAGTCCCGGTGCAGGCGGACCTCGGCGTCCGGCAGGGCGTACGCCTCGCGCAGCAGCAAAACAAGCGCATCCGTGTCTTTGGGGGAGTAAAATGTAATCATCATGACCTCCGGCGGAGCGTATCCGCCTGTCGGCGCGGCATCAACAACCGTAAAAAAGTATACCATGTTCCGGACCTGAGCGCACACAAGAAAAAAACCGTTTCGAAATTGACAAATGGTAACGCGGAGCATAAAATAACAGGGAGGGCGGGGCTCCTTCCCGCTGTTTTTCTATTTATTCGTAGCGGAGGTAAAAAGGATGCTGACGGCGCTGTTTCTCCTGTGGATCGCGTTCAACGGTCGCGTCACCCTTGAAATTGCGGGCATCGGGGCCGTGATCGTCGCGGCTCTGTATTTTTTCTGCGTCAAATTCCTGGATTACGGGCTGCGACGCGAGCTGCGCATCCTCAGGATGATCCCCGCGGCGCTTGTGTACGTCGCCGTGCTGCTCAAGGAGATCGTCCAGGCGAGTTTCCAGTTGATGCGCATCATGCTCCGTACGAAGTATGAGGTCAAACCGCAGCTGATCACCTTCTGTACGCCGTTGAAAACCACGCTGGCGCAAAGCCTGCTTGCCAACTCCATCACGCTGACGCCCGGCACGCTTTCGGTGTTCTGCGAGGGCGAAAAGCTCACCGTGCACTGCCTGGATCAAAGCTTTGCCGAGGGTATCGAAAACCTTTCGTTCCAGCGGCGGCTGATGCGGCTGGAAAAGCTGGGGGTGAAGTGATGCAGGAAGCCTATCAAACCCTGTATACGGCTGTGCTGGCCGTGCTTTCCGTACTCACGCTCCTGTGCCTGGAGCGCGCGGTGCGCGGCCCCGGCATCACCGGCCGAATCATCGCCATCAACATGATCTGCACGCTGACGCTGGGGATGATCTGCGTGCTCGCGCTGATGCTGAATGAAGGCTACCTGGCCGACGTCGCGCTTTTGTACGCGATGATCGGCTTCCTGGCGATCGTGGTGCTATGCAAGGTGTACATGGGCGTTGCGATGGAAAAACAGGAGAAGGGGGAGATCAAACGTGATTGAGGTCGTCCGCTTCATCCTCACGGCCGTTTTCCTGCTCGGCGGTTTGGTCGTGCTCGCCGCGGGCGTGCTCGGGCAGTACCGCTTCCGCATCGCGCTCAACCGCCTGCACGCGTCCTCGATGTGCGATTCGCTGGGCATCCTGGCGCTGATGATCGGGCTTTCCATCAGCGCCGCCGACGGATGGATCGTGCTCAAGTTCGCGCTGACGATGATCTTCCTGTGGATCGCCAGCCCTACCGCCGGCCACCTGATCGCCCGCCTGGAGGCGACCACCAACCCACGGCTCGACCGCGATATGGAGGTGCTGAGCAAATGACGCTGCTGACGGTGATCGTGCTCGGCGCGCTGTTGATATGCGCCGTCGCCACCTGCATCGCCAAGGACCTGCTCGTGTCCGTGATCATCTTCCTGGCGTACAGCCTGCTGATGAGCATCCTGTGGATATTGCTCCAGTCGCCCGACCTTGCGATCACCGAGGCCGCCGTCGGCGCGGGCGTCACGGGCATATTGTTCTTTATCACGCTCAAAAAACTCCATGCGATCAAGGTGAAAAACGATGAAGAAAAAGATCGCTGACATCCTGCGCCAGAGGTTCTACGGCGACGAAAGCCCGCTGGACGAGGACATGATCGCCTCCCTGGGCGAGCAGCCGCAAGGGCTTACGCGCTCCTCCAACGAGGCGCTGGAAGCGCTGGAAGGCGTGCGCGAGCTGCGCGTGCAGCGCGCCCAGGAGCAGGAGCACGAGATGTACCGGCAGATCCACGCGTGGTCGTATTCTTCGGGCGTGAAAATCATCCAGCGCCTGTACCGTATCCTGTCTGCGGTCACCTGCTTTGGCATCGTGATGTTCCTGTTGTGGACGGTGAATACCCTGCCGCCGTTCGGCGACCCGGGCAACCCCGACAACAACGAGGTCGCCGCGCGCTACGTGGAACTGGGCCCCGGAGAGACCGGCGCGGTCAACATGGTCACGGGCATGATTTTGGATTACCGCGCGTTTGATACCTTCGGCGAGGCGACGGTGCTGTTCACGGCCGCCTGCTCGGCGCTGTTTTTATTGAAACTGCACGACCACAAGGACGGCAAGCCCACCAAGACCTGGCTGGAGGCCGAGTACGACGACCGCTTCCACGAGCCCAAGAACGACCAGATCCTTCAGTTCGCCGCTAAGCTCCTTACGCCCGTGGTGCTGCTGTTCGGGTTTTACGTGGTACTAAACGGGCACATCACGCCCGGAGGCGGGTTCTCCGGCGGCGCCATCATGGGCGCGGGGCTGATCCTATATTTAAACGCCTACGGCTTCAAAAAGACCGAACGCTTCTTCACCTACCGTACCTTCCAGTGGGTGACGTTCGCGGCGCTTCTCAGCTACGCGGGGCTGAAAAGCTATTCCTTCTACACGGGCGCCAACCATCTGGAAAGCGGCGTTTCGCTGGGCGTTCCGGGCAACATCCTGTCGGCGGGATTCATCCTGCCGCTGAACATCTGCGTCGGGCTGGTCGTGATGTGCACGATGTATGTGTTTTACACCCTGATACGCAAAGGAGGGGTTTGATGGGCGATATTCTCTCGCTGCTGTGGACGCATCTGGACGTCACCGTCGCCATCCTTTTGTTCGGCATCGGGTTTACGACGCTGCTGCTGCACCACAACCTCATCAAGAAGATCATCGGGCTCAACATCATGGAGACGGCGACCTTCCTGTTTCTGACCTCGCAGGGCTTCATCGCGGGGCGCGCCGCGCCGGTGCTGGCCGAAGGCGCGGCAGCGGCCGGCTACGTCAACCCCATCCCCAGCGGCCTGGTGCTCACGGGCATCGTGGTGTCCGTCAGCGTCACGGCGGTGATGCTGGCTTTAACCATCCGCCTCTACCGCCGCTACCATACCCTGGATATCGACAGCATGACGCTGATGATGAAGGGGGAAGACGAATAGCATGCAGCTTGTACAAAACGTGCCTTTTTTTTCCATCATGCTTGCGATGATCTCGGCCGTCGTCACGCCTGTGCTGCCCCGCCGCGCCGCCAAATGGCTGTCGGTGGGCATGGTATCGGCCGTGGTCTGTTTGCATATTTGGTTTCTGCCTTTCATGCTGTCGTTTGGCGGAAGCTACAACTACATGATGGGGCACTTCCCCGCGCCCTGGGGCAACGAGCTGCGCGCTGGGCTTTTGGAGACGGTCATCGCGCTTGCCTTGAGCATCGTGATGCTTTTGTCCCAGCTCTCGGGGATGAACAAGCTGCAGCGGCAGATCGATACGCCCAAGCAGGGGCTGTTCTACGTGATGTGCAACCTGATCATGGCCGGGATGCTGACGCTTACCTATACCAACGACTTGTTTACCGCATACGTGTTCATCGAGATCATGGCGCTGTCAAGCTGCGCGCTGATGATGGCGCGGCAGGTGGGGCACACCATGGTCGCCTCGATGCGCTATATGATTTTGAGCCTGCTGGGTTCCGGCCTCATTCTGATCGCCATCGCCCTGACCTACAACCTGACGGGCCATTTGCTGATGGAGAACATCCACGCCGTGATCGCCCGGTATGCCGCGAACGGCGCGTACGCGCTGCCCATCTCGGTCATCATCGGGCTGTTCATCGCGGGCATCGCCATCAAATGCGGCGTGTTTCCCTTCCATATGTGGCTGCCCGACGCCTACGGCTATTCCACCTCGGCGGCCAGCGCCGTGCTTTCCAGCGTCGTGAGCAAGGCGTACTTTTTCCTACTTGTGAAGATATTCTACCGCGTCATCGGCATCGACGTCGTCCTGTCCGACATGGCGCTGAATTTGATGCTGGTGCTGGGCGTATTATCAATGATACTCGGCTCTATCGGCGCCATCCGCTGTCTGGACATCCGGCGGATGGTGGCGTACTCCTCGGTGTCGCAGATGGGGTACCTGTTTGCGTGGATCGGGCTTGGCAGCGACGTGGGCGTGGCTGCGGCGATGTTCCACCTGGTGGTGCACGCGCTTTGCAAGAGCATGCTGTTTTTGTCCGTCTCGCCGCTGTGCGACGCCTCGGGGGATAGTAAGCGCTTTGTGGACCTGCGCGGCGCGGGTTACCGCTATGTCATCCCGGGAATCGCATTTTCGCTGGGCGCGATGAGCATGGTGGGCATCCCCGTCCTCGGCGGGTTCTTCTCCAAGATCTTCTTTGCCGAGGCCGCGATCTCGGGCGCGGGCTGGGTGCGTATCACGCTGCTGGCGGCGCTGGCCTTAAGTACGCTTTTAAACGCCTTTTACTTCATGCACACGGTGCTCGGGCTCTACCGCAAACCCAGGGAAGGGTTCGTGCGTCAGCCGTTCATCAAATCCAGGCTCACCGCGGTCACGCTCAGCGTGTTCGGGGCCGTCAACCTGGCGATCGGCTTTTTTGCCAAGGACATCATCAACCTCATCACGACCGGCATTCAAAATCTGGCCTGAGGAGTTATTGAAGCATGCAGAGCATCCTGTTCGTCCTGGTTCCGGCCATCCCCCTTTTTTTCGGGGCGTGGTTCCTGTTTGCGCGCAGGTTCCGGGCGGCCGCGGCGGGGGCCGGGCTTGCGCTGTGCTTTGCGGCGGTCGCCGCGCTGACTATAACGGGCGACGGCGTGCAGACGCTGTTCTCCGTCGCGCCGGGCGTGACCTTCATGTTCCAAAGCGACGGGGCGGGCAGGCTGTTTGGGCTACTGTTCTCCGGCGTGTTCATGGCGGCTGGGTTCTACGCGCTGACCTACTTCAAACATGAGAAAAATCCCGCGCGCTTTTTCGCGTTCTATTTCTTCTCGCTGTTCGCGCTGATGTGCCTGTGCTTGGCGGGCTCGCTTTTAACGATGTACCTGTGCTTTGAAACGCTGACGCTGTGCTCCTTTCCCATGGTGCTCTACGACCGCACGAAGGAAGCGGTGGCGGCGGGCATCAAATACCTGTTGTACTCCATCGCCGGCGCGATGATGGGCCTGTTCGGCGTGATCTACCTGACCCTGCACACGACCAGCCCGACCTTTGTTGCGGGCGGCTCGCTTACGGCGGAGCTGCTTGCAGATCCTCCGGCGTTGCTTTTGATCGCTTTGTTCGTCTGCATCCTCGGGTTCGGCACGAAGGCCGGGCTGTTCCCGATGCACGGCTGGCTGCCCACGGCGCACCCCATCGCGCCCACGCCCGCAAGCGCCGTGCTTTCGGGCGTCATCGTCAACGCGGGGGTGCTTTGCATCTTCCGCGTCATCTATTTCGCGGCGGGAACGGAGGCTATGCGCGGCAGCTGGGTGCAGACGGCGCTATTATCGCTTTCGCTGTTGACGGTTCTCATCGGCTCGGCGCAGGCGCTGCGCCAGAAGCACATCAAGCGCAGGCTGGCGTATTCCACGGTCTCCCAGATCAGCTATATCCTCTTCGGGCTATTCCTGTTGCAAAGCGCGGCGGCGGAGGGCGCGCTGCTGCACACGGTGTTCCACAGCGTGATGAAGACCTGTCTGTTCCTGTGCGCCGGCGCGCTGATCGTATACGGCGGCACGGCGGACGTGGACGAGATGCGCGGTATCGGCAAGATCATGCCGGTCACGATGTGGTGTTTCACCGTCGCGGGCGTCGGCCTGGTCGGCATCCCGCCGCTGAGCGGATTCTTGAGCAAATGGGTGCTTGCGCGGGGCGCGGTGCAAAGCGGCATGCCCGTGTTTTACTGGCTGGGGCCGGTGGTGCTGCTGGTCAGCGCGCTTTTGACGGCGGGGTACATCGCCCCGGTGGTGCTTACCGCGTTCTTCCCCGGCGATGCGGCGGTGAGCCTGCGCGCCCGGCGCGCGCCGGTCGGCATGATCGTTCCGCTTTGTATTCTTGCGGCGCTTGCGCTGCTGTTCGGGCTGTATTCCGTGCCGCTGCGAAACGCTGTGGACACCATACTCCGCGCGCTGCTATAGGGGGACAGGCATGTTACTGATCGCATTCGCAATCCCGATCGCGGGCAGCGCCCTGATCTTCACCTGGGGCAGGCGGGGCGGCCGTATCCGCCGCTGGATCGCCATCCTTTCCACGATCGCGACCTCGGCGTTCGTGTGCCTCGCGCTGTTTGCGGAGCCCGGGCGCGGCTATGTGCTGCTGGAGTTCACCTCCCGCATGACGATCGCTTTTTCGCTGGACGGCCTGGGCTCGGTATTCGCGGGGCTGATCGCGTTTTTGTGGCCGCTTTCGATGCTGTACGCCTTTGAGTACATGAAGCACGAGACGGGCGAGAACGCGTTTTTCGGGCAGTATCTCTTAAGCTACGCCATGACGCTTTTGATCGCCTCGGCGGAGAACCTGTTCACGCTGTATTTCTTCTTTGAACTGCTGACGCTGGCCACGGTGTTCCTGGTGGCGCACGGCTTCAGCCACAGGAGCATGTACGCGGGACGGAAGTACCTGTACTATACGCTGGGCGCGGCGTCGCTCGGGTTCTTGGCGATGATCAGCGTGCTGGTTTACAGCGATACGACGATCTTTGTCTACGGCGGCATTCCCGCGCTGCGGCAGGCGCCGCACACGATGATGCTGCTTTTGTTCGTGCTGGGCTTCTTCGGCTTCGGGGTGAAGGCGGCGGTGTTCCCGCTGCACGGCTGGCTGCCGACGGCATCCGTCGCGCCGACGCCGGTCACCTCGCTTCTGCACGCGGTGGCGGTGGTCAACGCGGGCGTGTTCTCGGTGGCGCGGCTTGCTTACTACGTCTACGGCCCGGCGCTGATCTCCGGCACCTGGGCGCAGACGCTGTGCCTGTCGATGGCGGCGTTCACCATCCTCTTTGCCAGCGCAAAGGCCGTGCACGAGCAGCATCTAAAGCGCAGGCTCGCCTATTCCACGATCTCCAACCTCAGTTATATGCTGTTCGGGCTGTTGCTGCTCACGCCGCTTGGGCTCAAGGCGGGGCTGATGCACATGATCTTCCACAGCCTGATCAAGCTGACGCTGTTCAGCTGCGCGGGCGCGATCCTGGTGCAGACGGGGCGCGAATACGTGCAGGAGCTGCGGGGGCTGCGGCGGCAGATGCCCATCGTGATGACGGTGTTCGCCTTCTGCGCGGTGGAACTTGTGGGCATCCCGCCCTTCATTATATTCCAGAGCAAATGGGCGCTGGTCACGGCGGCCTTCGGGAGCGGGCATATCATAGGCATCGCCGGCGTCGCGGTGCTGCTGATCTCCGCCGGGTTCACGGCGGCGTATCTGCTCAAGCCCGCGGTCACGGCCTTCGCGCTGCCGATCGAAAAAAAGCCTTCTGAAAAGCGCGACCCCGGCTGGCAGATGCTCACGCTGTTTCTGGTGATAACGGCGGCGATGCTCGCGCTGATCCTGCTGGGGAAACCGATCGCCGATTATTTATCGCAAATCGTTGGATTGTAAGAGAGGATAAAGCGTTGCAGGGAAACGTTTGGCTAATGATCGCGGCGGCGCTGCCGATGCTCGGCGCGCCTGTCGCCTACGGCCTGGGCCGCGGGCGGCCCCGCCGTGCCCTGCTTATCATGGCGGCCGTATCCGCCGCCACGCTTGCGCTGTTGTCCGTATTGCTTGTTCAAACCATTCAGGGGCAAACGTCCGCCTTTGCCTGGGCGCATTTTAGCGTGATGGGGCTTGCGCTCGCGGCGGACGGCTTCACGGCGCTGCTTTCCTGGCTCGCGGCGCTTTTGTTTACCGTCGCGGCGATGTTCTCGCTATCGTATTTCAAAAATAAAACCAGCGTGCCGCGCTATGCGTTTTTCACGCTGACGACGCTGTCCGCCGTGATCGGGGTGTTTCTGTCCGATCAGCTGTTGACGACCATCGTGTTCTTTGAGGTCATGTCGCTTGTGAGCTATCCGTGGGTCGCGCACGAGGAAACGCCCGGGGCCCTGCGCGCCGCGCAGACCTATCTGTGGATCGCGGTCATCGGCGGGCTGTGTCTGCTGATCGGAATGCTGCTGCTGCCCCATGAGCTGCTTTCGCTGCGGTATTCAATGGGCTTTGCGATGACCGAAGGCATAGAGCCCTCGCGCCTGATGCTCCCCGCCGCGCTGATGTTGGTCGGCTTCGGGGCGAAGGCGGGCGCGTTCCCGCTGCACGTGTGGCTGCCCAAGGCGCACCCCGTGGCGCCCGCGCCCGCAAGCGCGCTGCTGTCGGGGATGCTTTTAAAGACCGGGGTGTTCGGCATCGCGCTGCTGTCGGTGAAGTTCCTGCGGGAGATCGCCGCCTGGCACGCGCTGATCTTCTGGATCGGCGTGATTACCATGGTGGTCGGCGCGGTGCTTGCGCTTCTGGCCGTGGAGATGAAGCGCATCCTGGCCTGCTCCAGCATGAGCCAGATCGGTTTCATAATGCTTGGCGTAGGGCTGTTCGGCTTGCTGCTGGAGCATGGAGGCGGCGCCATGCAGGGCTTTGTGTCCCACATGGTCAATCACGCATTGTTCAAACTGATCCTGTTCCTGTGCGCGGGCGCCGTCGCCATGCGGCGGCATTCCCTGAACCTGAACGACATCCGCGGCTTCGGGCGCGGGAAGCCGCTGCTGCATGCCCTGTTCCTGGCTGGGATGCTGGGTATCACGGGCGTACCGTTGTTCCCGGGCTTTGCCAGCAAGACGCTGCTGCACGAGGCGCTGACGGAGTACATTCACCTCTCCGGCGGGGCGTGGACTTATGCCGCCACCGAATGGCTGTTCATCCTGACGGGCGCGCTGACGGTCGCCTACATGCTCAAGCTCTACGTCTGCCTGTTCTGGGAGCGCGGGGCGGAGGACGAAACGAAAAATCCTTCGTTTTCCAAAGGCTCCGCCGCGTTGCTGTCGCTTTGCGCCGCTGCGGTGCTTGCGGTCGGCCTGTTTCCCTCGGCGATCCTGGGCGGCATCGGGCGGTTGAGCGCCGGGTTTTTCCATGTGGAGGTTGAACCAATCCGTGTTTACACAACCGAAGCGCTGGCGAACGCTGTGATATCCATAGGCGTCGGGCTTTTGATCTACCTGTTAGCGGTGCGTGTCTGGCTGAGCGAGAAAACCGCGGACGGGCGCGTGTACGTCGACCGGAAACCCACGTGGATGGACCTGGAGGAGACGGCCTACCGCCCGCTGATGAAGGGGCTGACGGCGGCGGTCGGCGCGTGTTTTTGGCTCGTCGCCTCCCTGCCGGAGCTCGCTATCGCGGGCGGCCGCCGGATGCTTCTGCATGTGCGCGCCTGGCGTGTGCCCATGCCCGGCGGGAACCGCTTCACCATGGCCGTCGGCGGCTTTCTCAACGGCGCCGTGGCGCTGCTCAATAAAACCGTGCGCAGACGCCGCCCGTTTGAAATCGACTTCTCGGCCGCGCTGGCGGCCGGCAACGAGGAGTTGGGCCAATCCATGCGCAAGATCAAGCGCTCGATGAGCTACAGCCTGCTGCTGTTCTGTCTCGGGCTGTTCGGGCTTTTGATGTACCTGATGCTGTGGTAATACGAGAGGATATCGGATGAACAACCACCTGCTTTGGATCGCGGTGCTGCTGCCCCTGATCGGGGCCGTGTTCGCCTACGCCCTGGGGCGCAGGCGCGCGCGGTACGCGCTGTGGGGCATGCTGGCTTCGTCCCTGGCGGCGCTCATCCCGCTGTCTGTCCTGTTATGGCAGGCCGCGAACGGGCAGGCGGGCGGATGGACGAGCGCCAGCCTCTGCGCGGCGGGGATTTCGCTCGCGTCGGACGGCTTCCGCGCGCTGTACGCCTGGCTGTCGGCGCTGCTGTGGGTGGTCGCGTCCGTATTCTCCTTCTCGTATTTTAAGGGAAAAGAGAACGTTCCGCGCTTCGTGTTCTTCTCGCTGCTGACACTGTCCGCCGCCGTCGGGTTGTTTTTATCCGACCAATTGCAGACGACCGTGCTGTTCTTTGAAGTCATGTCGCTTGCCAGCTATCCGTGGGTCGCGCATTCGGAAACGAAGGAATCCCTGCGCGCCGCGCAGAGTTACCTGTGGATCGCCGTCATCGGCGGGTTGTGCATTCTGATGGGCATGCTGCTGTTGCCGGGCGAATTGCTTGCGATGCGCTACTCGCAGGGCTTTGCCCCGGAAACCGTCCCCGCATCGTCGCTGATGCTGCCCGCCGTGCTGATGCTGGTCGGCTTCGGCGCCAAGGCCGGCGCGTTCCCCCTGCACGTCTGGCTGCCGAAAGCCTATCCCGCCGCGCCCGCGCCCGCGACGGCGCTCCTGTCCGCGGTGCTGTCCAAGGCGGGGGTGTTCGGCGTCCTCCTCCTTTCAGCGCACGTCATGCGGGAGGTCGCCGCCTGGCACATACTGATCTTCTGGCTCGGCATCGCCACGATGCTTTTGGGCGGTGTTTGGGCGCTGCTTTCGATGAACCTTATACGCGTGCTGGCGTACTCCAGCATGAGCCAGATCGGGTTCATCCTGGTCGGCGTGGGGCTGTATGGAATGCTGTCCTATCACGGCGGCATCGCCGCGCAGGGCCTGGCCGCGCACATGGTAAACCATTCGGCGTTCAAGATGCTTTTATTCCTCTGCGCGGGCGTGGCCGTGATGCGCACGGGCAAGCGGCATTTAAACGACCTGCGCGGGTTCGGGCGCGGCAAACCGCTGCTGCACGTGATTTTCCTCATGGGCATGCTCGGTATCGCGGGCGTGCCGCCGTTCTCGGGCTTTGCGAGCAAATCGCTGCTGCACGAAAGCCTGACGGAGTATATTCACCTTTTACACGGCGGCGCGTGGCTCTATACTGCCGCCGAGTGGCTGTTTATCCTCGCGGGCGGGCTGACCGCCGCTTATATGCTCAAGCTCTATGTCTGTCTGTTCCGGGAGCGCCCGGAAGCGGAGCCCGCGAAAACGCCGTATATGACGCGCGCGTCCGTGATCGCTTTGTCCGTTTTGGCCGTCTTCCCGCTTCTAGCGGGATTGTTCCCGTCCGTCTTCATCGGCGGCATCGGGCGCGCCGGCGCGGAGTTCCTGCAAACGGAGGCACGGGCGGTCTCGTATTTCAGCGCGGAAAACCTGCTGGGTGCCGCAGAATCGATCGGTATTGGACTGCTGCTCTATTTCGCCGTCGTCCGCGGCCTGCTGAGTGAAAAAACGGAGGGCGGCCGCAGCTACATGAACCCCGTTCCCGCGCGCGTCAACCTGGAGGATATGCTCTACCGGCCGGTGCTTAAAATGCTTACGGCAATGGCCGCCTGGTTCTCCTGGGCGGTGTCGCTGCTGCCGGAAACGCTGGCCGCTTGGCTGCGCCGCGCGCTTTTGCATGTGCGCGCCTGGCGCGTGCCCATGCCCGGCGGCAACCGCTTCACCTACGCCGTGGGCGATCTGATGAACGGCTGCGTATCAATGCTTAACAAAACGATACTCAAAAACCGCCCGGCGACCGTCGATTTCTCGGTCGCGCTGGCGGCGGGCAACGAGGAGTTGGGCCGCTCGATGAAACGCCTCAAGCGCTCGCTGAGCTACAGCCTTTTATTGTTCTGCATCGGGTTGTTCGGCCTGTTGGTTTATCTGATATTTTTTAAATGATACTACATCGCGTCGCGACGGTACGTCAGCCGCTGCCCCACAAAGGTATATACCGTATTCATGTGCGCGTCCATCACCGCGAGATCCGCGTCCATGCCCTCGGCGATGCGGCCTTTTTGTTTATCCAGCCCCAGCAGCTTTGCCGGGTTTCGGGTCATCGGCAGGATGGCTTTATCGATCTGGAGCCCGGTGTAATTCATGAAGTTTAAAAGCGCTTTGCGCAGCGTGAGCGTGCTGCCCGCGCGGGTGCGGCCGTCGGGAAGCTTGGCGTCGCCGTCTTTGACGAGGACCTTGCCCGCGCCCAGCGTAAACACCCCGTCGCCCAGCCCCGCGGCCATTATCGAATCGGATACCGCCAGGAGCTTGTCAAGGCCCTTGGCCTTCAATAACAGGCGTACGTTGGCCGGGTGCAGATGCAGCCCGTCGCAGATGAATTCCGCATACGCGTCGCTTTCCAGCGCCGCGCCGAGAATTCCCGGCTCGTGCCGGTCCAGCGGGGTCATGGCGTTCATCACGTGCACGAAGCTGTCCGCGCCCAGATGGATGCAGTTCATCGCCTGCTCATAGCTCGCCCCCGAATGCCCCAGCCCGACCAGGATGCCCTGGGATACGATGTAGTGCATCAGCGCTTCCACGCCCTGTACTTCGGGCGCGGCCGTCATACGCAGTTTGCAGCTTCCGGCGGCGGCCAGAAAGCGCGCAACCAGCGCCGCGTCGCCCGCCTGCAGGTAACGGCGCGGGATGGCGCCCCTGTAATCGGGGTTAAGGAACGGGCCTTCGATATGACAGCCGAGGATATCGGCGCCGCCCACGTTTCCGCACGCTTCCGATATCCGCCGGATCGCATCCAGCGTTTTCGGCTCCGCGGCGCAGACGATAGTCGGCAGGAAGCCCGTTACGCCTTCGGAAGCCAAAAAGGAGGAAAGTGTGTCAAACTCTTCGGCCGTCGCCGTATTGGCGTCCACGCGCATCGCGCCGTGCATGTGCACGTCGATCATCCCGGGAATAACCGTGCAGTCGGATGCGTCGATCACCGTTTCGTAGCCGTCGAGCGTCTCCGCGATGCGCTCGATTTTCCCGTGCCGCATGCCGATGTCCAGGCGGCGTATGCCCTCGGGCAGCACAACGGCAGCGCTGCGGATCACGGTCGGGGTTATTGGATAAGCAGGCATTCGTTCTCCTTTTTGGCGGCTGAACGGAAGAGCTTTATGTTTTCGTCTGTTTCAGGAAAATAATGGTTTTGTCTTTCATTGATATCTTCCCGACCCTATACCCATATTCCTGCAATTCTTTTTTATAATTCAGGAAAGAATGATCAATCGGGAAGCCGAGTATTTCCTGTATTTGTGTAAAGGAGAGGACGAAGCTGTCCCTTCCGTCCCGCGCGATATACCGCCACAGCGCGCCGTACTTGCTCAAGCGCCGCTCCCGTCTACGGCTGAAAGGAGCCGATTTCCACCAGATTGCCCTCGGGATCGGCGATATAGCAGGTGCGCTGCCCCCACGGCTCGGTGGTCGGCGCCATGACGGAGACCGCGCCTTTTGCGAGCGCGTCCCGGTACGCCGCATCGACCGCGGCGTAGTCCTCCACGCTCAGGGCGAGCTCGAAATGGCCGTTGATCTTCTCCGCGTAAGCATACGCCCTGCCGGTCATCTTCTCAAAATCGCTTCTGCGGTATAAAAGAAACAGCGTGCCGTCCTTTTGCAGAAAGACGTTTGACGTGTTTTCGTCTTCCTTGATTTCAAATCCGAGCACGTCGCGGTAGAAGCGCACCATCGCCGCCATATCTTTGACAAAGATTCCCAATCCGTCCAGTTTCATGTGCATACACCTCCGGCCTGTCTGTTCTGCGCATCAAGGGCGTATCGTCTTTTCAGGGAGAATCCTAAAGGGTTTCGTCCTTTTTTTCGATGAAACTGACCGTATTGCCGTCCGGATCCGTAAACCAGAAGGAGAACGCGCCCCATGGGCGGCGTTCCGGCGGGGAGGTGATATTGATCTGCGGCAATTCCCGCAGGAGCCGCTCGTACTCCCGCATCAGATCGGGGACGTAGTACATCAGCGACATATTCTTATCCGGAACGACCCGTACGCCGCCCGGGTCGTACACCGCAAGCTGCGCGCCATTGAACCCGTAATGGTTTCCTTCCGCCACGGGCGCTTCCCGGAATACAAGCTCATAAAACGCGGCAAGCCCCGGCGCGTCATCGGTCAGGATACATACGCCGCTCAGTTGCATATTCATGTCTCCGTTTCTGTGAAATAAGCCTCGCCTTGGTCTCCGCGTCCTCGGCATCGGTCTGCAGATAGAGGGATTTCGCCAGTAGGATGACGAAGGTGACGATCTTGCGGCCGGGCTCGTCGGTTGTGATCTTGTCCACCAGCGGCTTGGCGATCTTCAGCCTGTCAAACGGCAGGATCGTCAGATACCCGAGCGACGAATATCCCGTGCCGAAATCGTCGATGGAGACGGTGAGTCGCTTGGTTTTGAAATAGCGCTTGATGTTCCCCGCGCTGTCCTCATAATCCAGCGCGACGTTTTCGGTGATCTCGATATCGATCCACCTGAACATCGCGTGGCGGCGCTTGATGGCCGCGCCCGGACCAGGAAAAGAAGGAAAGCCGCCAAAACGAGGATCAGGGTCCTTTTCATGGATGCCGCCATGCCAAACCTTCCTCCGCGCTTGTATGAAGGCCGAAATCGGGAAATTCGCCGCGGTGTGCTATTTCAATAGGATGTGAATCGTATACGGTTTTCGTGGCTGCAATGATAGTATACTACATTTCCCTGACTACAACAAGAAACAACGCAAGATGTAGGCAATCAAAAACCGCGCCCGCGGAGTATTGCGGCATCGGGCGCGGCAGGCGGCTGCAGCCGTTTGTTATTGAGCGGCTTTTATGTCCATAACCATCTGCCACCAGCGGGCGGCTTCGCTTGCGCCAAAGTCCTCACAGGTTTCATAACCGTAGCCGTCGGCGTTTTTGATGATCTGCGAGAGCAGATAATTGTATTCCCCGTCCGACTTGGAGTACACCAGGTTCCACGTGCCGTCCACGATCGCTTTTTTCACCTGCGTCCAGATCAGGTTCAGATCGTCGCTCATCGTCGGGTCGGCGTACTCGGTTGCGGTTTTGACGACGTAGTTTTGGTTTTCCATATATGCCTGCACCGTCTCTACGCCCGCCCAGTCGCGCCAATCCTGGTCGATCTCATACGTCGCGGGCGTTTGGTAGCTGGCCCAGAAATCCTTGTTGTAGGGTTCGCCGGTCACGGGGTTGGTCGCGTTGGTGGACCAGGTCGTGTTGTTAATCTGGAAGGAGCCGTCGTTGAATTCGCCGGACCATTCGCCGCCCGTGAATTCATCCCATCGGCTGTCGCCCAAATTGGTCTTGCGGTCCTTCTGGCAGGCTTTCCCAAGCTCCGTGAAGTGGGTCAGCCCATCCGAACCATAATACCAGCACACGTCTTGCGGGCCGTAATCCATCGTCAGGCGGCCTTCGGGGGTGCAGAACCAGTCGATAATCTCCAGGCACAGCTCGGGGTATTCGGACTTCGCGCCGACGGACCAGACGCGGTTGCCGCCCAGCACGCTCATGCCGTATACGATGGGCCTCACATCGCCGGGGACCAGCGACATCATCATCTTGCCGTCCGCCATGTGTTCGTCGGTATTATAGGAAAAAGAACCGGAGTAGTTGAAGATCGAGCAGAACACGCCGCCCGCGCGCAGTTTTTCGGTCATCGTATCGTAGGTAGCGGTCATGGAGTTGGGATCCAAAAGCCCCGCGCGGTAGAGCTTGTTGAAAAACTTCACCATCTCCAGGTACGGGCTGCCGGTTTCCAGCGCGCTGTAGTATTCGCCCGTCTCACAGTTGAGGTGGCCGAAGAAGAACTCGTCGTACCCGTACCATGCGGTGGCGAACGCCTTGATGTACATCACCATGTTGCCGTCCCAGTCCGGCCACAGTGAGAACGCGTAGGTCTCGTTGCCGTTTTCATCCAGCGGGCAGATCTCCTTCATCGCCACAAACAGATCGAAAAGGTCGTCAAGCGAATTAACCTCGGGATAGCCCAGCTCCTTGTACAGATCCCAGCGGATATCCCAGGTATAGAAGAAGGCCTCATGATCCTCCGTGGAGGATGCCACGTTGTAACCGAAACCGTAAATCGTGTCCATACCGGAGATCATACGGTTTTGTTCCAGCGCCGCGGACATATTCTCTGCGATATTGGGCGCGTAATCGTAAAGCAGATCATCTTCCTCCCAGTCGAACAGGTATCCGCCCTGGGCGGCGTTGAGGTATTCGCGGCCGTTGTTGCCCCAGACCACGAGATCGCCCAGATTGCCGGATTCCATGCGTGTTTCATACACGCCTTCCAAATCGGGAACGATGGTGATCTCCACGTTGAAGCGGTCCAGCAGCACTTTTGCGATCCATCCCGTCAGTTTACCGGAATAGTTTGCAAGCTGGCTGAAGCAGACAAGTTGGATAGGCTCGTCCGCCGCGGCGGCAAGCGAAGGCATGAAGAGCATCAGAGCGAGTACGGCCGTTACAAGCAATGCGGTGATTCTTTGATGGGGTTTCTTGTTCATGTTTAGCCCTCCTGTTGAATGGATGTGTTGCCTACCCCTTGACCGCGCCCAGCATGATTCCCTTTTGGAAATACCGAGTCATGAAGGGGTAGACCATCAGTATGGGAAGAATGGTGACCATGGAAATGGTATATTTGATTACTTTATTGTTCAGCGCCGCCTGCGCGGCCTGCGCGGCCGCTGCCGCATCCGCGCCGGAGTTCATCATTGCGGCCAGGTTGGAAGTTTTATTCAGGTAGGTATATAGCACGTGCTGCAGCGTGTGCAGCTGGATCGCGGTTTGGTTGTATATCAGGGAATCGATGAACGCGTTCCAGTGTCCCACCGCGCCGAAGATCGCGATCGTCGCCAGGATCGGCATCGACAGGGGAACGATGATGCTTGTAAAGATCTTGAGGTATCCG
Source organism: Clostridiales bacterium (assembly GCA_016930575.1). Lineage (GTDB taxonomy): Bacteria > Bacillota > Clostridia > Christensenellales > Aristaeellaceae > CAXXOK01. The sequence goes on along the minus strand of JAFGGL010000019.1, from coordinate 61,446 downwards.
GCGCCGTCGATCAGCGCGCTTTCCTCCAGATCGGGCGGGATACTTTCGATATACGTCTTCACAAGGATGATATTGAACGGCATCACGAGCGCCGGGATGATATACACCCAGAAGGTATCCGTTAGCCCCAGCATTTTGATGTTTAAGTACATGGGGATCAGCCCGGCGTTGAAGTACATCGTGATCACCAGCATACGATAGAAGAACTTGCGGTTCCACATCTCCTGTTTCGTTACCAAATATCCCGCGAAGGCCGATACGGCGACCATCGTGATGGTGCCGATAACAGTGCGCCCCAGCGTTACCAGAAAGGCAACGCCCAGATCCGCTACATTTTTCAGCGCAATGTAATTGGAGATCGTCAGCCCGACCGGCCAGAAGTTGATCGAGCCGCGCGCTACCAGGTCGTTATCCGAGATCGTGTTGATGAGCAGGTAGTAAAAAGGGAACAGGCACAGCAGCATGAACAGAACGAAGAAAAGTGCGTTCAGATTTTCAAAAATCCGGTCGCCGGCCGTGCGTTTATAGCCTGCGTGGTTCAGCTCGTTTTTTTGCTTGCGCATCTGTTTCTCCCTCCTTTACACAATGCTCTCGCCGCGCGTCCATTTGGACACATTGTTGGCGATGAACAGCAGCATCACGCTGATGATGGTCTTGAACATCCCCACGATCGTGGACAGCGGGATGGACGTGCCTTCGCCGATGCCGATGTTGTACACGTACAGGTCCAGCACCTCGATGGTGGAGGTGTTCTGCGCGTTTTGGAACACGTAGTACTGGTCCATGCCGTTACTCAGGATGGCGGCGACCGCCAGCAGCAGCAGCACCATATAGGTGGGCATCAGGCTGGGCAGCGTGATATAGCGCATCTTCTGGAAGCGCCCCGCGCCGTCTACGGTGGCAGCTTCGTAGAGGTGCACGTCGATACCCGTGATTGCCGCGACATAGATAATGGACGACCACCCCACGCCCTTCCACATGCCCCAGGCGAGCATCTTCAGCCAGATGTTTTGGTTGCCCATTAAATAATTGGTATCGGATTGTACCCCCAAAAGCCCCAGGAAACCGTTGAGAAAACCGTCGGTGTTGAACATTGCTAGCGCCACCGCGTATACCAGCACCCAGGAGATGAAGTTGGGGATGGTGATGATGGTCTGCACCGAGCGCAGGAAGAACTTTGAGCGGATCTCTGCCATCAAAATGGCGATCACCAGCGGCACCCAGCTGGTCGCGATGCCAAGCCCGCTCATCACCAGCGTGTTTCTCAGCACCCGGATCATGTCGTTGCGGGTCGATTCGTTCTGGAACAGCGCCTGGAAGTACTTGAATCCTGCGAAAGTCTCCGCCGAGAGCGTGCCGCCGGGCTGGTAATCGTAAAACGCGTAACGCCAGCCGTAAAGCGGCAGGTACGCGAACACGAACGCCAGCACTACAATGGGCAAAAACATCAAAAAAAGGCGGTATCTGGCCTTCATTTCAAAGCGGTCGTTTTTGTCCGCGCGCGGCAATATGCCTTGTACTATCACAGAGATCAGAAGTATCAAAAGCCCGAGCCCGGCGTAGATGAACACCGCGTCGGGCAGCGTGGCGGCGATGCGGTCGGCCTTTTCCACGATCGCGGCAAACTGGCGGTAGGCGATGTAGGTCATCCCCATGCCAAGCATCAGCATGCCGCCGCCGGCTATGCCGAAAATATTGCCCAGCCGTTTCAGGCGCAGGCTGCCAAGCGACATGCAGCCGCAGGCGCCGGCAAAAAGACCGCCGAGTACAGCAATCAGCGAGCCGTAATGCAGGATCTGATAGGTACTCGCCTGCACCCACTCCAGCCGCAGCGGGCGCGCGCTGTCGGAAATCAGGCCGGAATATGATATCCCCGCCGAAAACAGCGATACGCTTTTGTTGATGAGTATTGTTACTTTGGCGGAGCTGATATCCGGAAAGAACATCAGCGCCATGGCGAATAAAGCCGCAATCCGCAGCAGGTAGTACATTCTGTCGGCTGCGCGGTGTTGGAGCGGCAGGTTTCTGGTGAGTGCGGCGTTCATAAATCTCCTCGGAATTGCTTATTGCGCCGAGCGCGCGAGCGCGGACAGTTCTTCGGCGAGCGTCTCGTCGTAAAACGTCAGCGTTTTGCGATTAAGCAGGATATATCCGTTGTCCCAGAACAGCGGGCAGTAGCCGCAGCGCAGGGCGGTCCGCGTCACCATGGTATCCCATGTGCGGACGCTTACGGGGTCTTTATCGTCCAAACCGTCACAGACGGAATACTCACCAAGCACCACGCCGTAGCCCTTGTCCATAAAGATTTTCATCTTATTTAAATAGTAGTTCATGTCCTGGACATCCGCGGAAGTCTCCGGCCAAACGGTGCGCATCGGCGCGTAGCTGGCATCTTCCCCCAGGCCCACGAAATCCCATGGGTGGTAGTAATGCACGGAGATCAGCAGATGCTCCGCGGGATCCTCGGGCATCCGGTAGAGTTCGTGGCAGGTGAGTTCGATATCGGTGTTGTAGCCGGGAATGAGCAAAAACCGCTCGGCGTTGTTGCCGCCGGACGCGCGCACCAGATCGACAAAAACCTGGTTTATCTGAAGCAGAAGGTCATAGCCCTGCTTGGATTTTTCGGGGTTTGCGTTCACGGCGCGCAGGCCGCCGTAGTAGTTGAAGAACTGCGTCCAGCCGACTTCGTTGAGCGCTTCAAAGATGATATGGCCGTCGTAATCCCGGAAGCGGTCGGACACCTGTGTCCAGATCGCGGTGAATTTCGCGATGGCGGTTTCGTAATCCGTATAGAACAGGCTGTCCCAGCCGCCGTCCCAGTGGATGTTGATGATAACGTACAGGTCGCGGTTTAAGCAATACCCCGCCACCTCTTCAACGCGGTCCAGAAGGTCCGGGTGGATGGTAAAGTCGTCCGCCATGAGGTTTGACCATGCGACGGGGATGCGGATGGTTTTGTATCCCATATCGGCGATGACATCGATGATCTCCTGCGTGGTTAAGGGATTGCTCCAGCAGGTTTCATACTCCGCAATCGTTTTGCTCGGGACGCCGGTGGCTTCCAGCGAGTTGCCAAGGTTCCAGCCCGCGCCAAGCATCGCGACGAAATCAAGGCTTGTAACGTCTTCTACGGTCCCCGTACGGTGCGCATTTCCGTCCGCAGCGGCGCAGGAAAACAGCATCGTCAAAATAAGCAGGAGTAAACACAGGCGTTTCATGGCGACTGTTCCTTTCCAAAAAAAGCTTTCCCCGCCGATACCGAAATCCGTCGGCGGGGAAAGTATACTCAGGTATTACTGCGGATGGTTTGCCATGCAGTAGGCGTCGATGTCGGTATCGGCTCCGGTGTTGATTCCGCTGCCTTCGATGGAGAACACGATGGAGACTTCATCCATGGGTGCGAAGGTTGCGTCGTTGATTCCGGACGCATTTGCCGTCGGGCCCCAGATGTTGAACAGTTCGATACGCAGGCGGTGGTTGCCCTCGATGTTGCCGAATACAACCATATTCTGGTTCACGCCCGTCTTCACGCCGTCCACATACAGCGCCGTTTTCACGGTGAGGATGCAGTCGTCGCTGGTCGAATCGATGTACTGGGTGTCCTTGGAGGAATAGCCGTTGGTCTGCAGGACGGCGGAGCCGAAGTCCACGATATCCACAAGCAGCACGGCCAGGGCGCCGAAGGTCGCGTCTTCCGCGATGCCCAGGCTTTCCTTGGAGGCTTTCACTTCATAAACGCCGTCGCCCGTCACTACGGTATCGCCTGCGGTGCCGGGTTTCTGGTTGGCCCAATTGCCGCCCCATTCGTCGTCGGCGATCATCAGGAAGGCCGGGTATTCGCCGTTTTCTGCGATCTTGCTCTCTTCTTCGGCTGCTTTAAGCACCACGAAGGTCACGGTGAATTTCACTGTAATCTCGGTGATGGTGGCTTCGTTGGCGGCAAAGAGGACGGGGGAGCAACCCTCCAGGTCGCCGTCGCCGGTACGCGCGTCGGCCGGAAGTTCGGCAACCCATTCGTTGTAGATGTTGGAACGGGTCTCCACGTTATCGTCGGAGCTGGTGTAGCCCTTTGCGATGTCCACGGCTTCGCCGTCGACCAGGATCTCGGTGATGTCATAGCAGTAGTTGGGGAAGGTGATGTTGCCGTCGACCACTTCCAGCGCCATGAAGGCAAAGCCGGCGATGGCTTCGGGGAACGTCAGCGACACTTCGTAGTCGCCTTCCTTGTAGATCTTGGCCGCGCCGATCTCCGCGGTGGTCTTGTCCGCGAGCGACCACAGCTGATTGTTCCAGGCGGCGTCGGCGAACATGATGAACGCATCGGTGGAAACCATGGTGAAGGTGACTTCAATGCTCGAGTAGGAGGTGAAATCATCCTTGCTGACGGCGGTGGGCGTGTAGTCGGCAATGTCGCCGGTCACGCGCGCGTCTTCGGGGATCTCGCCGACCCATTCGTTATAGAGGTTGTTGCGTGTAACGACGCCTTCGTCGGTCGAAGTGTAGGATTTGCCAAGCGCTACGGCTTCGCCGTCGACCTTGACCTCGGTCACTTCGTAGATCGCGCCGGGCAGCAGCGCTTCGCCGCCCTCAATGCCAAGCGCCATGAACGAAAGCCCTTCGGCCGGCTCGTCAAATGTCAAGCCGACGGTGTAGGTTCCGGGGCCGTCAACGACCACGTCGGTCGCCGCAAAGGCGATTTCATCCGCAGTGCTAAAGCGTTGGTTGGTCCAGCTGCCGTCGGCAAACATCAAGTATGCAACGGCTTCGGTCGGTTCGGCTTCCTCGGCAAGCGAGATGGTGGTTACCCCCAGAATCATCGCAATACAGAGAAGTAGTGATAAAGCCTTTTTCATCATAGGTTCCTCCCGTTCTTGTTTTGTTGGGTTGTCGATAACTCGACTTCTGTACAGTTATTCTAACTTCCTCAAACGATTTCGTCAAGCAACAATAGTGAACATTTACCAAATATATAGTGACTATTGTGTAATGACCGCAACAGGCGTTCCGCCGGCGGACGGCGCTTCCGTGGTGCATTGATTGACTTTTGGCGAAATGATGCTGTATCAGGGGTTCTGCGCTTGCACAGTCATCTTTCTGTCCGCTGGCATTCCTTGATAGCAGAAAACAGGCGGCGCGGCGCCTTCGGGGACACGAACGCTTGCGGATACAGCCTTTCCGTCATCGAAAACGATATCAGTTTCCACGCCGTCGTGCAGGCGCAGGCCATGCGCATGCCCTGTCCAGCGCTTTGGGAATGCGGGTTATAAATGAATTTTATCGCCTGCGCTTTACGCAAGCGACTGCGCGGCATGTTTCATGACAGGGCTCCCTGCGTCAGGCAAGGGTGATTTCGTTCTGGTCCGGCGCAAGCGCCGCGCGGATTTCTTTATCGCCGTGCAGGATGACAGCGATCCCCCGGTGTTTGCCGTTTACGGTCAGCGTGATCTTGCCGTTTTGCTTCGTCATCGTAACCGTCAGGGTGCGCTTGCCTTTGCTGTCGGTCATTTCGATTTTCGCGGGTACGCCTTCCTTCGGGCGATAGAGGTGCAGCTCCAGACCGTCCAGGTAATCGTAGTCCACCTGCTCCTCGCTCTGCCCGAGCGGCAGGATGGCATTTTCTTGAACGAACAGCGGCAGGCTGGAAAGGTCGTATGTTTCTTTCTTCCACGCACCGCCTTCTTTTGTCTCGCCAGAGAGCAGATGCGTCCAGGTTCCTTCCGGCAGATAGTAGTCCACCGTGCCGTCCTCGCGGAACACCGGCGCCACCAGCAGGCTTCCGCCCAGCATGTACTGGCGGTCAAGCGCCTCGCAGGCGGGATCGCCGAAGAACTCCATCGCCATCGCACGCATCACAGGCGTGCCGGTCTGGTGTGCATGCACGGAGGCCGTGTACAGGTAGGGCATCAGGCGGCATTTGAGTTTGGAGAAGTCGCGTACGGCTTTTACCGCGTGGTCGCCGAACAGCCAGGGCACGCGGTAGCTGGAAGACCCATGCAGGCGCGAATGGCTGGATAACAGTCCAAACTGCGCCCAGCGCACGTATACGTCCTCGGTCGCCGTGTCCTCAAAACCGGAGATATCGTGGCTCCAGAACGCAAACCCGCTCATGCACAGCGACAGCCCGGCCCTGAGTGATTCAGCCATGCTCACGTAGGTGCTTGAGCAGTCGCCGCCCCAGTGAACGGGGTATTGCTGGCCGCCCGCAGTGGCGCTGCGCGCGAACACGCAGGCCTCGTCCTTACCGCGTTCGCGCTCCAGAAGCTCGAACACGGTCTTGTTATACAGATGCGTGTAGTAGTTGTGCATCCCCACGGGATCGCTGCCGTCGGAATATACGCAATCGGTGGGTATACGTTCGCCGAAATCGGTCTTGAAGCTGTCCACGCCCATATCCAGCAGGGTTTTGAGCTTCTCCTGATACCATGTACATACTTCGGGATTGGTGAAGTCCACGATCGCCATGCCGGCCTGCCACATATCCCACTGCCACACGTCGCCGTTTTCGCGCTTGAGAAAATATCCCTTGCCGCGTCCCTCGGTAAACAGCGGGGATTTCTGCCCGATGTAGGGGTTGATCCACACGCAGGTCTTGAGCCCGCGCGCCTTCAAGCGCCGTATCATGCCTTCGGGGTCGGGGAAACTTGCCCTGTCCCAGGCGAAATTGCACCATTCGTACGGCTTCATCCAGAAGCAGTCGAAGTGGAACACGCGCAGCGGGATATCGCGCTTTGCCATGCCGTCCACGAACTCATTGATGGTTTCTTCGTTGTAGTCCGTGGTGAACGAAGTCGTCAGCCACAGCCCGAAGCTCCACGCCGGCGGCAGCGCCGGGCGGCCCGTGAGCGCGGTGTAGCGGTCGACAACCGCTTTCATATTCCCGCCGCCGATGAGCATCAATTCCAAGCTGTGCCCCGGCAGAGAGACCTGCGCGCTTTCCACGGCTTCCGAGCACAGCTCGAAGCTCACCCTGTCCGTCGAGTTGACGAACACGCCGTAACCTTTATTGGTGAGGTAGAACGGGATGTTTTTATACGCCAGATCGGAGGACGTTCCACCGTCCTCGTTCCAGATGTCAACGCTCTGCCCGTTTTTCACAAACGGGGTAAAGCGCTCGCCCAGGCCGTAGAGCGTCTCGCCAACGTCCACGTCCAGCTTCGCGCGTATGTACCAGCCGTCCGGCGTTTTCGCACAGCCGATATGACGGCCGCCGAAACCTGTCAGTTCCCGGCCGTTCTCGAAAAAGCGCAGGCTGAATTTCTCTTTGGTGACCACCGCGCTGAGCGATCCCGACGACAGCGTAATCCTGTCGTCTTCTTCTTGCACTTTCACCTTTCCGCCATCCGTGTGCAGCGTAAAGCGCGGCTCCTTGCGGCTGACGCCTTCGTAGTTGGTGATCTTCACCGAAAGGATGCCTTCGCGCGGCGCGGTGAAGCGCAGGGTGAGCATCGGACCTGTCAGCGTCATGCCCCGGTTCAGTACGGGTTCAAACGAGCAGTACACCGCGAACGCGTCGCCGTCCCATCGCGCGTCCTGAACCTGCGCGCAGTTGAAAAGCTTAATCCCGGGTTTGGTTAGCCAGAAACCGTCTGTGAATTTCATACAATCACCTTCATAATCAAGATAGCCGGGAGCGTTTGGCAAAGAGGCTGGGCGTGATGCCCCTGTGCGTGCCAAACACGCGGGTGAAATAGGAAATGTTGTTAAACCCGCAGGCCATCGCCACTTCGGATACGGTTCGCTCTGAGGTGGATAAGAGCTCGCAGGCGCATTCCACGCGGTAGTAGTTGAGGTACTGGATGGGCGTTTTGCCCATCATCTCGCGGAAATAGCGGCAGAAGTAATGCTTGTTCATATGCGCGCTGGTCGCCATATCGTCCAGCGTGATCTCCTCGTGGTAATGGTTGCGGATCAGGCGCAGCACATCCTTGATGCGCGCCAGGCGGCGCAGTTCGGCCTCCTGGGGCTTTTGGGTGCGGCGCTCGGTGTAGCCGTCCAAAAGCGCGCCGATGAAAGTGAAGATCGCGCCGATGGTGAAGTAGGGGGAATTCTCGCTGTCCATCGCGAAGGAGGAAAACAGCGCGTCGCCCGCTTGCTTCAGCCGTGCATTGGGCTGGGAGATGTACTCGGGAAACTGCGAGCCGCCAAACAGCACCGGTTGGATGAGCTGTACGCACAGCGGGTTGAGCTCGGCGATGGTGTGCAGATTGAACACGATGCACTCGTAGTGACAGCGCTGTGGAATACCGCCGTGCAGCGCGCCGTCCTGCACGATAAAGAAATCACCCGGCTGGCCTACGTATTGGTGTCCGTTGACCTTGAAGGGAAACGTGCCCTTGTTGATCCGGATGATTTCATATTCCGGATGCCAGTGGTCTACCATGATATAGCGCGGGTGCTCCGATGTGATGTTGTAATACCCAAACGGAAAGTCAAACGTTCCGTGCACGCGGCTCTCGCGTTGTTCCAAATACTTCATATATCCCCTAAAAGTGAATATTCTACTAAGTTTCATTACTATATCACAAGAAAAATCCGTTTGTAAAGCACTATAATGTTATTCATAAGACAATATTAAAGTGGGGATGATTATGAGCAACACACGATTTGTCGGCGCATACCCTGTGATCGGCATCCGTCCGACCATCGACGCACGGCGCGGCAATCCCGACGTACGTGCGAGCCTGGAGGACCAGACCATGAACATGGCGAAGTCCGCCGCCAAACTGCTGCGCGATACCCTGCGTTATCCCGACGGTATGCCTGTAAACGTAGTGATCGCCGATACGACCATCGGGCGCGTGCCCGAGGCCGCGGCCTGCCAGGAGAAGTTTAAAAAACTCGGCGTGGATATCACCATCACGGTCACGCCCTGCTGGTGCTACGGCGCCGAAACCATGGACGCTGACCCGATGACCATCAAGGCTGTTTGGGGTTTCAACGGCACGGAGCGTCCGGGCGCGGTGTACCTGGCAAGCGTCCTGGCCACGCACGCCCAGAAGGGGCTGCCGGCCTTCGGCATTTACGGCAAGGACGTGCAGGACGCCGACGATTCGGAGATCCCCGAGGATGTGCGGGGAATGCTCCTGCGCTTTGCGCGCGCGGCGATCGCCGCGGCCGCTATGCACGGGAAAAGCTACCTGCAGATCGGCTCGGTCTGCATGGGCATCGGCGGCTCCATTATCAATCCCAACTTCATCGAAGAATATCTGGGCATGCGCGTGGAGAGCGTGGACGAAGTCGAAGTCATCCGCCGCATGACCGAAAACATATACGACGAAGCCGAATTCCGGCGCGCGCTGGCCTGGACGAAGGAACACTGTAAAGAAGGGCTGGATAAAAACCCGCCCGCCGTACAGAAATCCCCCGCGAAGAAGGCGGAGGACTGGGAATTCGTCGTCAAGATGATGTGCATCATCAAGGACCTGATGGCGGGCAATCAGAACCTGCCAAAAGGTTGCGAGGAAGAGACGCTGGGGCACAACGCCATTGCCGCGGGCTTCCAGGGGCAGCGCCAGTGGACGGACTTCTACCCCAACTGCGATTTCCCCGAAGCGCTGCTGAATACCTCGTTTGACTGGACCGGCGCGCGCGAGCCTTACATCCTCGCCACCGAGAACGACGTTTTAAACGGCCTGGGGATGCTGTTTGGCAAGCTGCTTACGCACACGCCGCAGATTTTCTCCGACGTGCGCACCTACTGGAGCCCCGAGGCCGTGAAAAAGGCGACGGGCTATGCGCTTGAGGGCAAGGCCGAAGCCTCCGGCGGCATCATCCACCTGATCAACTCCGGTGCGTCCTGCCTGGATGCTAGCGGCGTATGCAAGGATCAATCAAGCCAGCCGGTGATCAAGCCCTGGTACGAGGTGACCGAAGATGATATCGGCGCCATGCTTTCCGCCACCACCTGGTGCGCGGCCGACCAGGGATACTTCCGCGGCGGCGGGTATTCCAGCCGCTTTGAGACGAAGGCGGAGATGCCCGTGACCATGATGCGCCTGAATCTCGTCAAGGGCGTTGGTCCGGTGGTGCAGATCGCCGAAGGGCATACCGTGAAGCTGCCCGACCAGGTATCCGATACGCTCTGGAAGCGCACGGACTACACCTGGCCCTGCACGTGGTTTGCGCCGCGGGTGACTGGTAAGGGGAATTTCACCTCGGCCTATACCGTGATGCGCGCCTGGGGCGCCAACCATGGCGCGATCAGCTACGGGCACATCGGCGCGGATCTCATCACCCTTTGCTCCATGCTGCGCATCCCCGTGAGCATGCACAACGTACCGGAAGAAACCATCTTCCGCCCCGCGTCCTGGAGCGCTTTCGGCATGGATCCGGAGGGCGCGGACTACCGCGCCTGCGCCGCCTACGGCCCGCTGTTTAAATAGGACAGGGAAATTTACCATGCTCAAACGGATAGACCCCATCCTTTCCCCGGAGCTTCTCAAGGTGCTTTGTGAAATGGGGCATGGCGATACCATTGTGCTGGCGGACGCGAACTTCCCCGCTGAAAGTATCGGCAGGGGCAAACCCGTGCTGCGCTGCGACGGGCACGGCATCCCCGCGCTGCTTTCGGCGGTGCTTTCGCTGTTTCCGCTGGATACCTTCATCGCCCAGCCCGTCACGCTGATGCAGCCCGAAACAAAGAACGCGGTCGGCGAACAAGCGGCAAACGGCTACGCCGCCATTTTAATGAACGCCGGGGGGCTGGACGCGTCTTGCATCCGCAGGCTGGAACGCTTCGCCTTTTATCAGGAAGCGCGCGCCGCTTATGCCGTCATCGCCACGGGCGAACTGGCGCCCTACGCCAACATCATATTGCAAAAGGGGGTCGTGCAAGGCGAGGGATAGCTTCGAAGGAAGTGAATCAAACGCCGTTGATCGACAAACTCAATGGGAGCGGACATCTGCCCGCTTCTTTTTGATGATCAAAACACAAACTGCACCAGCAGCATATACAGCACCGTGCCGCCCGCGATGGACAACAGCATCTGCCGCTTCCACAGGTGCAGCGCCACCACCACGGCGGTTGCGATCAGCTCCGGGATGCCGTGCGCGCCGCCCAGGATGCTCACGTCCTTATACGAGTAGATCACCAGCAGCCCCATCGCGGCGGAGGGCAGCATGATCCCCAGATAGCGGATGTATCCGGGCGTCGGCTTTTTGGACGATATCAGAAGGAACGGCAAGAACCGCGTCGCCACCGTGCCAAGCACCATCATGGCGACGGTGATGATCTCCTGCATAAGCGTCATGCGCGGTCACCCGCCTTGCTAAGCGGCGCCTTCAACAGCGTCAAGCCGGCCAGGATCACGAGCATGGCGGGCAGGATGAAGTTTTGGTTCCCGAATATCAGCAGGCACACGAGCGTCGCGCCCAGGCCCAGCAGCGCGCTGTGGTGCGTTTTCTCCTTAAGCCATTGTTCCAGAAACAGCACCACGAACAGGGCGGTCAGCACAAACGACAGTCCCTCGGTGTTGATGTGGATCATCGAGCCGAGGATTGCGCCGACCGCGGTGCCAAACTGCCAGTAGCAGTAGTTGAGCACCGTCACCCACAGCATGAACCAGCCCTTGTCCACGTCCGGCGGGATATCCGCCGCGCAGTTGACCGAGAAGGTCTCGTCGGCCATGCCGTAGATCAGGAAGAACTTCTTTCGCCCTGCGGCGCGGTATTTTTCCAGCATCGAGATGCCGTAGAACAGATGCCGCGCGTTGACCATGACGGTCAACAGCAGTACGCGCAGGGGGTCGAACGCTTCCTTGAGGATGCTGACGGCCGCAAACTCCATCGAACCCGCGAACACCGTCGCGCTGATCAGAATCGGGTACAGCGCGTGAAAGCCCTCCGAGGTCATGTAATATCCGTAGGCGATGCCCAGAAACACAAAGCCCGTAAGGATCGGGATGGTGTAGGGGAACGCCGCCCGCAGCGCCCGGGTCCGTTTATGGGTGGGTGACATCTGCTCTGCTTCTCCTTTGATAGTTCCGACTATTGTACCATTGAAAGCGGGCGGACGCAAAGCGAAAAGCGTATACGATTCTCTGGTTCACATGAAAACAACGGGGCGATTGTCACTGCTCCGCTGTAGAATTGTCCGGCTCGCTTATTTAGCCGCGGGCGGCGTCATCCTGTACACGCCGGAACTGTGGCTAAACAGGATATCCCCCGTGTTCGGGTCGCAGGCGGCCGCCATGCAGTCGTAGGGGAAATCGTACCCGATCAGCGTAAATCCGCCGTCGTCGTCCAGCCGCAGGACGGCGTCAAACGAGGAGTTGCTGCGCCAGTTTGCGATCATCTTTCCGTCGATGGAAGCGACGGAATACACCGAGCCGTCCAAACCGGTAACGGGCAGCGCCCACCAGATGCCCGGATCCTGCGTAAGCATATCCGCCAATTCGACCCAAGCCGATTGTTCTCCCAGTTTATACAGGCTGTGAGGGCCGGGCCCGGGCTGTACCGTTCTGAATTTCCAAATGACCGCGTACAACGTGCCGTCCGGGCCGAAATCCAGGAAAATATCGTCCGGGTTATCGATCATGCGAATCCAAGAGACGTCCCCCTTGGAATTGATGTAATACACTTTATCGTAGCGGATACTCCACCAAAGCCGACCTGTTTTGGGATGAACGAGCAGGGAATCCAGATTTCTTTCGATCCGCTGCACCTTTTTGTATTTTCCGGTGAGAAGATTGAGCGAGTAGATATAGGGAACGGTTTCGCGGTCTTCGGTAGCGATATACAGCGTATCCTGCCCCGAAGCGGCCAGACCGCGTGGGATGCCGCCCGGTACTGTGGCGATCGCGGTCAGCTTACCCTCGTCAACCTGATAGACGGTGGATGTGCCGCCGGGCAGGTTGTCGCCGTATGCCAGATATACGTTCCCGACGCCGTTCACGGTCATTGCCATGGTTGAACCGCGGGGACTTAAAATCTGTTTCACCGTTCTAGCCTGGAAATCGACGCGGTACAATCCCGTATTTCCCGAATACAGGTACATGCGCCCGGCACTGTCAAAGTCGGCGTTGAAAAGAACCATGCCGTATTTTTCCGCGTACCAGGCAACAGGCATGATGGTTCCGGTTTCAATATCCAGCGTGCGGATTTGATCGTCCAGCAGGAAAACCATGCCGTTGGGGGCCATGGCAAGCCCCGCGTCGAACGAATCCCGTTTGCCGATGACGGTCTTGCGGCCGTTTGCTTCGATCTGCAGGATCTCGCCCTTGTAATTGAGAACGAGCACGGTGTCGTCCGGGCCTATGGCGTGGTAGGAGATATCCATGTTCCAGGCGATCTCTTTCACGGTTCCTTCCGGCGATATGATCTGGATCGTTTTGTCATACCCGTACATATCCACCGCGAACAGGTTATCCTGGCTGTCGATGCGGAATAAACGGTTTGCGCCGTCCCGGACGACCAGTTTCTTATTGCCGCTGCCGTCCACCTTGTACAGCTGGCGCGCGCCCGTTGTGAACCACAGGGTATTTTCGCTGTCAAACCCGATGCAGGCAATGATTTGCCCAGGTAAAGAAAATACGGCGGAAACCTCTCCGGTATCCCATACCTGGTAGATCGTATCGCCGTCGTTGTTGATGGCGAAAATCTGGTCGTTTTGATCCAGACAGACGAAATTCGGCACCAACGTTGTCTGGTACTCAACTTGAAATCGGTAATCCCTGTCCAGCACCGTACCGGACACTGACGCGTTTTGCGCAGAGGCGGATGCGCCTGACCACATAGTCAGCATAAGGGCTGCGGCCATCAAAGCGATAATGGTTTTCTTCATTCTTTATGGTTCTCCTTTTTTATTTTTGCTCCGTATAACTTAGTATAGGCATGAATACGGCTAATCGTCAAGCTAAAGCGCCGTAAAGCACGGTTCACGGTGCAAAAACTACCGCGGACGATATGCGTCCGCGGCGGTACAAGGATTGCCGATATGGAAAGGCCTATGGTTCAACCTTAACGCGCAGCGCCCGGGTCCGTTTGTGGGTGGGTGACATCTGCTTTGCCCCTCCTTACAAGATTCCCGGATATTGTACCATTGAATGCGGCGCGGCGTAAAGCGTATGCCGGAGTGAAATGCTCCGTTTATAAAACCGGGCGCCCGCGATTGCGGGCGCCCTCGGCTTGCCGGTCGGTTTGTTCATTCGGCAGCGGGCGGCGTCATCCGGTACACACCGCCGCTATGGTTGAACAGGATATCGCCCGTGCTCGGGTCACAGGCGGCACAACCACAATCATAGGGGAAATCATATCCGATCAGCGCAAAGCTGCCGTCGTCGTTGAGGAGCAAAACGGCGTCAAACGATGAGCCGCGGTAGGGCGAGATCATCGAACCGTCAATTGCCGCAATTGCATATACGGCGCCGTCCAATCCCGCCACCGGTACCGCACATGTGATCGCCGGATCGTTGGTGAGCATATCCGCCAGTTCGATCCATTCTGCGTTCCCGCCCAGCTTATACAGGCTGTGCGGGCCGGGCCCGGGATTCGTCTGCCTTTGTTCCCAAATGATGGCGTACAGCGTTCCGTCAAAGCCGAATTTCAGGTGGATATCCTTCGGGTTTTCTATGACTGGGACCGAAACCACCGAACCATTGGCATTGACATAACATACCCGGTTGCCGTAATAACTCCACCAGACCCACCCGTTGACGGGATTAACGGCCAGCGATTGAACGCCATGCATCGTTTTGAGGTATTGTTTGTATTTCACGGTGCGCAGATTCAACGAATAGATATAGGCGTCGGTGGCCGTATCATCAACGGCGATATAGAGCGTATCATTGCCGGAGGCCGCCAAGCCCTTGGCTTTTCCTCCTTTTACGGTCTTAATGGCGTGCAGTTCACCAGCTATCAATTGATAGATGGTTGTGCTGCCATTGGGAAGATTGTCCCCATACGCGAGATATACCTCTCCCGCGCCGTTGACCGTCATCGCCGAGGTATTGCCGCGGGGGATGTAAATCGGTTCGACGGTTTTTTTCTGCAGATCGATTCGATATATTCCGTTGTTGCCGTGATATGCGTACATACGGCCAAGGCTGTCAAATTCCAGATAAAACGCATCCAGGTGATACTGGCTGGAATACCATTGCACGACTTTTATTTCTCCTGTTTGGAGATCCAGTGTGCTTAGATTGAAATCCATAATATACACCGTGCCGTCCGGCGCCATTGCCAAACCGGCGTCCACCTTGTTGGTTTGCGCGATCATCGTTTGGTTTCCATCAGAATCAATACGGATGATCTGCCCCTGATAGGTTTCCACGAAGATTTCGTCGTTCAGGCCGACCATGAAATAGATAACCTCCAGATTTTTTGCCAGAACGGTGATCTTTCCGTCCGGGGTGATCTTTTGAACCGAATCGTCAACCGCAATGATGTTGTCCTGAGAATCGATATAGAATAAGGGGTTGACTCCATGGCTGACGACCAACTCCAGTTCTCCGTTCCCATCCAATTTATAGAGCTGTTTTTTGTTAGTCGTCAGCCACAGGGTATTCTCGCTGTCAAAATCAACGCAGACGATCACCAGGCCGGGCTGCGTGAACTTCACGGCGAGTTCTCCGTTTTCCAGGATCTGATACACGGTATCGCCGCAGTTATTTATGGCGAAAACCTGGTCGTTTTGATCGATCCGGACTTTGAACGGCGACAGCAGCGCCAGATACTCGACTTCGAATTGATAGTCCGTATCGGCAACTGTGCCGGACACCGACGCGGTTTGCGCAGAGGCGGACACGCTTCCCCACGCGGCCATCAAAAGGATTGCGGCTATCAAAGCGATAATTGCTTTCTTCATTTTTATGGTTCTCCTTTGTATTGAGTTTATCTGTATGATTAAGTATATGTTCGTATATGGCTGAACGTCAAGTAAAAGTGCCGTAAAGCACGGTTTTTCGATAAAAAACTGCTGCGGACGGCCGTCCGCAGCGGCAGAATGACGGATGAGCGGCAGCCTCGTCCGTTACGGCACAACCTTGACGCGCAGCGCCCAAGCCGCGCCCGCGTGAAGCAGGGCAAGCGGTATGAAGACGGCGCCGGAGAGCAGCACGGCGATTTCATACCCAAGCGAGCTGCGGCGGTCCACGGGGAAGCGCTTTACGCCGAGACGGCCCAAAAGCGAGCCGGAGGGGATGCCAAGCGCGTTGCCCAGCATGATTCCGCGGATCGCGCCAAGCATCGCAAGCGTCGCCGGTTTGCCGTACCGTTCACAAAGTTTCTCCCAGGCGGCCCTGTCCGGCTTGCCGCGCGTATCGGCGTAGTGCTGGGCAAAGAGCACCGCCGTGATCTCGCCGTCCGGCACGTCCTTGAGCTCGCCCGAAAGCATCCGCCGAATCTCATCTTCCGCCATGCCGGTCGAAAGCGCCACCCTTGTGTGGTACCAGGAGCACATCGCGCAGCCGTTGACCTCGGTCACGGCCATCATCAGCCGTTCGCGCAACTCTACCGTCGTCAGCCCCCGCTTCTCGCCCCGCGCCATGTGCGGCGCGGTGCGGATGGCCTGATAGGTGATTTTATAGATCTCCGCCAATGAAAACAGCGGCCTGCCCTGCGGCTTGTCCGGCATTATAAAATCTCCTTTGTAAAACAACTACAAGTATAGTTTACACAAAACCGCAGAGAATTGAAACCGTGAACCAACGGCAAAACAAAACCGCTTCCGTTTCCGGAGGCGGCCTAGTTTTTAATGATTACCGTTTGCTGTCGTTGATCGTCTGGTGCAGCTCGCCGAAGAACTCGCTGTAACGCAGCGTTTCGGGGATGGTCGTAACGCCGCAGTACAGGGAAAGCGGTATTTTTTGTCCTTCGTAGTCGAAGGTCCCGCCGTTTTTTGAGAGCACTTCTTCCGATACGGCTTTCGCCTTGCCCGGGTCGAAAAGTCCGGTGATCAGGGCGAACTCGTCGCCGCCGATACGCATCATGAGCATATCGTCGCCCGCCGCGTCGTTGATGCGGGCGGCGCATTCCAGGATGGCGAGGTCGCCCGCCTTACCCGAAACCGCGTTGATGGGGGAAAGGTTTTGGATATCGAAGCACAGCACGTAGCTGCCCCGTTTTTCCCTGAGGAAGTCGTATGCGTCGCTCATGTCCACGCGTTTGCGCGCCATATACAGGTCATCTCCTTCTTTGTACTCGTAGTTGATTCTGGGGAAAATGCCTGTGAACGTCCACTTGTCCTTGAAGGCGGAAGGCGCTACGTTCCACACGCGCCTGAACGTCCGCGTGAACACCTCGGCGGAGTTGTACTGGTATTTCATGGCGATATCCGTAACGCTCATACCGGTATTCACGAGGTCTTTGGCGGCCTGCGTCATGCGGCGTTTGGTGACGTAGGTCTTGATGCTCATGAAAAGCGCGTAGCGGAACAGCTTTTCCAGCATCGAAAGCGAAACATGGCAATGCCGCGCGATATCCCCGCGGGCGAAGGGCTCGCAGAGGTTTTGTTCGATGTAATCGATCGATTCCGTCAATGCCATGAAGCTTTTCATGCTTTGCCTTCTTCCTGTGTCCGGCCGGCTTACCGTGATTATACCATTGCCGTACCGGCAGGTCTTGATGATTCGAGCACAAAAAGCCGCGAACGGCGTTTCGTCCGCGGCCGGATGAATCCGTTTGCGATTCTACTGCGCGTTTACAAAGAGCCGGTACCAATGGTTCAGCAGCCCGATGAACTCCTGCGCCGCCTTTCGGTTGCCGTCTTGGTTGGGGTGGTCGTCCCCGTTTGAATCGTAGTACAGCGTATCAAAGCCTGCGACGCTCACATGCTCCTCCTGCCCGTCTGCGAAGCGGTGGTGCGCGTCTGGGTGGGTGAGCATGTTGTAAAAATCGAACACGAACACGTTGCCTGTCGTCAGCTCCGCAAGCCATCCGTTCTCCCGGTCGCACAGCCAGTCGCACAGTTCTCTGGTGACGGCCGGATTGGAGATATAGATCATCGGCGGCGGCGTGACGAGGATGAACATCTTGTCGGGATGCGCGGAGAAATAGGGCAGGAGGCTGTTGTAGATTGCCTGTTCATCTTCCATGCTGTTTCCCACGTCGCTGCAGGGATAGCAGCTTTTGAACATCACGATCGTGTTTTCGCCCGCAGCCGCCGGTATGGCGTTTGGTGCGGTCATGGCGTCTTTTTCCTGATAAACCAGCGGCATCACTTCGTCCGTAAACCACATGGGCCAGTCGCCCGTGTCGGTGCGGTCCCCGTATTCCCGCCAGCCGTAATAGATATCGGCTACGTGATAGCCGCTTTCGTTGAGCGCCTGGCACAGCCCGTCGTTCAGCCAGTTCGCCCCGCAGCTGTGGTGGATGAAGATCAGGTTAACGGTGCTATCGGCCTCCGCCGCACAGGAAACCGGCGCTTCCAGTACGATGAGCGTGATCAACAACGCAAGCAGGGTATAACCAAATCGGTTGTGGTTTTTTGTTTTCATACGGGTTTTCTCCTTGCTGCAGCCGTACTGTCGTTATCGTTTATCAACCTAGTCCGCATACGGATTCTTAAAGGCGATCGCGTCAACGGTTGCCGGGGCGAGACCGTTGGCTTCAAAGTACGCGATCAGGCTGTCCGGGACGATCGTACGGACGAAAACCGAGCCGTTGCCGGGGATACCGAGCATGTAGGCGTTGAGCATGTCCACATACAGCAATTGCCCGGCGGCGTCCTTGAGGGCGTAGACGCAGTATATGTCGTAGGTCTTATCCGCCGTTTCGTTGGTGATCTCCGCCGCCAGATAGCGGTACGTCCAGCTACCGCCTTCCACGGTTTCGTAAGCGCCGACTGTCCTGAACAGGACCGCCTCTTTATCCGTTGCTTTTCCCGTCACCGTGATCCGGTACTCCGCGACGTCTTCCGGGTTATCAGGACGCAGGATGGAGTACGCATACCCTTTCGCGCCCGGGGCGAGCACCGTGGGATAGCAGTACACGCGGTCGCTTGATACGATGCTGTTCCCGTCCTTGTCAAAGATCCCGGCGCGCCCCTCGTCAAAGGTGATCGTATGTTCCCCGGTGTTCTCAAGCTCGGCATAGACACCGACGCTCATCGTTCCATAGTACTCAAATACGGCCTTTCCTGTTTGGATAATCGTAGGATCGTCCGCCGCCAGCGCCGATCCGCAGAGCAGGCACAGGGCAATAGCAATCATCAGTATCCGCTTGCACATAAAAATCCCCCCGCTATAGGTCGGTCAAATCGTCAGAAGCTTTTCGTTGCATTCGGTTAACGTATTGATCGTTGTCTGCGATGCTGCCGTTTGTTTGCAGTGTAACAAACGGGGAGAGCACTGTCAATGCAGCCCGGCCGGCAGCAGGATTGAACGTGTTTACGCGAGCGATTGACAGGGCAGCCCGAACTCCCGGGCGACCTTGTCGTAAGTGCAGGCGCCGCGGTAGATGTTGATGCCCTTGCGAAACAGCGGATCTTTTTCCATAAGCGATTCGACGCCGAGCCCCGCGATCTTCAGCCCATAGCCGTGCGTCGCGTTGGTCAGCGCCAGGGTGGAGGTCCGCGGCACTGCGCCCGGCATGTTGGCGACGCAATAGTGTATGATTCCGTCGACCTCATACACCGGATCGTGGTGGTAGGTCGGCCTCGTCGTTTCAAAACAACCGCCCTGGTCCACCGCGACGTCCACGACCACGCTGCCCGGGATCATCTCACGCAGGTATTCCCTTTTCAGCAGCTTCGGCGCGCTGGCGCCGTGAATCAGCACCGCGCCGACGACCAGATCGGCGGAACGCACTTCGTTTCGGATCGCGGACGGCGTGGAAAACAGGGTTTGGATTCTGTTGTCGTACAGCGCGTCCAGCGTGCGCAGCTTGTCCAGGTCGACGTCCATGACGACCACGTCCGCGCTGAGGCCCATAGCCATTTTACACGCGTTCGCGCCTACGATCCCGGCGCCCAGGATGATCACTTTCGCGCCCTTCACGCCCGGAACGCCGCCCAGCAGCACGCCTTTGCCGCCGAAGGGCTTTTCCAGATATTTCGCGCCTTCCTGTATGGAGAGCCGGCCCGCGATCTCGCTCATGGGCTTTAGAAGAGGCAGGCCGCCGCCTGCGTCCTCGATCGTTTCATACGCGATCCCGATGCATCCGCTTTGAAGCATCGCCTCGGTCAATGGTTTATTCGCGGCCAGGTGCAGGTAGGTATAGAGGATCTGGCCTTCCCGCATCAGCGGATATTCGGCTTCAAGCGGTTCTTTGACTTTGACGATCATCCCGCATTCCGCCCAAATATTGTTGGCGTCGGGGACGACCGCCGCGCCCGCGGCCTGATACGCCGCGTCGGAAAAGCCGGAACCTTCGCCGGCCCCGGTTTCAACCATCACCTCGTGGCCGTGCGCCACAAAATCGTGGACGTTGCCGGGCGTCATCCCCACGCGGTATTCCTGCGGTTTGATTTCCTTCACGCATCCGATCTTCATCAAAGCCAACTTCTTTCTCATCATACAGGCATCAGGAAAAACGGCGTAATAACGGCTGTCTTTCCGTCGCTCCGGCACTTTATGCATTCGCTGTATATATCATAGCACAATACGCGGATGGCGCAATAGGGTTTTCTTTGATATCAAGGACGATCAGACGGTATCGGGCGATAGCCCGGGCTATCTAGAGGCCGGACAGGGCTCACCTGTGAAACATGCAGATGCTGTGCCCTTTGACCATGTCGTGATAAAGGGTAAGGCCGGCCCGTGAAACGTCATAGACCGCAACGATACCGCCGAGGCGTTCGGGGCGGTTCTCCGGTTCGGCCAAACGGAATTCCTCCAGCAGCTCCGGCCGGAACACGGAGCGGTTTGAACCCGAACTGAACAGCGCCGAATAGTAAATCCGGGATTCCACCAAGTCCTGGAACAGGTGGCTGCCGAAGGAAAGCTCCGGCAGAAATCCAAGTTTGGCGTCGTCATATTCGACGATCATGGAGAAACACGAGATATCCGAAAACCGGAGCGGAACGCCCAGCTCGGGAGAGGCGGTGCCGATCCGGCCGGGACATATAAGCATGACGGCCTTGCCTTCGGCGCGGTTTGCGTGGTTGATTTTTGAGACGATGCCCACGATTTCCGATTTGTTGCGGTACGGGAGCCGGTTATACCCTTCGGAACTCACGAGGACCACGGTATCGATCTTTCGCGTCAGGGAAATGCCCATGGACGTATTGTGCGCTTCAAACAGGAGGTCCGCGCCGTCGGGAGACGGCATATCCGTAGCCGCGGCCTGATAGCCCAGCGTCACCAGCGGTCTGCACTGGAGTATGCAGATCACATATTCTCCCGAGGGGGACAGGTTGGCGGTGTACTCGATATCCACCGGACAGCCGTATTCCCTCTGCAAAACCGCCAGTATGTTTTCCATGTCGGCAAGAAAATCCGGGTTTTCGGTAAATCCGCGGCAAGTCGCGTAATAGGTCCTGTCGTATTCGGCCACGTAACTGCCGTACCACGCGGGCGCGGCGCCGACCAGCGTGCCGATGGGTATGGAGGACGTCCGGTTGGCCGTCAGATCCAGCACGTCGGCGTAATGCTGGGAGAACCGCACCTTTTCATCGGCCGTGACCAGCGTCGATTGGGCGGGTTTGCCGATATGGATAAGCCTGGGATAATCCTGGCCCGTTCTGTCCACCGCCCTAGTCCCCAATCCGCAAACCATGCGGAGCAGGCCTCTGCCGGGATCGATGCTGCGGTTCCAGTTATAGGGATCGTAGGAATAACCGACGCCTGCGGCGGACGGATAGAAATACCGTCCGACCACGGAACCGGATACGCGCTGCACCAGAATGGACATTTGTTCGTCCTTCTCCTGCAGTCCGCGCCTGGCGCGGTATTCCAGCGCCGAGCGGTTCATGGTGCTGGCGTAAACCGTCTTGACCGCGCTCTCAAAAGCGGCCAGACGCTGCTGCGGGTCGCCCTGGTTGACGCAGAATACCGATTCGTATTTTCCGGCAAACGCGTTGCCGAAGCCGTCCTCCAGAAGACTGCTGGACCGGACAATGATGGGCGATTGGCCGAAGTATTCCAGCGTCCGGCGAAACATCGCCCGCACGGTATCCGGAAATCCGCCGTTCATGATCCCCCCGGCCAGCTTTCCCGCGAGCGCGTAGTATCCCTCGCCGGATTTCTGCGCGACGCGCAGATCCCACAGGCCGTTGTAGACCAAAAACGTGTAGAACACATGGTCCCCGATAAAGAAGGAATCGTGGGGCTCGGTGCGCCTGGCAAGCGCGGGCAGCTCCCGGGCGAGAATCTTGCGGGCCAGCAGCATGCCGCAGGCCTTGCCCCCGATGCGCCCGGTGCCGATCATGCGCGCCTTGACATCCAAATAGTCTTCCCTGTCCAAGGCGGCGTCTAGTAGCGCGGCGATTTTTGAGTCCGTCGTAAGCATCATGCGGCAGGTACGCCGGTCGCACGCGCCGTCGGGAGGCCCGGCGGCATAATCCTGGAAATACCGCGCCCAGCTGTCAAGGTCCTGCCCGGAGCCGGGGACGGGCACGACGGAGTAGAAATGGCTGGCGTCCACGGCGTCGGTCAGCGCGCTGAACTGCAGCGCCCGCCTGTTGCTGGCATGGGGCATGAACATCGTCGGGGAATACCGGTTCCATACCTTGATGGGGTGGATGTACAGCAGCTCCCCGGCGCTGTAAACATCCAGAAACAGCTGCGTGGTCTCCCGAATCCGTGCCAGCGTGTCAAAGGCATGGTCGCTGCGCATCAGCGGGAAGAATGCGACCGTATCCATTTTGAACAGATGCGGACAGATGACGCGGAAAAAGTTGCCCATCATTAAGTCTGCGGCCCAGGCGCCCTGCAGCTCGGACAGACAGTCAAAAACATAGAAGGCCCCGAGCCCCTCGTCGGTAACGATGTTGTGGACCTGCGTTGTGAACGGCTCGAATCCCTCGTCCGGGTTCAGCGTATAGGTGACCGCGTCTTCGGCGGAAACAAGGGGAGGATGCTGGGCAAACCGCATGTAGATCAGCCTGCGCTCATCGCGCTTTGCCTGCCGGACAAATTCGTCCACAAAAACGGAATAATCCTGTAAGGAGGACACCTGAAAGACCACGTTGTCCCCGATCCGGATATAATCAAGCAGCGTGTCCAGGCTGGGAATGCCCGAGCTGATCTTTTCAAAAGCTACCATCGTATTCCTCCTGATCCCCTTCATTATAGCATAATGCAGCGTGATGAAGGCGGTCAGTCAAACAGCGGTTTCGCTGTTATGTGTTTTTTATAAATGATTTCAATAAAAAACGGCCACGTCTGCCAGAAGGAAGAATCTTTATGTTTTACGGGGTGAGGGGTTGCGTTTTCTATGAAAAAGGAAACGTCGTCGCGGACTGCGCTCAGTCCGCGACGATGATGGTGCGGGAAACAGGACTTGAATTTGTAAATGCAATAAAAACGTAGTGGAATAATAAAAAGCAGAGGAGAGGAAACCCTTATATCAATGATTCTATAATTTTATCCGAAACAGAACGAAATAGAAAAGAGTGCGAACTGTATAGAAAACTGTATAATTACGAAGACAATATCATGGAAAGAATTATATTGAACACGCTATTCGTTTTGTTGCGGAGTGTATCGTCTGGTGCACGAATACCTTGGGTCTTTATCTATATAAATGGTCAGTGTAGCCATTTAAGTTTTCTATGTGATTGTATATTGCACAATAAATTTGCCATTCATAGCCTGTTCTATATAATGTGTTGACTCGTCAATATCGTCACCCTGTGAAGCGGGCTGCAAAATAATCATCCAAGCACCTTTGGGAGAGATGGGGATGATAAGATATTCGACCCCCTGACTTATTATACTATAGAAGCCATTTCTTGGTATAACAAGATTGTGCTCTGTATGATTGACAAGTAAACTAACCTTCCCTTTTTTGAGAAGATCATCAATTGATCCTTTCGTAACTAAACCTGTATATACTAGATCATCATGATTGCTTTGATCGTTGAATAGCTCAGCTGTAATACTATTATCAAGAATGCTTTGTAAGGCAAATTTACTACGTACTAATAGATTCTTAACATATAACTTCACCGTGACTTGATCTTGTACGGTAATTGTTATAGTTTGATCTTCTCCTAAGCAGAAATCCCGTGCCTTTTTGTTTAATTTTGACACGGGGCTTTCGACATTGGCATCTAAGAAATCTTCCATATCGCCCGAAAAATAATCCAAAGAACACCCTAATTTCCTTGGAGATACTTTTCTTATTTTTCCTTTTTGAATATCAAGATACCATACCTTTTTACTTATAGGATCGGCGAAATACTTTAGAACGCCTTTTGGCACTTGGATATGTGAATTTATTGGCATCTTTACCTCTTATCATGATGTGAACATAATCCGATTGCTTGACAGATGATTGTCTATATTTATTCTACATACTTAATGCAGGAATTTCAATAATATCATTCGCTAATATCTATATTCGTTTAGATACTTTACCAATATAAGTTATATACGTTGCTACGATTATCCATTTTTGTATTCCTTCACTCGCCTATAGAATGTATTAGGCTTCATGCCAAGCACGGCGAAAATAGTCATAATAAGCTGGCTATGCAAACGAAACGTTGTCGCGAATTAAGCGCAGTCCGTTTTTCGTACTTCGTCCAGCTTCGTCCTCGTAACACGCTTCAAAGCCTGCTTTGAAGCGAGAGGAGGAGCGACGGAGCGTGGTGAGAGATGGCGTTTCTTTATAAAAGAAACGTCGTCGCGAACTGAGCACAGTCCGCGACGACGAGGATGTGAGAAACAGGGCTTGTATTTAAATATAAGCTGAAAATGATGATTAATAGCAAGCAACGATAGAAAGCAAAGCGTTGAAATATAAGGGCTATCATAAAACCGCACATAAACATGCACAAACGCATTTAGAATTCTAAAGGGTAAATTTAGGGGTATAAATCGCTTGCTGTATTGTGGCAATAAAGCGGTTTGCAACACTATGTATGGTGAAGCCTGTTTTTTGTGAGATAACTTTCAATTCTATATGATTGTTTTTCATAATACCTTCTTCATAGCATTATTCAATACGATACAAGCAACACAACAACACACCGAACCGTTTAGCGGTGTTTATACAGAAGTCCAGGCAGGCAATCCATGATCCCGATAAAATGGCGGAATTCTACATGGATACAGAGATCGTGTTTCGCTCGACTGAAAATCGGATCGCTTTTTATGCTGATCATGCGTGCAAATCTGTGATTGCCGGCATGCTGCGCGTGGCGATGATATCGGTGTCTGTACCGCAGACATTTTCAATGATGACGTCGCCTGCCGCGACCGGTGCGCTGACTTCGATATACTTTAGCGCAAGCATGCAGGCCCTCATTGTTCCCTTAGGGATAGGCGAGCTCGTTTTCACCGGCAATTGGCTGACGGCCGCGTTACGCAGACGTACCGTGCTGGTTACCGTCCTGGTCGGGTTGGTTAACTCGGCCTTTGCGTAAACGATGCCCCGCTTGCAAAGATTGCCCTTGATGCACTGGTTTTCATGCTCGTCCACACTCACCGTCAATAAGCAGCCGATCGGGCAATTGATGCAGGTCAGCGTCTTCATGCGTTCGTCGCCTCCTCCGCGGTAATGGTGATGGAGGATACGCCTTTGTGCTCTGTAAACATCTCTTTTTTCAAAACCACGGATTCCATTTCACCGGGCGTGAGGATACGCGCTTTGCGCCGGTATACGCGATCTGCGTCGAAATACAGGCAAATATAGCAGTTGCGGTATACGTTGTTCACGCGGAAACGGATGGTCAGGACTTCATCCATGGTATCCGGATCCATGAAGGACGGCACCGTATATCGTACGCCCTGCCCGGAGCGGATGGGAATTTCCCGCCTGCTTGCTGGCTCTGGATTTTGAAGGTATCGCGCCGCATTGCGGCCGGCAAGCATGCTTTCCTCGGATACGAAATCCACCAGGTCGTGCACGTGCAGCACGTTTCCGCAGGCAAAGATTCCCGGTGTGGTTGTCTCCAGGCGTTCGTTGACCACGGCGCCGCCGGTTACCGGTGACAAGCTGACGTCAGCAGCCATGGACAGTTCGTTTTCCGGCAGCAGACCTACGGATAAAAGCAGCGTATCGCAGGAAATAAACTGCTCGCTCCCCGGTACCGGCATCTGGTTTTCATCCACGGCGGATACCTTTACGCCTTCTATGCGATGCCTTCCGATGATCTCCGTTACGGTATGGCTGAGTAGTAGGGGAATATCATAATCATCCAGGCATTGCACGATATTGCGCTTGAGCCCGGTGGAATAGGGCATCAATTCCACGACTGCCTTCACTTCTGCGCCTTCCAGTGTCATACGGCGTGCCATGATCAGCCCGATATCGCCCGAGCCAAGGATCACCACTTCCCTGCCGGGAAGATACCCGTTGAGGTTGACGAATTTCTGCGCCGTACCAGCCGTGTAGATGCCTACAGGGCGGGTGCCGGGGATGTTCAACGCGCCACGCGGCCGCTCCCGACAGCCCATGGCCAGGATAATCGCCTTGGCCCGGATATGCAACATGCCTTTGGGATTCACTGCCGTGATTTCCTTATCCGGTGTAATATCCAGCACCATGGTGCCCAATTTAACCGGAATGCCCAGCTCCGTAACCTTCCGTATATAGCGCTCGGCGTATTCCGGCCCTGTAAGCTCTTCTTTGAAGGCATGCAGACCAAATCCGTTGTGGATGCATTGGTTCAGGATACCACCCAGCGCATTTTCGCGCTCTAGAATGACGATGTCCTCTATGCCCTGCTCGTGCGCGCCGATCGCGGCCGCCATACCCGCCGGGCCACCGCCGATGATCGCCAGGTCTACGGTTTGCATCGCATTTGTCTCCGTTCCTAAAGGCTTTGTTTATTAGGATCCGTCAGCAAGTTGGTTCCGCTGCCGTTCTTGGTTACCTCGTTGAGCGGTATGTGAAGCTCCCCGGCTACGATCTCCGGAATGCGCATCAGACAGAAGCCACCCTGACACCTGCCCATCCCTGCACGGGTACGCCGCTTGATCGCATCCAGGTCGCGCACGCTCAGCGGCCCACGGATCGCGGCCAGTACTTCCGCTTTTGTCACTTGCTCACAGCGACATACGATCTGTCCATAATCCGGATTTTTGGCAATTGCTTCGCTGCGTTCCCTGGCACTCATGTGCCTGAACTTTGGGAATGCTTTACGTCTGGGCTGAAAATCCGGCTTTTCCTGCGCCCGGGTGATCTTCTTAACAAGGCTGTACACATACTCCGCAATAGCCGGCGCGCTGGTCAGCCCTGGCGACGCAATCCCAGCGACGTTGATCAGATTTTCCACATCTGGCGATTGGCCGATGATGAAATCATCGGTGTCGGAAGCCGCGCGCAGCCCGGTAAAGGAAGTGATAATTTTGCCCGTAGGCAGGCTTTGCACATCTGCCTGCGCCGTTTGCAGCACTTCCCTGAGGCCGTTAAAAGTCGTCGCGGTCGTCTCTTTATCCATGATCTCGTCGGACGTCGGCCCCAGCAGCAGGTTGCCGTCCGCCGTCGGCGTGACCAGGATGCCTTTCCCCGCCTTGGTCGGAAGCTGAAACAATGTATGGTTGACCAGACTGCCTTCAGTTTTATCCAGCAGGCAATATTCGCCCCTGCGTGGGGTAATAGTGAAATGCTTGCTACTGAGCATGTTATTGATCGTGTCGGCGTACAGACCCGCGGCATTGATCAGCACGCGCGCCGTCAGGTCTCCCGACGGTCCAGCGATAGTAAAGAGCTCGTTCTGCTTTCTTACGGTTTCCACATAAAATCCAAGTCTGAACTCCACGCCGTTTTTTACCGCGTTTTCCGCAAACGCGACCGTCATCTCGTACGGGCATACGATACCGCCCGTAGGCACATAGAGCGCCGCGACTACCGCGTCGTTGATGTTTGGCTCCATGCGCCGGATCTCTTCCGCTTCGATAACGCGCAGGTCGGACACGCCATTTTGTATGCCCTGCTGCAGCAGTTTTTTCAGGTGTATGCGCTCTTCCTCATGAAAGGCAAGCACCAGGGATCCGATGCGCTTGAAGGGAAAATCTAGCGTTTTGCTGCGTTTGTCAAACATCGAGTTTCCCAGTACGTTGAACCGGGCTTTCAGCGTGCCGGGTATGCAGTCATAGCCTCCGTGAACGATTCCGCTGTTCGCCTTGGAACTACCGGACGCCACGTCGCTCCCCTTTTCCAGCACAACCGTGCGCAGACGCAGGCGCGACAGTTCCCGCGCGATGGAACAGCCGATTATCCCTCCGCCGATCACAGCAACGTCAACCATGCGATTGAACTCTCCCTCCGGAACTCTCTTTGGCTGCCTGTCAGCCTGACAGCAAACCCACGAAAAAGCCACAAGATCATGAGGGCTTATGCGCCCTCGGTTTCCTGTGACTCTCTATACTCTCGTCAGCTATACAGTTTTCAGTACCTTCGATTGGTTGCGGTCAGCCATCCCATAGCGACTCGCAGCTGGTCGAAATGCCGACCGCGCCTGCCTTCAGGCTCAGGATGGCTTCGTTTTTATCGCGGATCAACCCACCGGCAATAATAGGGCAGCGCGTCATCTCGGAAAGCTCTTTGATAATGCCTGGGATCACTCCCGGCAGCACCTCAATCGCATCGGCGTGCGAGCTGTTGGCAGTCGTATACTTCAGCACATTGTCAAAGCACATGGAATCCAGCATGAACATTCGCTGGATCGTATACATGCCGAATTCCTTAGCGTACTTGACCAGATTGGCTTTCGTGGTAATAATGCCATCCGGTTTTACGTTTTCGCTCAGATACTTCAATGCGTAGTAATCCTTCCCCATACCTTCGATCAGATCGATATGCAGGGCCAGCTTTTTCCCGGCGCTGTGCGTTTTGGACAGGGCGATGTTCAGATCGCAGATGTTGCCTGCCAACATAAAGACAATCTCAACTGGGGACTTCAGCGCTCGATCCAACATCTCCGGCGTTTTGACCGCCGCAATAATCGGGTTTTTTCCAAGCCGCGTATAGATCGTATCCAATGACATTCCACTTCCGTTTCCTGTAAAAACACATGGATTGATGCGCACTCCGCGCTCAAGTATTGCGTGTCCTCACGGTCTGAATATTTTCATTATCGGTAAGGTATTTTACGATATCCGTGTAAGATACTTGCGAAGGTAGATGCAGTGTATACAGGTTCATATAGCTGTTCTTGTCCATGTTTTTGCTGGTCCGGAACACATCCACATGAAAATCGACGTCTAGGATTTTGATATTCTGAGCGTGGAAGTAGTTGTTTATGTAGTCAAGCGTTTCGGTTCGGTTGATAAACTGCACTTCCACTCTTTTCACTGAGTTGACGTGGATGATTTTCTGGAAAAACGTCAGGATTGCTAATACGAGCACACTGCACAGTAGCGCAATCCAGTAATACCCGAATCCAATCATCAGTCCCAGGCACGCCACATTCCAAAGACTTGCGGCCGTCGTCAGCCCGGCGATTTTCTTTTGTGCGATGAAAATCGTACCTGCGCCCAAGAAGCCTATGCCGCTGATAACCTGTGCGGATAACCGTGTTAACGTAAAGCTCACATTTCCCTTGGTCGCGAAAGCGGATGAACTTTCCAGAATTAAGCATTCCAGTAAAGCAACTATCGCGGCTCCCAGGCATACCAGAATATGGGTCCGCATTCCGGCAGGCCGGTTCTTGTACTCCCTTTCAATACCGATAATGCTACCTACGATAACAGCTGCCAAAATCCGTATTCCGATTTCAATCCAAGGCAGCCCCGGATTAAGAACGGCGTTCAGCGATGTCGTTGTTAGCATGACCAATCACTCTCTTCCCACAAATGACCATTCGGTCAAGATAGTTTGGTACCGTCCGAAGGATGAACGTGTGGTTTCGTCTAGAATCCGAATTCCCACGCCTGCTCCGCAAGAACCTGATAGGTTCCGTCCCCGATGGTCGATACCTTGACGTTTCCGTTATAGTGTGTGATATAGACCGTGGAACCGTCCTTCACAAATTTCTTGTAGGTATTCAGATCCGACAGTATATCGGAGATCATCACGGTGATCTGCGGAGAAACAGCCTCACGGAAGGGTTTGCACGACGATGTCGAATCGCCGTGATGGTTTGCTTTGAGTACGTCGCAGTCCAAAAGGTCTCCGTATAGCGCGACAAGCTCCCGTTCAGCGCTGCTGTACAGATCGCCTGAGAACAGCATCTTCGACTCTCCGTAGGTGAATTTCATCGCCAGTGAAAGGTTATTGACGAACTGTGTGCTAGACTGCGGATACCCGTCGTAGTACGCGATCTCGCTTTCCGGCCAGAGCACTTCCACCGTTACATCATCGCCAAAGGCAAAAACGTCTCCCCTTGAAAGATAGACATGCTCCAGATCCTGCGCGGTAATCTCCGCCATATACGCGTCATAATAAACGGTCGGGTACACAATATAGCTGGTCATTACCTGACCAATCTCGAAAGCCTGCATAACGGCGGGGAAACCGCCAATATGATCCACATGCGGATGGGATGCAACCAGGAAGTCGATATGGGTGATGCCCATTTCCTGCAGTGCAGCGACCACCTGTCCTGCTGCCGCGGGATCTCCCGCATCAATCAGCATTACTTTGCCGTCGGGCGATGTGAGGATCGTGGCGTCACCGGATTTATCCCCTGTATCAGTGATCATGTTGATAAAGCGCGCCGTAAGCTTACCCGCATCATCGTTTGTGTCATAGACCTGTGCGTAACTGCCCTGCGCGCAGGATGCCGCGACCAGACAAATCAGGAAGAACAAACACAGTGTACTGACTAAGCTTTTTTTCATTTTTATTTCATCGCCGCCTTGCTGAGTCCGGCCATAATGAATTTCTGCAGGAACAGGAACAGTAAAACGATCGGGATGATGGCAAGCACTGCACCGGCCATGATTTCATTATAATTAAAAGTGACGATTCCCGCGAATGTGCGGCGCAGCTGCGTAATACCTACGGCGAGGGTGCGCCGGGCTTCAAGAGGCGCAACCATTCTGGGCCAGAAGTAGTTATTCCAGCCATTGATGAACGATATAATGCTGATCGTGATCACCGTGGGCGCGCACATCGGAATCAGGACATGGATGATCGTTCCGATCCTGCCCATGCCGTCGATTTTTCCGGCTTCAATATAACTGCTGTCCACGGACATGAAGGACTGTCGGAGCATAAAGATAAAATACGCGGATACAAGGTTGGGTAGCACCAGACCGGCGAATGTATTAAGCCATCCCAAGCGTGAAATAATGACATAGATAGGCACGAAGGTGACCTGAAGCGGTACCATCATGGCGCCCAGCACCAGCATAAACAACGTATTCTTATACTTGAATTTGCCTTTTGAAAAACCGTATGCGGCCAGGACGCCCATAAGGAGTTCGCCAAGCATCATCAGGAATGTGGAGACCAATGTATTGTAGAAATAAAGCCCAAACGGAGCGCGGCTGAGCACATGCGGGTAGTTTTCCCACATGATCTGCTGCGGCCAAAGGGTCGGGACTGCTAAGAGAAGCTCATCACTGGTCTTAAGCGAGGACACAATCATCCAGTAAATCGGGAAAATTATCACCAGCGTCAGCAGAATGGCTACGATGTACTGCACCGCTGTTCCCACACGTCGCAAAAACCGTTTTCTCCGTGTATTCCCCCTGACGACCGGCGCAATAAAGCGCAGCGAAGCAAAACCCAGCAGCGATACGACCGCCGCCACCCCGCCTATGCCCAGAAATGTATTGTGCCCCAGGCTGATAAAATTATGCGCCTGGTTGATTTCATACATACTTGCGTTTTCCCCGATGCGCTCCTGGATGGCGTTATATTGGATCAATCCCACCGTGCCCAATACCAGCAGAACAGCGCCGATGATAAGAAAGAGCGTTAGTACAGAAAACCAGCCGGATTGACGCATGGCGAGCCAATGCTTGTGATTCATTCTCTGCGCCCCCCTATTGGTCATAATTAACCGCACGGTTGGACCAGCGCATCGTCAAGATCGTGCAGAACAATAAAATGGCAAAGAAAACAACGGATACCGAGGCTGCGCGGGCAACACGGAAATCCTGAAAAGACAAATTAAACACCCATTGCACAAGCACGTTTGTCGCCCTGCCGGGACCGCCGCCCGTCATAACGTCCACCGACTGGAATACCTTCATACTCGCGATAAAGGTGGTTACAAAAAGGAACAGCGTTGTAGGCGCCAGCATCGGCAGGGTGATGTAGCGAAATCGGCTAATACTATCGGCGCCGTCAATGGCGGCGGCTTCATAATAATCTTGCGGAATGCCTATCATTGCAGACAGGTAAATCATCATCGCGTAGCCGACAACGCGCCACCCGGTCAGAATAAGGATACCCGTTAATGCGGTGCTGCCGTTATTGAGCCAATCAGGGCCTTGTATTCCTACCGCAGACAGCGCATTGTTCAATATGCCAAATCGCCCGTTGAGTATCCAAATAAATACAACCGCACTTGTAGCTACCGCGATATATTTAGGCATGAACACAATGGTGCGCATGGCGTTGAACAGCTTGTTGAGCCGGCTGAAAAGCAACGCCAGCAGCATGCCGCCGACCAAAGTGATAAACAGTTCCCAGAAGGTATACGTGGCGGTGATTCTTAAGGATTCCAAAAAATATCGGGAGCCGGTGCCGGCGAAGAGCCATTTGAAATTTTTAAATCCGGCGTATTCAAACGTTGTATCGCTGAGCATCCGCATGTCTGTAACGCTGATTCGGATCAAATCGATCACAGGATAATAAACAAACAGAAGAAAGAAAAACAACGCCGGTTCCACGCAAAGAAGATCCTTCATATCCTCCCACGATTGTTTTTTCAGCATCACGGCATTGAATATCAAGGTAAGGCCTATCAGCATGATGATGACGGCGGTGTTCATCACAAAGCTCACGAACCATGCTGAAACCGTACCGTCCCAGAACATGACGGGAACGCCGTCAGCAAACAATTGTATTTCCCCGCTTACCGGGAGTCCCGCGTTTTGTGCCGCCGCGCGGGCTGCATGCACATCGTCCGCGATGGATTGCAGGAACGGAACCTGCAAGTCGCCGGCCATATACCCCAACAGGCCGATGATTACGAGAAGCGCGCCGAAAATCCAGAGCAATATGTGCGCTGTTTTGATTCCGCGGGTTTTTGGTATGACAGGCGCGCGCAACAAAGAGTTTGTTCTCATTCTTGTTATATCCCCTGTAAAGAAATCGGGGGAGAGGATGCTCTCCCCCGGTTTCTACGGATTATGGATTATTGGTCTTCAAGTTCTTCCGTGACTTCCATGGCAAGCTGGTCCAAAATTTCCTGCACAGGCGCACCTTCTACAAAGATCTGCGCCAGCGCGTGGCGCCAGAGGTTTGCCACCGTGTCGTAGGCAGGATTTTGGTTACGCGGATTGATCCACTGCGACATCTCCATCACGTTCTTCATAGAAGGCTTGCGCTCCAGATATTCTGCGCAGGCTTCGGATGCCAGTACGCTTCTGCGCGTGGGGAAATAGCCAGTGTTGTCGGCCCAATACAGGTTAATCTCGGGGGTGGTCATGAACTGCAGGAATACCCACGCGGCATTCTTCTGCGCCTGAGAAGCGTTGGCGGGGATTAAAATGACAGAACCGCCGACTTCGCTCTTAAAGGTTTCGCCATCATTACCACCGGGCAACCAGCACATACCGACTTCAAAGTCTGATTGCTGAACATACAGATCGTACAGAGAAGACGTATGGAACACGCTGAACGTGCCGCCGTCCCAGAAAAGCTGGCGCATATTCGGCGAAGCGTCCGTGCCGTAAGCGTAATACGCATACCCTTTCTGAATCCATTCGTTGATCTTATTGGTTACATAGGTGGCGGCTTCACCGTTAAGGTCGGTTGTCAGGCCGTCATCATTGATCACATTAACGCCGTTGTTCTTATACAGCATCTCATAGTACCAGTAATCCCAGCCGGCAAAGACCGTGCCGTAGCGTTTGGTGGTTCCGTCTTCGTTGAACAAGGTTGCTTTTTCAAGGAATGCTTCCATTTCGTCAAAGGTCGTCGGCATTACGATACCTTCGGCATCCGCGTCGTCCTTGTTGTAGAACATAACCTGCGTGGAGATGAGGTAAGGAAGGCAGATTTGCTGCCCCTCATAGCTGGTCGCTGCAATCAGGCCTTCACCGAAGTCTGCGATATCATAACCCGATGCTTCAATGTAGGGATCCAATACCTCGCAGATACCGGCTGCGCCATAGGAGGGTGGGTAGGAGGTGTTCGCTGTGCAAAGCGCGGGAACGTCACCCGAGGCAACCGCAGCGATTAATTGAGTGTTGATCTCACCATATGATCCAATGTACACAGCTTCCACCGTAATAAGGGGATTGGTTTCATTGAATTTGCTGATCATATACTCAAGCTGCGGATTGAACCGGTCTTCATGGGCGTGCCACCATTGAATGGTAATCGGTTCGGTCACCTCATAACTCTCCGCTAGGGAGACTTGCGCCACAGACAGCAACATGATTGCTGCCAAAGCAAAGGCCAGGTACTTCTTCATGTCTTTCATCCTTTCGATTTTTTATTTGCATGCCTTTTGGCATGAAATTCATTTTTAAAGGGGAAAAAAACAACCAACAAGAGACGGCATCTCTCATTGATCTCAAATCTCAAGGCGGAGAGCGGATGTTTCAATTTTTTTGTCAGTACTGTTATTTCTCAACTGCATTATACTGCTGTGTTCTTATGTTTGCAACCCCTTTTGCAAAAATTCTTGTTAAATCAACAAGTACGATACCCGGCATGTTTTATATCATAGCGCTTTGCGAATTTTCATGATGAGGATCTAGCCACCTGGCGGAGAGATAAAAATACGGGATTGACAGTTTGTTTTTGGATGCAATATGATGCTTACGATATAAAGTTTCTCCGACCCGATTCAATATTATGTTTCTGTGAAGGTGATTATTGTGCCTTGGTTTGGATGGTTTATTGTGGGAATTGCCGCGCTCGTGATCCTATATTTTTACATTATCGCGCCGTCGCATAGGCATCCAGACGCTGACAAGCTTTTAGGCAAGCTTTATGCGCATCGGGGGCTGCATGACGGTAACCGGCAGGTCATCGAGAACAGCATGAAGGCCTTTTCGCTGGCAGTTGACGGCGGATACGGCATCGAACTGGATGTACAGCTGACCCGGGACAACCAGTTGGTCGTACATCATGACGCAAGCACGGCGCGGATCTGCGGCGCGGACCGTATTATCACGCAGACCGACTATGCAGATCTGCCTTCGCTTCCGGACGGCAGCCCCATCCCGCTTTTTACCGATTTGCTCGCTTTAGTCGCGGGGCGCGTGCCTCTGGTCGTCGAGATAAAAAGCCACGGCGACCATGATAAAACCGCGGCTGCAGCGCTTGCGCATCTGCGTGTATATCAAGGTCCTTTCTGCGTAGAATCCTTCCATCCGCAGATCGTCCGGTATGTGCGGCTGTACGCGCCTGATGTGATCCGTGGTCAACTGGCAAGCGGCAAGCCGTATACGGGAAAGGCAAAATCGTATATATCACACTTCACGCATAAGCATCTTCTGCATAACTTCCGCGGGCGGCCGCATTTCATCGCCTATGACTGCAAACATCGGGCAAGCCCTTCCTTGTTGCTCGCCAAAAGTTTGTTCGGCGCTTTTTTGGTCGCCTGGACCATCAAGGACCAGCCGCTGCTGGACAAGGCACGCAGAAGATATGCCTCGTGGATATTCGAGGGTTTCACGCCTAAACAATAGCCCCAGCCGGTAAAGCTTGAAAACTGCCATGCTTATAAACAACGAATCGGCAGTGGCAATCAGCTGCTTTGCATCAAGGTGAAAGAATGCTGGGGCGGGAGTTTCATTCTGAGAAGCTCATGCTATCCGGCATACTTGTTCTATTGCATGTATATGCTCTGGTAAAGGTATTCTATAGCATAATCAAAAATCATACAATTGATAAATACCATATGAAACAAAACGACTATTCAAATTGCGATATTTTCAGCTCGATTATCAATGATTCTGTTGACAAATTGTAAATGGAGAATAACATAACAAAACAGGAATACTTGGTCAATGGCTGAGATCATCCGTTATTTAAACGACAATCAGATAAAAACATCTCACGGTAACGAATTTAACAAGAGCAGTATCAATCGTATCTTGAAAAACAAGAAATACACTGGCGTCTACAAATACAGCGATATTGAAATCGCTGATGGATTACCACGCATCGTTGACGACAGCCTATTCATGGAGGTTCAGCGTATGATGGAGAAAAACAAAAAAGCCCCTGCGCGAGCAAGGGCGAAAGTGAAGTTCCTTCTCACAACCAAACTGTTTTGTGGCCATTGTAAAGTGGCAATGAACGGAACAAGCGGTACGAGCAAGACGCAGAAAACATATTACTATTATCAATGCGTAACCAACCGCAGAGATCAATCATGCGACAAGAAAGCGGTCGGCAAGGATTACATTGAGGATATGGTCGTCAATAAGCTTCGAGAATTCTTAACGCCAGAGAACATCAATACGATTGCGAAAGAGGTAGCAGATCTGTGTAAACGGGAAGGAAATAACGGAAATACCAAAAGGCTTCGCAAGCTTCTAATTGAGAATGAGAAAGCTATAGAAAACCTCCTCAAAGCCTTAGAGAGTGGACAAGTTGTAGATGTAATCACTGATCGAATTACCCAAAAGAAAAAAGAGCATGCAGAGCTTGAGCGTCAATATCTACTCGAATCAGCTCAGCATCCCATGCCTGAGATGAGCGAAATTCGTTTCTTCCTCAACCAGTTTCGCAATGGTGATATCAACGATCCCACGTACAGGCAGGGATTGGTTGATATGCTTGTGAATAAGATTTATCTCTATGACGACAAAATGACCATCCTATGCAATACGACACAAGATAGTCATTTTGATGTTGATCTTGACGACATTAGTTCGTCTAAGGATCGTTTGGTGGAGCATAGGAGACTCGAACTCCTGACCCCAACACTGCCAGTGTTGTGCGCTACCAACTGCGCTAATGCCCCGGGCGCGCTTTTTAGGCGAATCATAATATAGCATACGCCCAGGTGTTTGTAAAGCGCCGCGGCGGAAATAACGGCGGGGGACATGCCTGGCCGTATTTGTATTTTGACAGGCTATTGTGCCGGATCGGCATTGTACCTGCTCAGGCCGCCCAAGGTCGCAAACCAAACGTCGCCCTCCGTTACGGCAATGCCGGACACGGCGTTGGACGAAAGTCCGTCCGAGGCGGTGAAGGGGGTCCATACGCCGTCCCGGTATACGGCTGCGCCGGAACCGCCGGTCATCGACCAGCAATCGCGGGTGCCGATCCATACGGCGCCGTCCGGTTCGCCTGCGATGCATGCCGCCTCATCGGACGGAACGGTATCTCCGCTGACGAAGTAGAACGAATCCCCTTGGGCCGGTTGGCACCCCACGCCGCTGGATCCGCCGATCCAGCAGGCCCCGTCCGGCGCGATATAGAGGGCCCCGACATCATAGGCCATATAATTCGCGTCGCTGATCCTTGGATGCTGCGCCCAGTTTTTCCCATCGGCGCTGGAAAACAGGCCGTCGTCGCTCGTCGCCCAGTACACGCCCCGCTGCGATAGGGCGAGATCGAAAACGGCATAGACCGGAGTTTGGAAAGCCGACCACTGTACGCCGTTCAGCTTCCGCACACGGTTCATATTGGAAACGCAAAGCAGGCTGCCGTCCCGGTCTGTAAGCAATTTTGTGAACCATTCGTTGCCCGCGATATCGCCGCCGATCTTGACCGTCTCTGTGGTCACAGCTACGCCGTCCTGAAAGCCGTTGTTTGCATTGCCGGGGCCGAGATAGGCCCACTGCGCGCCGTCGAAGCGGTACAGGCCGCTGTTGCGCAGACTCAGGTATACGGCGCTGTCGGGCATCACGATGAGCTTTTGGGCGCTCCGCCGCAGGGGATAGACCTGCGCCGTTTCCCAGTCGTAGTACGTCACGGCGGTTTCGGATGTGAGCCAGAGGTTTCCTTCCTCCGTCACCGTGACCGATTGGAGGGCGTTGTCGGGCAGCCAGTCATCCGTTTTTAGCACCGTCCACCGGCCGTCCCGGTAACCGGACAGGCCGCCCCTGAACCCGCCGAACCAAACGGTGCCGTCGCTTCCGGAAAGGATGGACGTCGTATCAAATCCCATGGGCAGCGTATTGTCGCCCCCGAAGTACTCCCATTTGCCGCCGTTCAGGCAGCCCATGGCCTGCCCGCTGGCGGCCCACAGCCTGCCGACTTCGTCGATATAGTAGACGCTGTCGTAGGAAAAAATCGAATCCCCCGTCGGGACGATCGCAAACGCATCGCCCGAAAAGCGCACCAGGCCGACGTTATAGAACGAAGCCAAAACCGATCCGTCGGCCGCAAGCGTCAGGTCCATCACCATGTTGGAAAGCCCCGCCGCCTCGTCGTACAGCGTCCATCCGGACCCGGACAGGCGGAAAAGGCCCTGCTGCTTTGCCGCGAACCAAACGCTTCCGTCCGGAGCGCAGACCACCTCGTCGATGATGTCCCTGCCCGGTCCGTCGTCGTATGTTTGCCAGGTTTTGCCGTCAAAGCGGGAAACGCCCAGGTAGGTCGCCGCCCACACGCTGCCGTCGGGCGCGGCGGCGATATCCTGCACGACGTTGGAGGGCAGGCCGTCCCGTACGGTATAGGTGGCAAAAGCGCCGTCCCGATAACAGGAAATCCCGTTGTCGAGGCTTGCAAGCCATACGGCCCCGTCCGGCGCAGCGGCGGCCGCGCTGAGCTGGTTGGAGCACAGGCCGTGTTCGGACGTGAACTTCTCATACGTTTGCGCGGCCGCATCCCAGCGCACCGCGCCGCCGGAGCTTGCGGCCCATATGCTTCCGCCGGAATCGACGGCGACGCCGTTGATCCAGT
Source organism: Clostridiales bacterium (assembly GCA_016930575.1). GTDB lineage: Bacteria > Bacillota > Clostridia > Christensenellales > Aristaeellaceae > CAXXOK01. The sequence goes on along the minus strand of JAFGGL010000019.1, from coordinate 22,467 downwards.
TGCCGTTGGTATAGGAAATCCATTGCGTATCGGCACCGCTACCGGTATCTGCGGCAGAACCAGCCGTTGCCTGCAAACCCGCACAAAGCAGCACAAGAGCACAGACGATGGTGAATACGCGGCGCTTTTTCATTTTCACACCCCCGAATCAGCCGCGAAAGGTATATGCTATATCTATCGAAGATAGTACCATAAAAATGACGGGCTTGTAAACTGCGGACGGCATTGCCGGAACCTAAAAGCGAGAGAGGTTGAGCACGCGCTGGTTAGTATGTCTCCGATGTGGTATAATTACAACATATAAAGCGTTTACATTGCTATAAGAAAGACAGCTTTCATGCATTGGTTTGAACAATCATGGAGCGATACGGTTAATTCATGACGGTATACCGGCGACGGTAAAAATCAAACTGAAGGAGTGTACGTATACCGTAGCAGTAGATTGGGGGCGAAAAGAATGGATTCGTCGATTTTCTTGTCACTCATTCAAAACGCTTCATTCTTATTGGCTTTGTCCGTTATTTTCGAAGTTGTACATGTGATCCTATCCCGTTACCGCCGCATACAGCTGATCGTAACGGGTGTTTCTACCGCAGCCATCTGCCTTACCATCATGGCATTGCCGTATACGCTTCAGCCCGGTCTTGTATTCGATACACGATCGATTTTAATCAGTGTGACCGCTCTCGTATTCGGGCCTGTCCCGGCGGCGATCACGACCGCCGCCGCCCTGGCGTTCCGGATCAGTGCCGGGGGTATCGGAACGCTGCCCGGAGTATCCGTGATCACCTCCTGCGCGCTCATCGGGCTGGCGTGGCGGCGATGGATGTACCCCAAGACGATGAAATGGCGATGGCTCAACACTTACCTGATGAGCATGATCGTCCATTTGGTCATGCTCGCCTGTATGCTTTTGCTTCCCTACCCGAACAACATCGACACCATCCGCGCGATCGCGCTGCCCGTTCTGGTCATCTATCCGGTGACGTCGATGCTTTTGAGCATGCTGCTGATGCGCCAGTCGGATACCAGGCAGCTTCAGAAGCAGTTGGAACAATCCGAAGAACGGTTCCGCGTGTTGTTTGAACAAGCTCCGCTGGGATACCAGTCCCTGGACGAAGACGGCAGGATTCTCACCGTCAACCGGCAGTGGCTGGACATGATGGAATATACCCGCGACGAGGTGATCGGCAGGAAATTCAGCGACTTCCTTTCCCCGGAGTTCCTGGAATTCTACGACCAGAAATTCTCCGAATTCAAGAAGCAGGGCTACTGCCAATGCGAATTGGAAATCCTCACCAAAGCAGGCAAGCCGTTGTATATCAGCCATGAAGGCAAGATCCGCTACGGAAATAACAACGAGATTATACAGTCGCATTGTATTCTGAAGGATATTACGCTTCAGAAAGCGGCGCAGGACCAGCTGCGCGTAAGCGAGGAAAACTACAGGCGGCTGTTTGAGACGATGGCTCAGGGCGTCGTGTACCAGTCGGCGGACGGCGAGATCATTTCCGCGAACCCGGCTGCGGAGCGCGTACTGGGGATGACCCTTGATCAGATGCGGGGGAAGACGTCCATGGACCCGCACTGGCAGGCGATCCGGGAGGATGGAACGGAGATGTCGGGGAATGATCATCCAAACATGGTCGCGCTGCGTACCGGCAAACCGTTCGGGCCGTTCGTTATGGGCGTGTTCCAGCCGCAGATCAGCGAGCGCGTATGGCTGTCCGTCTACGCCACGCCGTTATTCCGGCCCGGTGAAAAAAAGCCGTATCAGGCATATGCGCTGTTCGAAGATATCACGGCCGAGCGGAAAGCCCGGCATGATTACAGGACTCTTTTCAACAGAATGATGGACGCTTTCGCCGTGCATGAAATCATCTGCGACGAGCAGGGGAAACCGGTCGACTACCGCTTCCTGGCTGCGAATCCGGCCTTTGAGGCCATGACCGGGTTGAAAGCAGACGATATCATCGGAAAATCGGTTCGGGATGTCATCCCGGATATAGAACCTTTTTGGATCGAAACGTACGCAAAGGTCGCCCTGACGGGCGAGCCTGTGAAGTTTGAGAATTTTTCTTCCGGGCTGGGGAAACACTATGCCATCAGCGCGTACAGGCCGAAGCCGATGCAGTTCGCCTGCACGTTCACCGATATTACACAGCTCGTACGGGCCGAAAAGGAAGCGAAGGAGAACTTGCTCAGGCTGCAGGGTCTGCTGGAAAACAGCCTGATACCGATCATTATTTTCGACAGCAAAGGCAGATGCATTGAAGCGTCAAGCTATGTATACAAAATGCTGTCCACCTCCAAAGAAGAACTGCGCAACAAAGATGTGTCGCAGTTCCTGCCCAAAGATATAGCGGACAAGGTTTTGGAAACTGTTTCCCAGAAGCAGACTGACGAAAATATCTTTGAGGGGCTGCAGCCTTTGGAATTACCGAACGGGGAACGGTTTTTTGAAAGCCGGTTCTTTGCTATACCGGTCGCCGATAACAGCGAAAAGCTGTTCGGTTATATCGGCATCGATGTAACGGAACGCATTTTGGCGGAACAGGCGTTGCACGAGAGTGAAAAGAGGTACGCGAGTTACATTGAAAACGCGCCTACCGGTATTCTTATCATTAATGATAAAGGGCAGGTTATTGAAACGAACGCAGCGACCGGAAAGGTATCCGGATATACCGGAGAAGAACTACAGAAAATGGAATTGACAGATTTCATCGCGGCTGGTTCTCTGGATAAGGTGTTACAGCTACTAAAAGAGTTGGCAGACCAAGGCGCTGTAAACGGGGATTTGCAAATCAAGCATAAAGACGGTTCGGCCCGATGGGTCAATGTTCGTGCCGTCAAGCTGTCCGAAGACCGCTTCCTCTGCTTTGTCAGTGATATTACGGAACAGAAAACAGCGACGGAAAAGCTGATCTACGCCAATACCCACGATGCGATGACAGGATTGGTGAACCGACGGTATTTCGCCAGGGAAGCCGAACAGCTGAATGTACCCGAACAAATGCCTCTGTCAATAATTCTGGCGGACATCAACGGCTTGAAGCTGATCAACGATTCGTTTGGATTCGACGAGGGCGACAGGGTAATCGTCCAGACGGCTGAGTTCCTGCGCGGATTTTGCCGGGAAGGGGATATCCTTGCCAGAACGGGAGGCGATGATTTTTCGTTCCTGCTTCCCAGGACGGACTTCAGAAAAGCCATGGAGATCCTTTACAACATCCAGGAAGCCTGCGGCGAGTATAACGCGCAGATTTCCAATGCTTCGCTGCACATCAGCCTGGCGTTGGGCGCGGGGACCAAGGAAACGATCGACGATGATTGGGTGGAAGCCAATAAGCAGGCGGATAATTATTTATTCCAGCGCAAGCTGCTGGAACAGAAAAGTTCGCATTCTTCCATCCTCGCAACGATCAAAGCCACGATGATGGAAAAAAGCCACGAGACGGAAGCGCATGAGGAGAGAATGGCCGAGATGGCCAGAAAAGTCGGGACGTCCATGGGGCTGTCCGAGGGGGATTTGAATAATATGGAGCTGCTCGCGGAACTGCACGATATCGGCAAAGTCGGCATCAGCGAGCAAGTATTGAACAAACCGGGAAAACTCAACGAAGAGGAATGGGCCGAGATGAAGAAACACCCGGAGATCGGCGAGAGGATCGCTATGTCTGCCTCAAGCCTTGCGCCGATCGCCAACTATATACTCTGCCATCATGAACGATGGGACGGCAGCGGGTATCCACAGGGGCTGAAAGGCAGCGAAATCCCGCTGCTGTCGCGGATACTGTCGGTCGTTGACGCGTACGATGCCATGACTCAGGACCGCGTATATCAAAAAGCCGTTAGCCATGAAGAGGCGATAGAAGAAATCAAGCGCTGCGCCGGCACGCAGTTTGATCCTCAGGTCACGAAGATATTCTGCGAGGAGGTGTTCGGAGAATAAAACCGGAATCATCCGGCCCGGGAAACGCGGCTTCCGGTTTGGATACGGATGGTTTGTCATATAGCGCCGAACGGCTTGTACGTGCATTGCCTTTATGCATGAAAGGAATATCCGCTATTCATGATTTACGGTTTGTGCTATAATACCGACACGCAGACTATAACAAGAAGACACTCCACGTAACTTTGCATTAAGATCGACTTCGCCTATGTAAACAAGCGTATTATGATCGGTATATTCATAACGATTGCTCTTAACGTACTTGGATATCAATAAAGCAATCGAGGCTTACAGTCAACGGGATGCGTTGCGGTACAGTACGGGAACCGGGGCGGACAGGACGCTTTTAAGATATCCATTGAATTTCCGCCTCCCCGGCACGCGCCGGCAATGAAACCGCACGGTCCAACGGATGCGGATTTCAGCGCGATTAAAAATAATGAACGTGAAGAGAGGATGCAACTGTGGCAAAAGCGATGAATGTAAAACAGCAGATGATTTGTGTCATGATCGGCGACGTCAGCCACGATTTCTCCGCGGAGCTGATGAAAGGCTACTTGGATTCCGCGAACGAGGAAGGCGTACAGCTTCTGCTGATGATGGGCATGCCGCGGCATGCAGGCCATTTTGAACTGGACCGCGCGCAGGAGACCAATCGTTATCACTATAACAGCGTTTATGATTTTGCTAGCCTCTCCGGCGCGGACGCTTATGTTTTCTCCTGCGGGGCGCTGTCCGGATTTGAAAGCGAGAACACATACCAGGAATTCCTCAAACGTTTTGAGGGAAGCCCCTACGTCATTCTGCAGGAGAACGTCGATACCCCTGCGAAGCTGACTTCCTGCATTACGGTTGATAATTACTCCAGCTTCTGCCAGTGCATCGAGCATTTGATCACGGTACACGGATACGAGAAGATCGGTTTCGTCGGCGGCCTGAAAGAGCATCCCGATACCAAGGAACGCCTGATCGCCTACAAAAAGACGATGGGAAAGCACAAGCTGCCCGTGACCGATACGATGATCGTCTACGGCGACTATTCGGAGTATTCCGACGGTAAAGTGGGCTGGCTGATCGATAATAATCCGGGGCTCCAGGCCATCGCCTGCTGCAACGACGAAATGGCCAAGGGCGGATACCGGGAATGCGCCAGGCGCGGGCTGAAGGTCGGGGAGGATATCGCGATCACGGGATTCGACAATTTCTCCACGGGCCGGTTCCTGATGCCGCCGCTGACGACGATCTCGCAGAACACCTACCAGATGGGCGAGATGGCCGTGCAGAAGGTGATCGCCCTGCTCAACGGGGAGCATGTCGCCAGTTCGCAGCTGAAAACCCGGTTCCACATCCGGCGTTCCTGCGGCTGCAATCCGGACACAGTGCGTGAACTGTTTGAAGCGTGCCTGAAGGATGAATCCGGGGATATTGAGGCAACCGTCGGGCACATTGCCCGGGATCTTCTCAAAACGTTCCCGCACAACGGCAAAAAGCATACCGAAGCGCTGATCAAGCGGCTAACGGATCAATTGCTTGAGATATGCATCAAAGATCCTGAAGCGCTATACAACAGAACCGCGTATGCCGACTGGCTGCAGGCGTATTGCGAAGGCAATAAGGGAGAGATCACGATTCTCGCAAAGAGGATCAGCGATTACGTTCTCCAGATGCCCTACGAATGCCTTGTTCATCCTCGTATCAGAAAAGTATATGACGTACTGTCGTTCACGCAAGGGTACCTGTATGCCTTCAAATCGCGGATTTCCGAACAGAACCTGGATGAATTCCGTGCGCAATCCTGGTTCATCCCCGAATTGATCCGCGATCTTGTCGGCCAAGACATCGAAGATGAAGGCGTGTTCCAAAGCGTGGTGGAGAGGCTGCAAGGCATACAGCTCAACAGCATCTACATCTGCCTGCTGCCGGAACCGCGCCGTCTGCACGACACCGGGGACCTGGATATGCCGGAGATACTGCGCCTGGCGGCCTACTGCTCCGGCAATCGTATGCAGGCGTATCCGCTGTCGCAGATGCCCGCGATCAATACGGAGCATACCATGCGCGACCTTCCGGGACTCGACAACTCCACGCATCTGATGTGCTTTTCGATCTTCTCCGGCGACGTGCAATACGGCATTTTCATGTGCGAGGTCGACGTCGACAAGAGTTCCCTGATGCATATCATCGGGTTGCAGCTCGGGATACTCATCAACTTCCTGGAGCTCAAGCAGAAGGAGAAGATCGTCGGCAACGAGCTGGAAAACATCCGTGAGCGAAACGAGATACTTAACTTCCTCTCCGAATATGATTCGCAATGCGCTATTTTGAACCGCCGCGGCTTCATCGAGCGCGCGATACGGCTAAACCGCGAAAACGTCGGCAAGCACGCCATCTGCGTGTTTATGGATCTGGACCATCTCAAGGAGATCAACGATACCTTCGGCCATTCGCAGGGCGACGTGGCGCTGACCGGCGTCAGCGATGTACTGAAGCAGACCGTCCGCAACAATGATTTGGTGGCGCGCATCGGCGGGGACGAATTCATCGGCATGTTTTTAATCGACACGCCGGAGTATGATAAGATATTCAGAACGAGGCTGAAACAGGCGCTCGCCGATTACAACGACAAATCCGGGCTTCCGTATTACGTCGAGGCGTCGGTGGGCATCGCGCACTTCACCTGCAATCAGGGGCTGGAGATCTCCAAGATCGTCAGCGACGCGGACCGCTACCTGTACGAGGAAAAGAAGTTCAAGCGCAAGAGCGTGCTCAAGCCGGCAAGCAAAGCATGAGCGCCCCGTTTTTATCGCACTGGTTCCGGGGATTTGATAGATCGCTTGAAAAACTGGACGAACGGAGTCTGGACACGCTGATGACGCATTGCGGGCAGGCGTGTTCCGATTCGTATACGAAGCAGATTTATATAGAGGCATACGGCGCATCGGATACGCTGGACGCGTTCATCGAAAGGCTCAACGGCAAGTTCGGCGAAATGGCGATGCGGCGCACCGGCGCGGATACCGTCGAGGTCGTCTACACCCGTTGCGCCTGCGACCTGGTGCGCAACGGGTATGTGACAAACCCGAAGCTGTGCCTGTGTTCTTTGAAAAGCCTTCAGTACAACTGGGAGGCCGTCCTCGGGGAAGGCGGCGTTGAATGTAGTCTGGAAGAAAGTATATTGGGCGGTAACGACCGCTGCCGGTTTCTTGTGAAGATCGTTGCAGAATAATATAAACGATTCGCCAAACGACGCCGTCGTCTGGTATGATGTTGTTTGATTATCTTTTGCTATCCGGCAGTATCGGAGGTCTGACGTTTGAACTGGCTGAGTTTTCTGCCCTATGCCCTGATCACGACGTTCACGCCCGGGCCGAACAACATCATGTCGCTGTCCATCGCCACGCAATACGGCGTGAAGCGCACGCTGCCGTTTTGCCTGGGCGCCTGGACGGGGTTTTCGATCGTGATCCAGCTTTGCGCGCTTTTAAGCGCCGCGCTGCACGCGGTACTGCCTTCGGTTAAAACGCCGATGCTGTTCGTCGGGGCGGCCTATCTTCTATATCTGGCCTGGAAAACCTGGAAATCCGGCGCCGTCGAGGAGACGAAACCCGCAAGCAGCGGGTTTATGACGGGCTTTCTGATACAATTCGTCAATCCAAAAGTAATCATCTACGGGCTCGTGTCGATGGAAACCTACATCCTTCCGCATTATCACGGACAGTATCTGGCGGTGCTCGGGTTCGGGTTTCTGCTGCCTACGCTCGGATTTGCCTCGCTGCTCAGCTGGGCGGCGTTCGGGAGCCTGTTCAAGCTGCTGTTCTCCAAATACAGAAAAACAGTGAACGCCATCCTGTCACTGCTACTGGTATACTGCGCGGTATCGCTGTTTTTCTAGCGGTCAGAACGCGCTTTCATTATCCTTGAAAAACTCATAGTAGCTGCGCACGTTTAAAAGCTCCGTCCAGCGCTTGATGTCCACGGGATCGGCGTCCATGTCGTATATTTTCGCGCCGTGCATGGACAAAAGGAACGGCGAATGCGTGGACAGGATGAACTGGCAGTTGAAAAACCGGGCGGAATCCTCAATGTAGCGCTTGAGCTCCAGCTGCCGTGCGGGCGACAGGCTGTTTTCCGGCTCGTCCAGCAGGTACAGGCCGTCCTCCTCGATCTTCTCCACGAAGTACCTGTATGCGCTTTCGCCGTTGGAATACGTGCGGACGTTGTCCATCAATTCGTCCCGCACGAATTTGGACTGCGTCTTGCGCCGCGATGCGTTCACCTTTTTCAGCTCGTCGTAATCGGCTATGGATTTCAACTGGAATTTCGAGTATTTGGCGTCCAGGTAATCCTCGAAAATATCCTCCCGCTTCCGGTCGATGCCCTCGTTCAGCATACGGACGTTGAGCATATAGTCGAACACGTCGTCGCTGGTGACGATGCCGGAACGCCCGGGCACCGGCGCCTTCAATTTAAGAATGCACATATCCACGTAATCCTGAAAGAATGCGCTGCGGTTGCAGATGGTCTCCCGCCGCACGCCCGCCCGTTCGGCGATGACGTTGAGCGCCGTGGTCTTGCCCGAGCCGTTGCCGCCGCACAGGATGGTGATTGGCTCGAAATCAATGCGCTCGAATCCGCGCGCGGACAGCACCTTGAACGGGTAAAACGAATCGTAGCAGGTCCGCTTTACGCCGCAGATGAAGCTCGTTTCCCGTTCCGCGTCGGGGAACTCGATGGTTTGGATATAGATCATGCGCGTTTGTCCTTTGTCGTCCTGCCCGTCCGCCGCGTAACCGTCACGGCAGGATATTGCCCGCCGCCAGCAGCAGCGCGTACCACTCCTCGCGGGTCAGGCGGATGTCCGCGGCTTTCACGCAGTCCTTTAAACGCCCGATGTTCATGGTGCCGGTCACGGGTTGCATCTTCGCCGGATGGCGCAGCAGCCATGCCATCACGATGGTCGTATTGCTGACGCCGTATTTCGCCGCGAGTTTGTCTATCGCGGCGTTGAGCTCGGGGTATTTGTCGCTGCCCAGGAACACGCCCTCGAAGAAGCCGAACTGGAACGGCGACCAGGGCTGGACGGTGATATCGTTGAGGCGGCAGAAATTCAATATCCCGCCGTCGCGGTCCACGGCCGTGTCGTCCAGCATGTTCACATGCAAGCCGCGGGTGATCATCGTCGCGTTGGTGATGCTCAGCTGCAGCTGGTTTGCCGCCAGCGGCTGTTTGACGTATTTCTGCAAAAGCCTGATCTGGTCCGGGCTCTGGTTGGATACGCCGAAGTGCCGCACCTTGCCGGATGATTGCAATTGGTCAAACGCCCCGGCGACCTCCTCGGGCTCCACCAGCGCGTCCGGGCGGTGCAGCAGCAGCACGTCCAGGTAGTCGGTCTTCAGCCGCCGCAGGCTGCCGTCCACCGAAGAAAGGATGTGCTCTTTGGAAAAATCAAAGGCGTCGTCGCGGATGCCGCACTTGGACTGCAGCAGGATGGTTTCCCGCACGGCGGGCGTCATATGGACAGCGTCGGCGAAGATGCTCTCACAGTTGCCATCGCCGTAGATATCCGCATGGTCGAAGAATACCGCGCCGATGTCCACCGCGGTATGCACGAAGGTCTCCGCCTCGGCGGCGGTCAGACCGTCGATGCGCATGCAGCCTACCGCGATGGTCGGCACCTGCAGACCGGATTTTCCCAATTCTATAGTCCTCATGTTTGGCCTCCTTCGCTCACGGGGAGCGGGTTGAAAGGAAAGTGGCGGAGGGTCTACTCCAGCTTCGCCGTGAAACTCAAAAGCGTGACGCTTGGCACGTTGAACAGGCGCATGGGCATGGGGTTGACGCCGGATGCGGCAAGCCCGCCGGAGATGTACTGGGAGATGTTGTTGATGCGCATCATGCCCACGATGCCATCGTCGCCGGGGAACCAGCCCCTCTCCGGCACGTACACGGGGCCGAGCCCGAACAGCCGCCACTGCCCGCCGCAGTAATGCCCGGAGAGCACCAGCGACAGATTGCGGTAAGAGAACAGCTCGTCCGTGTCCGCCCACTCGGTCATCTGGCGTACATAATCCGCCTGCAGCGGCACATGAATCACGGCGATCTGCAGGTCGCCGGCCTTCATTTGCGCGATGGCTTCGGCGCTTTCCTCAAACGCCTCCAGCCGGTAACTTAGCGCCCGGTAGCTTGCGCCGCCCTCGGCCTCGTACTGTTTGCCGCTCGCCTCCATATCCGCCTTCTGCCTTGTGAGCGTGCTCACCATGCCTTTGATGCCGGCGTCGTCGGTCAGGCCGATGGAATAGAGGTTTTCGGGGACGAACCAAACGGTTTTTTTGCCCACCTGCTGGCCGACGGCGCGGTCCAGATAGACCGCGCCCTCGGCCTGCGCGGCGCGCACCCATTCGGCCAGCGGCTCGGGGCTGCCGTGCAGGGCGGAGTTGACGGCGACGGGGTCTTCGTCGCCCGCGATGAAATAGATCGGCACGCCGTCCTTGATCTGTTTGAGCGTCCGGATCAGCGAGACCAGCGGCGCGTAATCGCCGCCCGCGCCCACCATATCGCCCGACATCACCACGGCGGTGAAGCCCTTGCCGTATAAAAGCTCTTCCCACTGCTCCGTTTTAAAGCCGATATCGCCGCCGTGAAGGTCTGAGATATGCAGGATGGTCACGTTTTCGTTGCCCGAATCCATGCCCATGATCCGTACCTTCTCGGTATTGAGATGGATACGCTGGTTCAGCAGGCTGTTGGAGATAATGGAAAGCGCGACGATGGCGAAGACGACGGCAAGGAGCAATATCAAACAGCCCGGAGCGCGGCGCTTCGGCTTTTGTTCCATAAAAATGTAGCTGTTCTTTTTCCGTCCCATTCTTCCACCCCCGGCGGTTGCTGTGTTCATTATACCGCACAACGGGGCGGAGTGCATACCCAGAATACATAGATTGTGTTACAAAATCCCGGGCTTCGCCGCTCGGGCGGAAAAGGCGGCATAGGAAAGCGGGCGGCGGCTGTAAGCCGCGCCCGCACCGATAAGGAGGTATCGGTATTTGACGGTTGTTACTGAAGATTGAGTTTGCTTTTGAGCATGAACCTTGTCAGGAAGTACATCGCCGCGCCGAATCCGAGCGTGATGAACAGCGTGACGCCGGCCCAGTTGTGGATGGTCGCGATCACGTCGGCCGTGAAGAACTCCTGCGCGGAAACGGCGGTCACCTCGTTGTAGACATAGGTCATATGCGTGTTTGGGATGAGGAATATCAGGAAGATGACGGTCGTGAGGATCTGCATGACGGTGGTCAGCCCGATATAGAAGGCGAACGAGAGCGCCACGCGGTGTTTGTTCGACACCATGCTCAGCGCCATGCTGGCGTAGATCGTCAGGATGCTTGACGCCAGCGACAGGAGTATCAGCGCGACGAACTCGATGGTGAAGAACGTCAGGTCGGCGGGTGGCAGGCCGATAGAGCGGATGGCTTCTATCATAGCGCTCCATTCCGCGCCCGAAAACGCCATGATCGACAGCGCCAGGTATACGACGCCCGCGCATACGACGTTCCAGATCATCGCCACTAGCAGCTTGCCTGACATCAGCTTGTCCGTGGTGACCGGCAGCGTGAACATCAGGTAGCCTTCCGTGGTCAGGAAGTTCTTGTAAAAGCGCTGGATGGTGAGGATCAGCGTGATCACGAACGCCGCAACCATCAAAATGATGGACAGCACCAGGCTGATGATCTGCGGTGTTTCCCACTGCAGAGAAAACATCAGCTTGGTTACGGCGGCCATCACAAGCAGCGCCGCGTACAACGGCAGGAAAACGCGCGCCGTCGCCTTGAACTCGTATTTCATCAGTTTCCCTAGCATTTGAATACCTCCCTGAACAGCTGGTCCACGGACGTGCCCTTTTCCTCGCGGATTTTATCCACGTCCTCGTGCAGCGCGATCTCGCCTTCCTTCAGGAAGATGACCTCGTCGAGCACCTGCTCGACGTCTGCGATCAGGTGCGTGGAAATGATCACGGACGCTTCGGGGTTGTAGTTAGAGATGATCGTGCGCAGGATGTAGTCGCGCACCGCGGGGTCCACGCCGCCGATAGGTTCGTCCAGCAGGTAAAGCCTGGCCTTGCGGGCCATCACCAATATCAGCTGCACCTTTTCCTTCGTGCCTTTGGACAGCGATTTGATATGCGCCGAAGGCTCGATATTCAGCGCCTTGAGCATCTCTGCGGCCTTCGCGGCGTCGAAGTCCGCGTAGAAGTCGGCGAAGAAGGAAACCATATCCCTTACCTTCATCCAGTCGCTGAAGTAGTTGTCCTCCGGCAGGAACGACACGATGGCCTTGGTTTGGACGCCCGGCGACATATCCGCGATCTTCACGCTGCCGCCCGTGGGCGTCAGCAGCCCGTTGCACAGCTTCAGGAAGGTGGTTTTCCCGCTGCCGTTGGGGCCGAGCAGCCCGATCACGCGGCCCGCTTCGATGGCAAGATCCACCTTGTTGAGCGCGATCGTCTGGCCGAACACTTTCGTCAGGCCGGTAGAATTCAATATCGTCATTTTGGCTTTGCCTCCTCTATTGTTTGGATTAATACTACGGCGTCTTGCCGGTTGTAGCCGATGGCCGCCATCTTTTTGAGAAATAGGTCGATCTGCTCTTTAGCCAAATCGTTTTTGGCCTGCTTGATCAACGCTTTGTCCCCGGTCACGAAGCGGCCGCTTGTCCGCTGCGCGTGCACCAGCCCGTCGCGTTCCAGCTCCGACAGCGCTTTTTGCAGGGTGTTGGGGTTTACGGCGGCTTCCTCCGCCAGGTCCCTTACCGTGGGCAGCTGCGCTCCCGCGCCGTACGCCCCCGATACGATTTTCAGCAGGATGCGCTCCCTGAGCTGCTTGTAAATGGGCCTGTCCGGGTCAAACTGCCATGCCATGCTGTCACCTCCCGATAACGTGTTATTGTATTAAGTGAATAACACAATAGGACAATAACACAAGAAAGAACGCCTGTCAAGCGTTTTTTAAAATATTTTGATGTGATAAATACGATACCAAACGCTTGCCCGCTTGCCCGCTTTGTGCGATAATCGTTGCGGTACACAAACAAAGGGGTGATCGGTTTGACGGAAAAGCAGCAAACGGCGCACGGTTATTTTTACGGCGGATACAACTGCGCGCAGTCGGTGTTCGCGTCCTTTTACGAGGAGATGGGGCTTGACGAGGCGACGGCGCTTAAAGTTACGGCGGCGCTGGGCGGCGGCGTGGGAGGATTGCGCGAGATCTGCGGTGCGGTGAACGGCGCGGCGATGGCGATCGGCGCGCTGCGGGGCGGCTTCCAGCCCGGTGAGCAGGAAAAAAAGGAACAGTTGTACGCCGCGGTGCAGAGTATGGCTGAAGCGTTTACCAAGGAGTTCACCACGGTCAACTGCGGGAAACTGCTGGAGATCAACGAGATTGAGGCTAAACCCTCGCCTGCCGTTCGCGACGAAAAATACTACGAGGAACGCCCCTGCGGCAAGTACGTGGAGTTCTGCGCCAGGCTGGTGGAAGAAGAATTAGGCAAGCGCTGACCGCGTTGGAATCATTGACATTACAGGCGTTTTCTGGCATAATACTCCATTGGGTGCATGCTCGCCGGGCATGCGCTTACCACAGGCGGTACCAAGACCTAATTATGCCCGCTACAGCGGGCTTTCCTTTCGTCAGCCGATGATGGTTATCAAAGCGGAGGCAATCCCGAATGACGCAACCAGCAACCACAAGGGCCCATCAAGAAAAGATCGACAAGCGAAGGACCTTCGCCATCATTTCGCACCCCGACGCGGGTAAGACCACGCTGACGGAGAAGCTTTTGCTCTACGGCGGCGCCATCCGCCAGGCGGGCAGCGTGAAGGCGCGCAAGGCCGAGCGCCACGCCACCAGCGACTGGATGGAGATCGAAAAGCAGCGCGGCATCTCGGTGACGACGTCCGCGATGCAGTTTTCGTTCCGCGGCTATCATATCAACATATTGGACACGCCGGGGCATCAGGATTTCTCCGAGGACACCTACCGCGTGCTCGTCGCGGCGGACGCCGCCGTGATGCTCATCGACGCTGCCAAAGGCGTGGAGGCGCAGACCATCAAGCTGTTCAAGGTCTGCAAGATGCGCGGCATCCCGGTCTTCACCTTCGTGAACAAAATGGACCGCGCCGCCAAGGACCCGTTCGCCCTGATGGAGGAGATCGAAACTGTTCTGGGCATGCGCTCGGCGCCGATGAACTGGCCCATCGGCGTAGACGGCGATTTCCAGGGCGTGTATATCCGGGATTCCGGGAAAATCGACCTGTACTCCGGCGGCAGCCACGGCGCGAAGATCGCCGAGAAACACCGCGTGACATTGGACGAGGCCGAGGCGAAGCTGGACAGACACTATATCAAGCGCCTGCGCGAGGAAACGGAATTGCTGGACGTCGCGGGTGATTCGTTCGATCTGGAGCAAGTACTGTCCGGCAGCCTGACGCCGATGTTTTTCGGCTCGGCGATCACCAACTTCGGCGTGGAGCCGTTCCTGGAGGCGTTTCTTTCGATCACGCCCGGGCCGCTGGCGCGGGAAAGCGACCAGGGCACGGTCGCGCCCGAGAGCGACTTCTTTTCGGGCTTCGTCTTCAAGATCCAGGCCAACATGAATCCCGCGCACCGCGACCGGCTCGCGTTCATCCGCGTGGTCTCGGGCGAGTTCCGAAAGGACATGAACGTGTGGCTGTCGGGCGAAAATAAGCAGGTACAACTCAAGCAGCCCCAGCAGTTCATGGCTAACGAGCGCGAGGCCGTTGAGGCCGCCTACGCGGGCGACATCATCGGGCTGTTCGACCCGGGCGTCTTCCACCTGGGCGATACGCTCTCCGACGGACCGAAACTCAGGTTCTCGTCCATCCCCATCTTCGCGCCCGAGCACTTCGCCCGCGTGCGCCCCGAGGACAGCATGAAGCGCAAGCAGTTTTTAAAAGGCCTTACCCAGCTCGCCGAGGAAGGCGCAATCCAGCTGTTCACCCGCAGCGAGACGGGCTTTGAGGAGCTGCTGGTCGGCGTGGTGGGGCAACTGCAGTTCGACGTGCTGGAGCACCGCCTGAAATCCGAGTACAATGTGACTATGCTCAAGGATACGCTATCCTTCCGCTTCGTGCGTTGGGTAAGTGATACACCCAAGCCGGTCGACAAACTGAAACTCACATCCACCTCCGGCCGCGCCCTCGATGGCGATGGGCGCCCCGTGCTCCTGTTCGAGAATGACTGGTCCATCCGCCTGGCGCTTGAAAACAATCCCGGTCTGGAGCTGGCGGAGACCGCTTCGCGCGTAACGTATTAAGGAAACTATGATCAGAGAAGATATCCGCAACATCGCCATCATCGCACACGTCGATCACGGCAAGACCACGCTGGTGGACGAGATGCTCAAGCAGGGCGGCGCCTACCGCGAAAACCAGCAGGTCATCGACCGGGTGATGGATTCGGGCGCGCTGGAACGCGAACGCGGCATCACGATACTAGCCAAAAATACCGCGGTGCATTATAAAAATATCAAGATCAACATCGTGGATACGCCCGGCCACGCCGATTTCGGCGGCGAGGTGGAGCGTGTTTTAAAGATGGTGGACGGCGTGCTGCTGCTTGTGGACAGCTTCGAGGGCCCCATGCCGCAGACGCGCTTCGTGCTGCGGAAGGCTTTAGCGCTGAAACTCCCCGTCATCGTCGTCGTCAACAAGATCGACCGCGCCGACGCCCGCTGCGGCGAGGTGGTGGACGAGATCCTCGACCTGTTCATCGATCTTGGCGCGGACGAGACCGCGCTGGACCGTCCCATCGTCTACGCCTCGGCGCGCGCCGGCACCGCGTCGCTTACTCCCGATGATCCGGGAAAAGATCTCACTGTGCTGTTTGAGACCATCGCCGGGCACATCCCCGCGCCGGAGGGCGAGACGAACGGCCCCGCGCAGGTGCTGATCTCCACCATCGACTACAACGACTACGTCGGCCGCATCGGCATCGGGCGCGTAAGCCGGGGTACGCTGTCGGCGGGTGATACCGTGATCAAGACCAACTACGATACGGGCGAAAGCAGCCAGCCGCTGCGATTGACCAGCCTGTTCACCTTCGACGGCCTCAAGCGCCTGCCAGCCGAAAGCGTGTCCATGGGCGACATCGTGGCGCTGTCGGGGCTTGAGGACCTGTCCGTGGGGGACACGGTGTGCGACGCGGAGGCCGTGGAAGCGCTGCCGTTTGTTTCCATCACCGAGCCGACCGTCACCATGACTTTTGCGGTGAACAACAGCCCCTTTGCGGGGCGCGAGGGCAGGTTTGTCACCAGCCGCCAGCTGCGCGCGCGGCTGTACAGGGAACTGCAGACCGACGTCAGCCTCCGCGTAAACGATACCGGAAGCCCGGACGCCTTCGAGGTGCGCGGGCGCGGCGAGCTGCACCTGTCCATCCTGATTGAGACCATGCGGCGGCAGGGCTACGAGTTCCAGGTATCCAAGCCGCAGGTCATCTATAAGGAGATCGGCGGCCGGACTTGCGAGCCCGTCGAACGCATGGTGGCCGACGTTCCCCAGGCCTACGCCGGCGCGGTGATCGAGAAACTCGGCCGCCGCCGCGGCGTGATGGCGGGCATGCACGGCGTAAGCCGCGTGAGGCTTGAGTTCCTGGTGCCGTCGCGCGGGCTGTTCGGCTACCGCAGCGAGTTTATGACCGACACGCGCGGCGAGGGCGTCATGTCCTCGGTGTTTGAAGGCTACGAGCCCCAAAAAGGCGATATCCCGCACCGATCCATGGGCGCGATGGTCTGTTTTGAAACGGGCGAGGCCACCGGTTACGGGCTGTTCTCGGCGCAGGAGCGCGGCACGCTGTTCATCACGCCGCAGACCAGGGTCTACAAGGGCATGATCTGCGGGCAGAATGCGCGGCCCGGGGAGCTGGTGGTCAACGTCTGCAAGCAAAAGCACGTCAGCAATATCCGCAATGCCGCCGCAAGCGAGGACAGCCTGCGGCTTGTCGCCGTGCACCCGATGTCGCTGGAGGAGTGCCTGGAGTTCATCGACGACGACGAGCTTCTGGAGGTCACGCCCGAAAGCCTGCGCATGCGCAAACGCGAACTTAGCCACGAGCAGCGCGCCCGTATCCAAAGCCGTTTGAAGAACGGGTAAAACGCCCGCCGATACGGAAGATTTGCCCGCCGTGAACGCAATGATCGCGGCGCGGGGCTATTTGATGTGGTATAATCATCTGTAACAGGTTTCCGGGAGGGAATGCAATGAAAACCTTAGTCCGGCGTATCTTTTTATTGTTTCTGTGCCTGGCGCTCCCCTGCGCCGCCATGGCGGAAAGCGCGGCGGACGGCGAGCCTGTGATCCACGCGGATTTCACGCTCGGGCTGGGGCTGCACGCCGACGGATTTCCGCCGGTCGACGCGCACCCGAGGGACTGGGAAGCGTTTCTGAGTAAGCTGACCCTTTCGGGAAGCCTGGACGGAACCAGGTTCTTTCAGCCAGACAGCCGCCTGTATATGGAGGCCGCGATCTGCGTGAACGGCGAGGTGACCGTACCCTTCACCTACGACGGGAAAGGCAGCTACCGCTATCTCGTCAGCCCGGCGCTGTGCGGCGATTCCGTTCTGTTCCAGGCGCACAACTATCTGGAGTTCATGCTCAAGCCCTTCTATTACCTGGGATTGCCCACGAATTACATCGCCGTTTTGACCTACCCCAACGCCACGGTCTACCTGGCCGACAGCTTCTATGCGCCGGTGAAGGAAATGATGGACGAGGCGCATGCCGCGGCGATGGAAGCGGCGGGGGGCGAAAATCCCGAAACGCTCTCCTACGTCATCACGTTTGAGCGTTTGCTGACGCTGTGCGGGGAACTCAACGCCGTGACGACCGGCGATACCTCGCTGCAGCGCGTCAAACGGTATATGGACGCGCTGCTGGCCGAGCTGTACATCTCCGAAACTGTGGTAGAGGGGCTAAAGCAAACCGAGTTGATGCTTTACATGCTCGATCCGCAGGCACGGGGCATGGCGGTTACGGAAACGGCGGGCGGCATGACCTGCGCCCTCGGCGATACCGTTGTGTTTAAAAAAACGATTGCCGGGGCTGTAACGGAGATCTCTTCGCAGCTGCCGATCGCCGAAGAAAGCATGATCAGCCTTAGCTGCCGCAGCGCGGACACCGGCGACGCGATGGACGTTTCCGCCTCCGTTTCCGTAACGGAAGGGGGAAACACGCTTCTTTCGCTGTCGCTGGAGGGCGAAGGCCTGCCGACGGAGGGCGCGCTGGGAGGCGAAGGGCGCGTGACCGTCGGGTTCGGCGGCAGCGAACTCACGGAGGAACCCGCGTCGCAGACGTTCGCGTTCAGGTGGTCCCGCACGTCGGCCGAGCTGCCCTGCGAACTTTCCCTGACCGTGGACTTTTTGCATCCCGAAACCGGACTGCCCGCGGCGTCCGTGTATGTCTCGGCCGCGCTTGACGCAAGCGATGCAAGCGCGTTTCCGGATCAATTGTATGACCGTCAGGATTTCTTCGGATTGAATCCCGTGCTGCTTGAGGAGTACAAAGAGCGCTGGGGGCTTACGATCGGCGCGTATCTGCTGCCCGTCGCGCTGGAAATGCCCATCGGCGTGATCGACGACGTCGTAAATTTCATGCTCGAGACCGATATCCTGATTTCCCTGGTGGAGTGAATTTGCCGAATAGTTGTGAATAGGGTATACTGATAACGGGTGCTGGGAGGTGTCCGTGTGCAAACGAGCCCGCTTCAAAAAACGAGCGAAAGGCCGCTGTACAAGCAGCTGATGCAAAGACTAAAAAACGATATCACCGCAGGCGTATATCCCACCGGGGTGCGCATCCCGGGCGAACAGGCGCTGTGCGCGGCCTACGGCGTCAGCCGCGTTACGGTGCGCAAAGCGCTGGAGGAGATCGTTCGCGAGGGGCTGCTTGTGCGCCGCCAGGGCAAGGGCACCTTTGTGGCGCAGGAGAAGATCAAGCGGGACCTTGCGCACATCACCAGCTTTTCGGATGCCTGCGCGCAGATCGGGCAAACGGCGCACACGCGCCTGATCGAACGCAGGACGGAAACGGCGACCGAGGAAGACCGCGCGAAGCTGGACTTGCAAATAGGCGCGCAGGTGCTTTCCATCTGCCGACTGCGCCTGTCCGACGGCAAGCCGGTGATGCTCGAGTACAACCGCTTTCCCGCGTCACTGAAGTTCCTTACAACCGCGCCCCTGTCCGGCTCTCTGTACGCGCTGCTTGCGGAAAACGGGCTCATCCCCAGCCGCGCCGTGCACGATATTTCCCTGGGCCGCGCCGGAGAACAGGTTGGAAAACTCCTTGGGACCAAGGACGGCGACGCGCTGCTGCGGCTGGACCAGGTCGTTTTCGATCAGCACGACCACCCGCTGCACATCAGTTGCCAGTGGATCCGCGGCGACCGCTTCACCTTCCGGATTTGATACTCATCCAAAGCATTCACGCAGGGATCTTGTGCCGAATTTGCCCGCTGGCGGCATCACTCAGCCTCGACGTAGCGCTGCTACTACATCGGCTTCGTTCTTTGCCACCAAACAAATTCTGCGGCAATCTCCTCTGCGCTCATACTTCAGATGAGTATCACGAATTCTCCCAACTTGTGAATGTTTATATCACAAGAATAAACTCTGAGAACATCAAGGGAAACAATGAGGAAAGAACTTGTGCGATGCCGAGGCGGATTTTCATCAGGTTGCGTTTTAGGGGCCCGAAGTAGTAGCAGCGCTACGTCAAGGGCCCCGCGGACGCAAGATGGTGGAAATACGGCCGGTAGCGTACGAGGGATTTCATCATTGTTTGCCTGAAAAACAAAAGGATGATTTATCTGCCAAAATTTGCATTATTTGTAGACCTGGAAAACTGCGGCGCGAAGGTGCCCACGTTCTTGAACGTACTGGAAAAGGTCAAGATACGCGGCGACGTGCTGCTGGGCAAGGTGTACGGGTATACCGAGCAGTACGCCGGGCTCAAGGAGGTGCTGCTATCCAACACCTTCACGGTGGTGCCGTCGCTCAGGCACGGCATCAGCCAGAAAAACAACGCCGACATCCTGCTCGTCATCGACGCGCTGGAAGTCGCCTACACCAATCCGCTGATCGACAGCTTCTGCATCGTGTCTGGCGACAGCGACTACACCCCGCTGGTCGGTAAATTGAAGAGCATGGGCAAGTTCGTACTCGGAATTAGCCGTAGCGAAGCCGCCTCCTCCATTTTCATCAACGCCTGTAACGAGTTCCAGTTCCTTGAAAACGTCCGCGGACGCTCCCGAAAGCAAGGCGGCCGGAAGAAGACCGCGGCCGGAAACGAGGAGAAGGAGCCGCTGGACGAGCAGGAGCTCAACAAGCTGATCGAGTCAATCCTCGACGAGCAGTCCGGCAGCGGCGAGATTTTCGCAAGCGAACTCAAGGGCATCCTGTTGCGTCTGCGCCCTGATTTCAGCGAAAAGGCGTTCGGCTGCTCGACTTTCGGGAAGCTATTGGACAAGCTGCAGCAGAAATACGGCAACCTGTCCATCCGCTCGGATAACTTCAACGTCATGGTGTCGCTGAAGCAGGCCATGAAGAACGGCGCGCCAAAACTGACCAAGGACAACTGGACGCAGGCCTTCCGCGAACGGCTGCAGCAGTATAAGGACGACGGGTTTGACCGCATCAACCCCTCCATCCTCAAGGCCGACATCCAGGAAGCCTACCCGGACTTCTCCGAGCGCAACCTGGGCTTCAAACGCTTTTCCGACCTGCTCAAAGCGCTTGAAAAGGAAAAGATCCTCAAAGTCGGGATGGACGAGCAGAATACGATGCTGATCGAGGTTCCGTAAGTATTTCGGAGGAAACAGGATGGGTGATTTTGCCCGCGTCGCCGCAGTCAGCCTTCGGGTGCATCTGGGGGATGTGGAGAAAAACAAACAGGAAATTCTTAAAAAGATGGCCGCGCTGGAAGCGCAGGGCGTGCAGGCGGCCTTGTTTCCCGAACTCTGCATCACCGGCTATACGCTGGGGGATTTGCTGCTGCACGAGACCGTGCAGAAAAGCGCGTATGACGCGATGCTGGATGTTGCCAAGCAGACGCGCGGCATGGCCGTGATCGTCGGCCTGCCGGTGAACATCCGCTCGCGGCTTTACAACTGCGCGGCAGTGCTGCAGAACGGCGAAGTGAAGGGCATCGTGCCCAAGACCTACCTGCCCAACGGCAACGAGTTTTACGAAACGCGCTGGTTCGTGGGCGCGGAGCAAACGGACAATACGGACAGGCAGGCGTCGCCGCCCGTTTCCCCCGACCTGCTCTTTGACATGGGCGATTTCAGCTTCGCCGTCGAGATCTGCGAGGATTTATGGACGCCCATGCCGCCGTCCGGCCGTTACGCGGTGGAGGGCGCGGATATCATCTTCAACCCCAGCGCGTCCAACGCCCTGGTGACCAAGCACGCCTACCGCCGGGAGCTGTTGAAGCAGCAGTCCGGGCGCCTGTACGCGGGCTACGCCTACGCGTGTTCGGGCTTCGGTGAATCGACCAGCGACCTGGCGTTTTGCGGCTACACGGGCGTGTTCGAATCCGGCCGGGTACTCAAAGAGGGCGAACGCTTTCTGATGGACGGCGATTGCGCCGTAGCGGACGTCGATATACGCAGGCTTCGCTACCAGCGGCAGCGCAACGGCAGCTTCCACCAGATGAAGCGCGCGGACAGCCCCATGACCGTCGTGCCGATGGCCTGCGTCAGCCTTCCCGATACGGCGGAACTTCTGCGCCCGATCACTCCGCTTCCCTTCATCCCGCCGGAGGGGCAGGGCGAGGAAAACCTCTCCGAGATCGTGAACATCCAGTGTACGGGGCTGATGACGCGGCTCGTCGCCATCGGCTGCAAGCATGTGGTGATCGGCGTGAGCGGGGGGCTTGATTCCACGCTTGCGCTGCTTACGGCGGCCAGCGCGTTCGACAAGCTGAAGCTGGACCGCAAGGGCATATACGCCGTCACCATGCCGGGCATGGGCACGGGCGAGCGCACGAAGAACAACGCCCGTAAGCTGATGGACGCGCTGCGGGCGACCGCGCTGGAAATCCCCATCGAGGCCGCGGTGAGGCAGCATTTCAGGGACATCGGCCAGGACGAGAACACCCACGACACCACCTACGAAAACTGCCAGGCGCGGGAGCGCACGCAAATTTTGATGGACTACGCCAACAAGGTCGGCGGCATCGTGCTGGGCACGGGCGACATGAGCGAGATGGCCATCGGCTTTGCCACCTACAACGGCGACCACATGAGCATGTACAACGTCAACTGCTCCATCCCCAAAACCCTGGTCAAGCGGCTGGTGCGCCATATCAGCGAAACCAGCTTCGACGGCGCGGTCCGCGACGTGTGCCGGGACGTGCTCGATACGCCCATCAGCCCCGAACTGCTGCCCGCCAAGGAAGGCGAAATCACCCAGCGCACCGAGGAGATCGTCGGCGATTACGCGCTGCACGA
>JAFGGL010000018.1 GCA_016930575.1 Clostridiales bacterium | reverse complement strand
CTCGACCTTTTCCACGCGGTGGTCGGCCATCTTGGAGATATGCAGCATCCCGTCCTTGCCGCCGGTCAGCTCGATGAACGCGCCGAAATTCATGATGCGCACGACCTTGCCCAGGTACACGTCGCCGACTTCCACATCCTTGGCGATGCCCTCGATAATCTTTCTGGCCTTCGCGGCTGCGTCGGCGTCCGGGGTGGCGATGTACACGCGTCCGTCGTCTTCGATATCGATCTTCACGCCGGTCTCGGCAATGATCTTGTTGATCATCTTTCCGCCCGGCCCGATGACCTCGCGGATCTTTTCGGGGTTGATCATAAAGCGCACGATCTTGGGCGCGTACTTGGAAAGCGCCTCGCGCGGCTTGTCCAGCACCTCCAGCATCTTTTGGAGTATATGCAGCCGTCCGATGCGCGCCTGCGCCAGCGCGCGCTCGAGGATCGCGCGGTCGATGCCCGCGATCTTGATATCCATCTGGATGGCGGTGATGCCCTTCACGGTGCCCGCGACCTTGAAATCCATGTCCCCGAGGAAATCCTCAAGCCCCTGGATATCGGTCAGCACGGCCACTTTATCGCTGCCCTCGTCCTTGATCAGCCCCATCGCGACGCCGGCGACCGGTGACTTGATCGGCACGCCCGCGTCCATCAGCGACAGTGTGCTTCCGCAGACCGAAGCCATGGACGAAGAACCGTTGGAGCCCATGATCTCGCTTACAAGCCGCAACGCGTACGGGAAAACCTCTTCGTCGGGGATTACAGGCACCAGCGCGCGTTCCGCCAGCGCGCCGTGGCCGATCTCGCGGCGGCCCGGGCTGCGCATGCGTCCGGCTTCGCCGGTGGAATACGGCGGGAAATTATAATGGTGCATATAGCGCTTGGAATCTTCCGTGCCGAGCCCGTCGAGCATCTGCACCTCGCTCATGGAACCCAGCGTGGTCACCGTCAGCGCCTGGGTCTCGCCGCGGGTGAACACGGCGCTGCCGTGGGTGCGCGGCAGGGGCCCGACCTCGCACCAGATCGGGCGCACGTCGGTCAGCCCGCGCCCGTCGGGGCGTACGCCGTTGTCCAATATCTTACGGCGCATGATTTCTTTATTCAGATAGTACAGGGCGTCGTTCACTTCGCCCATACGATCCTCGTACCGTTCCTTGAAATATTCGTTCACCTCGGTACCGACCTGTTCCTCGCGCTCGTGGCGCTCGGCACGTTCCCCGGTATCAAACATCCACACAGCCTTGTCGTAGGCGAATTCGCGCACGGCCTGCTTCACGTCGTCGCCGGTCACCACGAGGGTGACCTCGCTCTTTTCCTTGCCGATCTCGGCCTTGATGCCTTCGATGAACGAAACGATCTTTTTGATCTCCTCGTGCGCGGTCATGATGGCCGCTAGCATGTCTTCCTCGGTCACCTCGTTGGCGCCCGCTTCCACCATGAGCACAGCGTCCCTGGTACCGCTCACGGTCACGTGCATGGTACTCTTGCTGCGCTGTGCCTCGTCCGGATCGATCACGTATTCGCCGTCCACCTTGCCAACGACCACGGAACCGGTCGGTCCGCCCCAGGGGATATCGCTGACGGACAGCGCTGCGGACGAACCGATCATCGCGGGGATCTCCGGGGGGATGTCCTTATCCACGGACAGCACGGTTGCCAGCACGTGCACGTCGTTGCGCATGCCTTTGGGGAACAGGGGGCGCAGCGGGCGGTCCATCAGCCTGCAGGTCAGGGTTGCCTTTTCGGTGGGGCGGCCTTCGCGCTTGATGAACCCGCCGGGAATCTTGCCGACCGCGTACTGCTTTTCCTCAAAGTCGACGGTCAGGGGGAAGAAATCCACGCCTTCCCGCGCCGCGGCCGACATCGTCGCGTTGACCAATACCACGGTATCGCCGTAGCGCACGAACGCGCTGCCGCCGGCCTGCTGGGCATACTTGCCGAATTCTATCTTGAGTTCCCGTCCTGCCAGTTCCATTGAAAATTCTTTAGCTTCCATTTCCTTCTCCTCTTCCTGCTTTGGGGCCTCGTTGCCCTAAGCCTCATCGGTTTCAAAAAAGCGGAACGCTCTTTTGAGGCAGCGCCGGCTTGGATACTTCCTGCTTACACCGGGTTGCCCGCGATGAAACAGACGGCGCATATTCACAAAATGACCGCGTATCGGCGGACTGTTTCCTTCGTTCGCCGGAATACGCGGCCCTTTGACAGCAAATGTTATTTCCTAAGTCCCAATCGAGCGATGAGTTCGCGGTAGCGCTCGATATCGGTCTTCTTGAGGTAATTGAGCAATCCCCTTCTCTTACCGACCATCAGGAGCAGCCCCCGCCTGGAGTGGTGATCCTTCTTGTTGATCTTGAGGTGTTCGTTGAGGTGATTGATCCGCTCCGTCAGTATCGCTACCTGCACCTCGGGGGATCCGGTGTCACCCTCGTGGCGCGCATAGGTCTCGATGGTCTTTTGTTTGTCCATGGGATGTTTGCCTCCTTGAATTTCGGGTATCGCCGCGTACATAGTCCGCCGTTGGCAGTCGAACGTCTGCGCACACGGTTCACATGCTTTATGCACATCTGGTATTGTAACACGGGGTTAAGGTTTTGTAAACCGCATTTTCGGGCTTTATTGATGTTTTTCACCCGCAATGGAACGCCCCAGCAACGCCTCGGCCCCCGCCGTGTCTCCCGCCGCCAGCAACTGGCGGACGCGGGTGGAACTCACGGTCTCGCCATGCAGGCGCACCTCCGGAACGACCACGGTTTCAAAGCCGAACGCCTTACTCAGCGCGCGCATGGTATCGGGTCTGCCCGCGCCGTGCCTGCCGAAATTGTAGTTGTAGCCGATCACCACGGCCCTGGGCTGCCAGCGGTCATGAAGCAGCTTCACGAACGCCTCGGGCGCCATATCGCGCAGTTCCTCGGTGAACGGGCTGACGCAGACGATGTCAGCGCCCAATGCTTCGAGCAGGCGCAAGCGCTCCCCGGGCGAAGTCAGCATCGGCGGCGCCATCGCGGGCGCGATGAGGCTTAAAGGATGGCGGTCGAAGGTCATCACGACCAGCGGCACATGATACTTGTCCGCAAGCGCACGCGCCTGCTTTAAAAGCGCCTGATGCCCGAGGTGCACGCCGTCGAACATCCCCAGCGCGAGCACCGAAGCTTCCGTTTGAATGCTGTCGTCCGTACAGATCCGCATGCTTTCCTCCGTCAGCGCAGCCATATGGCGGGTTTGATCATTTCGCCCCGCCGCCTTGCGACGGCGGCGGTCCTGCCGCCGATACGCAATTGCACGCGCCCGCCCTGTTCCACAGTGCGGAACGCGGAAAACGCGGCAACCGGCAGCGGCGCGCCGTTTAGAAACTGCTTCGTCAGGGCCTCGGGCACCTCCGCGTACGGCAAGTGCGTAAGGGCGTCCTCCACCGGCACGAGCAGCGATTGCAAATCGCCGGCGCTTTCGATTTCGTCAAGCGTTTTGGCGGCGTCGATGAAAAACATCCCCGACGCCGTACGCAGCAGAAAGCGCATATGCGCGGGGCAGCGCAGCTTATCGCCGATATCGTGGCAGAGCGTGCGTACGTAAAAGCCCTTGGAGCAGGTCAGTTGAATCAACGCGCCGCTCCTCGGCGTCATTTGCAGGAGTTCCAGCGAAAACAGCGTCATTTGCCGCGGCTGCCGTTCCACGGTCCTGCCCTCGCGCGCCAGCGCATACAGGCGCTTGCCGCCCTGTTTGAGCGCCGAGTACATCGGTGGCGTCTGCGGCATGTCTCCGACCAGCTTGGGAAACAAATCGCGCAGCTCCCGCTCCGTGGGTATTCCGTCCCCCGTCTTTACCACCGCGCCCTGCGCGTCCTGCGTGTCGGTGGCCGCACCGAAGGCGATCTCGGCGATATAGGTTTTCCTGTCGCCCTGCAATTCGTTAAACAGGCGCGCCGCCTTGCCGATCATGATGGGCAGCACGCCCGCTGCCTCGGGATCCAGCGTGCCCGCGTGCCCGGCCTTCGCGCCGCCAAAGCGCCTGCGCACAAAGGCGACCGCCCGCGCTGAACTCATGCCCGGCGGCTTCAAAACATTCAGAAATCCGCAGTACGGATACGCTTCACTGCCCAAGGGCGTCCGCCTCCGCGCAGGCTTTCGCCATTTCCGCCTCCAGCGTTTTCGCGGCTTCTTTCAGCGGCATATTCAATGTGCATCCGGCCGCCAGCCTATGCCCGCCGCCGCCGTGCTTAAGCGCGATCTCATCCACGCGGTAGGGAGGCAACGCGCGCAACGAGCACTTCACGCTGTCCTTGTTCGTCTCCCGCACCAGGTAGGCAAACCGCACGCCCCGGGTGTTAATGGCGTAATTGACGATGCCCTCGCAGTATTCGCCCGCCGGGTCGATCTCCTGCATAGTGTCGTGGTCGATCGTCATGCCCGCCACCTTACCGCCCGCCGCGTAGCGCAGCGTGGGCAGCGCGCGCCCTAAAAGCGCGATGTGCTCCCGGTCTTTGCGCAGGAATAAAAGGCGCGAATAGTGCCCGATATCAAGGCCGGCTTCCATCAGCTCGGCCATGATGCGGAACGAATTCGCGTCGGTATTCTTGAATTGAAAATTCCCCGTATCGGTGGACAGCCCGACGTACAGGTTCGTCGCCTCGTCCTGCGTCAGCTTCATTTTCTGCGCCTTGAACAGCGTGAACACGATGGACGCGGTGGACGGGGCCTTGGTGTCGATGATATTGACCTGGGCAAAGCCCGGATTGGTCTCGTGGTGGTCGATCTGCGCGGTGAGTGCCGTGTTCTTGAATATCTCCTCGGCCTGCCCCATCCGGTCTGATACGCTGACATCCACGGCGATCGCGAGCATATCCTTGCACAGCTTCGCGCATTCCAGGCCGTCGATTGTATCGAACCCCGGCATGAAGTTCATCTTTTCCGGCGGCGGATTTTCCATAACAATCCGCACGGGTTTCCCCAGCCTTTCAACCAGGCTCTGCAGCGCCAGCGAACTGCCAAGGGTATCGCCGTCCGGGTCGATATGCGGGAAAATGCATACCCGCCGCGCCGCTTCGATCGCGGAAAACAACTTTTCCCTTTGTTCGCGGTTATTCGTCTTCATCAGGCGTCTCCTCCGCGCGTACCTTTTTGAGCACATCCGCGATGTGGATGCCATAGGCGATGCTCCTGTCCTCGATGAACAGGATCTCCGGCGCCGAGCGGATGATCATTCGCCTGCCGAGGCTCTTGCGAATAAATCCGGCCGCGTTTTTCAGCGCTTCCATCATGTCCGCGCGGTCATCGTCGTTCAGGACGCTGATATACACCCTGGCATAGCTCAAATCACGGGTGACCTCCGCGCGGGTGACGGAAAACGTGCCCTTGACGCGCGGGTCGTTCAGCTCCTCGCGGAGGATGGCGTCCACGTGCCGCTTTACCTCTTCGTTGACGCGGTCGATGCGTTGAATATTCACGAATACTCATTCCAATCTTTAGTGCTTGATAGATTGCGGGCACCGAAGGGAAGCGTGTGTCCGGTGAACACAGCCGCAAAGCGGCTAGCGCCCCGAAGGTGGGAAGTTTTAAGGAGAATCACAACTGAAAAGGCGTGATACGACTATAAAACTGAGTGGGCGATAGACGACGAAGCAAGATACTGGCGTTTAGGGTTGGAATGAGTATTTACTCACGCTCGATCTCTTCAAGGATGTAGCACTCGATGACGTCGCCTTCCTTGATATCGTTATAGCCTTCCAGGCTCGCGCCGCATTCGTAGCCCTGCGCCACTTCCCTGGCGTCGTCCTTGAAACGTTTGAGGGAGGAGAGTTTGCCGTCGAAGATCACCACGTTGTCGCGCGTCAGGCGCACCTGCGCGTTGCGCTGCAGCTTGCCTTCGGTCACGTAGCAGCCGGCCACCGTGCCGGCGCCCGTGATGTGGAACACGTTTCGCACCTCGGCCGTGCCCAGGAAAACCTCCTTGAACTCGGGCTCCAAAAGCCCCTTCATTGCCATTTCCACGTCTTCGATCGCCTTGTAGATGATGCGGTAGAGGCGGATGTCCACGCCTTCCTTCTCGGCGGCGGCGCGCGCGTTGGCGTCGGGCCGGATGTTGAAGCCGATGATGATCGCGTCAAAGGTCGAGGCGAGGTTCACGTCGTGCATGGACACGGCGCCCACGCCCGAATGCAGCACGCGGACGTTGACCTGGTCGTTGGAGAGCTTTTCAAGCGCCTGCTTGACGGCCTCCACCGAGCCCTGCACATCGGCCTTGATGATGATGTTGAGGTTGACGATCTTGCCCTGGTCGATCTGGGTGAACAGGTTATCAAGCGTGACTTTCGTCGCGCTTTGTGACTTGGCGGCCTTCAACTTATCCATGCGCTCCTGCACCACCAGGCGGCCCAGATGATCGTCGGAGATCGCCATCATATCGTCGCCCGCGGTCGGCACTTCGGAAAAGCCCATGATTTCCACGGGCATCGAAGGCCCGGCTTCGTCCACGCGCTCGCCGCGGTCGTTGATCATGGCGCGTACGCGGCCGGTGGACGTGCCGACCACTACGTTGTCGCCCACGTGCAAAGTGCCGTTTTGTAAAAGCACCGTCGCCACGGGCCCGCGCGCTTTGTCAAGCTTCGCTTCGATGATCACGCCCTTGGCCATGCGGTCCGGATTGGCGCGAAGCTGCAGGACTTCCGCCTGCAGAAGGATCATTTCAAGCAGCGTATCCACACCCTCGCCGGTGATGGCGCTGACGGGGACTATAATGGTCTCGCCGCCCCATTCTTCGGGCACGAGCTGATAGTTGGTCAGATCCTGCTTGATGCGCTCGGGGTTGGCGTTTTCCTTGTCCATCTTGTTGATGGCGACGATGATAGGCACCTCCGACGCCTTGGCGTGGTTGATTGATTCCACGGTCTGGGGCATCACGCCGTCGTCCGCCGCGACCACCAGCACCGCGATATCGGTGGACTGCGTGCCGCGGGCGCGCATGGCGGTGAACGCCTCGTGGCCGGGGGTGTCCAGGAAGGTGATGGCCTGGCCGTCCACGTCCACGGTGTACGCGCCGATGTGCTGGGTGATGCCGCCCGCCTCGCCCTGGGTGACCTTGGTGTTGCGGATGTAGTCCAAAAGCGAGGTCTTGCCGTGGTCGACATGCCCCATAATGGTGATGACCGGCGGGCGCGGCATAAGGTCTTCCTCCGCGTCCTCGATATCGGTCTCGGTCAAGGCGTCCTCGGCGGTGCGGTCGAGCTTCATTTCCAGTTCCACGCCGAACTCCGAGCAAACGAGGCTCGCGGTATCGAAATCGAGTTCGGAATTGATATTGGCCATCATGCCCAGCAGCAGAAGCTTCTTGAGAATCTCGCCCGCGGGCTTGCCGATGCGCTCCGTCAATTCTTTCACGGTGATAGTCTCGGCGTTCATCAGCGCTTTGTCGATCCTGATGGGCGCCATCATCTGCTGCGCGCTGGGTTTCTTCGCACGCGCGCGGCGGCCGCCGCGGATGACTTCGTCCTCTATCCCGCCGCGGATGGTCTGGCGGCTCATATGTTTACGGTTTTTGTTCGTCCGCTCGGCGTCCCGGCGGCGGTTTGTATAGCTCTTTTTATTCGGGTCGTAATTGCTGACTCGTTCCTTGCCCGCCGCCGGCGCAATGTCTGCCACAGCCGGAGCGCGTCCGGGCGCGGGGTAGCCTCCCTGCGTGCCTGCGGGCCTGCCGTACGGACCCTGCGCGTTCGCCGGACGGCCGTAAGGCCGTTGCGGATTAGCGGACCTGCCGTACGGACCCTGCGCGCTCGCCGGGCGGCCATAGGGAGCCTGCGGGTTGGCAGGCCTGCCGTACGGGCTATGCGGGTTCGCCGGACGGCCGTAGGGAGCCTGCGGGTTGGCGGGCCTGCCGTACGGGCCCTGCGGATTCGCCGGACGGCCGTAGGGACCCTGCGGGTTTGCGGGTCTGACGTACGGGCGCTGCGGATTTGCCGGACGGCCGTAAGGGCGCTGCGGTACGGCGGCAGCCGCGATCGGCGCTTGCCTTGCGGCAGGCTGCGGGGGCGCGGCCTCCTCTTTGGCTTTCGGCATTTTCACGGCCTTTTCGGGCGCAGGCTCTTCGTCCGCTTCCTCCGCCGTTTCGGGTTCAGCTTGCACGGCAGGCGCTTCGGCCGCTTCCGGTTCCGCCTTGGTTTCTTCGGAAATTTCTTCCTCCGCAACGGCGGCTTCCTCCTCGGAATCGGGCATGGTATACGCCCTGGTATGCGTCTGCGCCAAGCGTTCCTGCTCGGCCAGCATCTCCTCTTCCCTGCGGATCTCCTCTTCGCGGAGATACTGGTTTTCCAGCTTCCGCAGCATATGCATCAGGATATCCGCGCCCTTTCGCACATCCGCGACTGTTTCCATCACGGATTCCGAACTCTGGAGAAGATCTTTGGTTGCGTCTTTCAGATTGGTTTTTGCCATGTTTACGCTTGCACCCCCGCAAAATCTGCATGATCGTTATGGTTGGTCGGCTGTTGAGTGTTTATAATCGCTTCTTTGGGCAGTAGCTCCGAAAGCTTCTGCGCCATCGCTCCCCGCCGTACGACGGCGGTCATGGCGCCGCTTTTCCCCAGCGCGCCGTCGATGAGCCCTTCGGGCACCAGGTACAGCGGCACGCGGTGGCTTTCACAGGCGTTGCGGAACCGCTTTTTAGAGGGTTCCGAACTGCTCTCATCCAAAAGCGCCAGCGCAGCGGACTTCTTCCGCACGGCGCCTAAGCAGGCGTCCTGCCCGAGGACCACCTGGCCCGCGCGGTGGCAGAGACCTAAAAAGCCTTTGATCCGCGCCGTTTCCTGCTCCGTCAAAGCGTGCCCTCCCCATGTAGAAGCGTCTCCATCGTTTCCGTCAGCGCCCGTACGGTTTCTTCGCTCAGGCGCGTTTCCAGCGCACGGTCCAGCTGCTTTTGCCTGAGCGCTTTGCGCAGGCATTCGGCGTCATAGCATACGTACGCGCCGCGCCCGGCCTTCTTGCCGGTAGGGTCCAGCGTGACCGTACCTTCCGGCGAACGCACCGCGCGCAGAAGCTCCTTCTTGGGCTTCATCTCGCGGCAGCCCACGCACATGCGCATGGGAATCTTCCGGGGTCTCAACGGCATGGGGTTCCTCCTGCCTTATAAAGTATCGTCCTCGTCGTCGGTTTCCAGCTCGATGTCCTGAAGTTCGGGCAGCCCCGCTTCGGGATTGTATTCCTCGCCGGGCTCTTCGATGTATTCCTGATAGCCCATGGGCTCGCCGTAATCCTCCTCGGGCATCTCAAACATCTCCACGGCCTGCGACTGGCTCTTGATATCGATGCGCCACCCGGTCAGCTTCGCCGCCAGGCGGGCGTTCTGCCCTTCCTTGCCGATGGCCAGGCTTAGCTGGTTGTCCGGCACCACGACGCGGCAGGCCTTCTCTTCCTCGGCCACGAACACACTCAAGACATGCGCGGGGTTCAAGGCATTGGCGATGAACTCCGCCGGGTCGGGCGACCATTTGATGATGTCGATCTTTTCGTTGCGAAGCTCGGTCACTACCTTGTCCACGCGGTTGCCGCGCGGGCCGACGCAGGCGCCGACGGGGTCGATCACGGCGTCGGTGGAGTAGACGGCCATCTTGGTGCGGCTGCCCGCCTCGCGCGCGATGGATTTCACCTGCACCACGCCCGCGGCGATCTCGGGCACTTCCATTTCAAACAAGCGCTTGACCAGCCCCGGATGCACACGGCTGACGCGCACCTGCGGCCCGCGGATCATCTCGCGTCCCGAGCGGTTGACTTCCAATACGTACACCTTGATGTGGTCGTCAGAATGGTATTCCTCGCCGGGTATCCACTCGCTGCGCTCCAGAATGCCCTCGGTGCGCCCGAGCTCCACGTAGACGGCGGAGGTCTCCACGCGCTGCACGATGGCGGTCAGGATCTCGTTTTCTTTTTCGGAGTACTCATCGTAGATTTTCCCCTGTTCAGCCTCGCGGATGCGCTGGATGATCACCTGCTTGGCGGTCTGCGCGGCGGTGCGCAGGAAGCCGGTGGGCGTCACGTCGATCTCGGCGATATCGCCGATCTGATAATCCGGGCGGATCTTGAGCGCGTCCTCAAGGGTGATCTGCACGGAAGCGTCTTCCACCTCTTCGGTGATCAGCTTGCGGGCAAACACCTGCGCCACGCCCGTGCGGCGGTCAAGCGTCACCGACAGGTTGGCCGGCGGGGCTTCAAAGCGCGCGACATTGCGCTTGTAGGCAGCTTTCAAAGCCTCTTCGATCGCGTTGAACAACAAGTCCTCGCTGATGTCCTTTTCCGCAGCGAGCATATGCACCGCGTTGATGATTTCCCTTTCACGATTCTCAGTCTGCGTCTTCTTAGCCGCCATACTTCATTACTCCTATTCTTCGTCTTCCGAAAGCGTGATCACGGGCTTGATCAGGGCGACCGCCTTGCGCGGGAAGGATCTCTCCCGTCCGTCCGCCGTTTGGATGGTTACGGTTTCATCGTCCATCGCCGCAAGCGCGCCGGTGAAGAGTTTCACGCCGTCAAGCTT
Source organism: Clostridiales bacterium (assembly GCA_016930575.1). Classification (GTDB taxonomy): domain Bacteria; phylum Bacillota; class Clostridia; order Christensenellales; family Aristaeellaceae; genus CAXXOK01. Next base: position 8,622 of record JAFGGL010000018.1, on the reverse strand, counting down.
CGCGAACAGGCGGACTTCCACGGTGTCTCCCTTGCGTTTTTCAAAGTCCCTTTGGGTTTTCACGGGGCGGTCGGCGCCTGGGCTTGAGACTTCCATATAGTCGTATTCGATCTCGGTCAGCCGCGGCTGCACGGCCTTGTGGAAGCGCTCGCAGTCGTCAAGCGTGATGCCGCCGGGTTTGTCGATGTAGATGCACAGCGCCAGGCCGTCGTCTTCCTGAAGCAGCGTGACCTCGACCAGTTCGAACCCGTGCGCCTCCGCCGCGCTTCCGGCGATCTCCCGTGCGGTATTCAACCGGGAAACTCCTTGCCCCTTATTCACCGTTCAGCCCTCAAAAAGCAATCAAAAAGAGCGGCCAATATCGCCTCTCTTTGTCGCGTGATACCGGAAAACAGGAAGTCGCAAAATCTCGCGTTTTTGGCTGTTTTTCCGCACTGCGGCAATGGAGGCAATATCCACTCTTTCGATAAACCCTTCTTTCTGTTGCGCTGCATCATGACAATAATCACATGGATTGCTTAAAAAGCAGGATGAGTATAGCACATCATCCCTTAAAACACAAGCGTTTTAGCCATTTACGGGTTGATTCGGGGGGGAACGCCGCGGGAAACTACCCTTCATTCCTGCGCAGGATGATGCGCACCACGTCGTTCTCCCGCATCGCAACCGTCAACTTTGCCCTGCCGTCGGCGCCGGCGCGCAGGGTGCTCACGCTCTCGGGTCTGCCGTCCGTTTGCTTGCGCAGCGCTTCGGTCTGCTCGCGGGTGGGCGTGTCCCTGCCGATCAGTTCGCGCAGCCCCGTGCGCAGGTACTGGGTATAGACGTCGTTCGCCATATGCCCCACGCGGCAGGTCTCCACGCAGTAATCGCCACTTTGGAGCCCTTCCAATTCAACTTGCGCGTCTTCCAGCGCTTTGGCGGGCAGGTCGCGGATGAAGTAATCCTGGTTGTCGGCGTCCTGCGCGGGATGGGTGTAATCCCACAGGAGCACATGAACGGTATCGCAGTCGGTTGCGGCGTAACTGTCCGCGTCGCTGGTTTCCAGTTCATTCTCCGGCAGTTCGCACAGCCAGCGGTAAGCGTAGAAGGAAGGCTTGCACAGCCCCTGGCTGTTCATCAGCCCGAATCCGCCGTGAAACGGCTCCGGTCCGGGGCCCGGTTCCTCGAAGATATCGGTAAAGGTCCAGTAGCTCATGGACTGCGCCAAACCCTGGCAGCGTTTGAGCGTGTAGAGGATAAACGGCGCGGTAACGTAGCTGTCGTGCACGTTGTCGCGAGGGGAATAGCTGTTGGACCATTCGGTGAAGATCACGGGCAACTGCGGCATGGCGCTGTTTTTAACGTCGTTTCGCGCGCGGAGCACTTCTTCGATGATACAGTCCTTGTTCTTCTCCAGCCGGTGGCGCCTTTCGCCGAACTGGTCCAGGTGGCCTTCCACGCCGTAGGCGTGGGTGGACACGAAATCCAGCGGTACGCGGTTTTTATGGCAATGCGCGATAAGCTCGGCGACCCAGGTGCCCTCGTCCAGCCCGGCCGTACCTGGACCGCCGACGCGGTAGGCGGGATCGACCGCCTTGACGGCGTCCGCACTCGCGTCGTACAGGGCGAAATAGTCCTGCTGCGTGCCGGTGAAAAAGCCCTTGAGGTTCGGCTCGTTCCAGACCTCGAAATACCACTGCCGCACTTCCTGCGCGCCGTAGCGCCGGGTGACGTGCCTTGTAAACGCCGACACCAGCTCGTGCCACTGCCGCATGTCCTTGGGCGGGGTGACGTTGCCGCGCCACCAGAAGATGGTCTGCTCGCCGCTTTTGAGGCAATCGGGCATGAAGCCGAGTTCGATGAGCGGGCGGATGTGCCGCTCAAGCATCGCGTCGATGACCAGGTCGATATACTGCCAGTTGAATTGAAGTTTCCCTTCGCGGTCGAGCCTGCATACGGCCATGTCGTCGGAAAACAGGCCGTGAAAGCGCAGGTAGCGAAATCCACAGGTTTCCTGCAGGTATGACAGCTGTCTGAGCGCTTCGGCACGCAGCATCTCTCCCGCCCGGCCCGCGCCCACGCAATGCGCAAAGAAACGGTCCAGCGGCTTGGTTTCTGTTTGAACAGCTATATGCAGATTGCGCATGATGACTTCCCCCTCGATCTATCGGTCGCTGACATTCGGGGCATTGGATGGACTTCCAAATTGCTTGGATTTGGTCATGATATAATGTATAATATACCAGAAGTCATATCGGAATCAACAATAAATCCAGCATTACGCAGGCGGTGGTGTTTTGTATCGCGCAGTGATAGCGGACGACGAGCCCTTCATGTTGGAAGGGATGCGCCTAATGATTGATTGGCAGCGCTGCGGGTTTGCGCTTTGCGGCGAGGCCCGCACCGCGCGGGACGCGCTGCACCTTGTAGACACCCTCCAACCCCATCTGCTGATCACCGACGTGCGGATGCCCGGGATGCTCGGGACCGATCTGGCCGCCATCGTCGCCTGCTACTATCCCGAAACGATGATCCTGTTTTTCAGCGGGTACCGGGATTTCAGCTATGCCCAGTCCGCCATCCATTCGCACGCGTTCGGGTACCTGCTCAAGCCTATCGACGTGGAGGAAGTGGAAAACACGCTCAAGCGGGCGAAAACCGAGCTGGACGCCCGGCAGGCAGCGATGCAGCGGGAAAGCAAGCTGCCTCCCGTGTTACGCGACCAGGTATTCAACCGCATCGCCTGCGGCGACGACAATCCCGAAAGCCTGCTACGGGCAGGCGTACTGTTGAAGCTTCAACCCGAAGATCCCTGTTATTGCGCGGTGCTTGCAAACCGTCAGGGTGCGGTGTCCGATAACGCCAGGCTCGTGCTGGCTTCAGCCAACGCTGTGATTTTTGAGCTTTCCCCGAGGGAATACGGGCTGGTGTTCCGTCAGATTGAACGCGACCTTATGGCGCTTGAGCGGCTGACAAAGCTGCTTTCGGACCGGGAGGACAATACGCTGAGCGTCGGCTGCGTGCATAGCGGGGCGCATGGATTTCAGAAAAGTCTTTCTGAAGCGCTGGACGCGCAGGGCGTGCTGTATGAAGCGAGCGGCGCGCTGCGTCTGTACAGGCCCTTTGACGCACAAGCCACCGCGTGGCTGGATCACGCCTGTCTGTCCGCCATTCGGGATTCGCTTATCGCCGGCAAGGCCGACATGCTGGAAGCCGTCGTAAAAGACCTTCGCAAAGCCGCCCAGAAAGCGAAGCCGAGTCTGTTTGCCCTGCGCTGTATGGCGGCGACACTGGATTCCATGCTGCCCGCCGAGGCCAGCGATTCCGGCGCGCTGCCTGGCCGCCCGCTGTGGCAGCAGAACGCGGCGGACTGCGACGCCTGGCTTGACGCTTTCATTGATCAGCTTCACGCGATCCAGCATTCCATGCTGTCCAATGTACGGCAAGCTTACCCTTCGGCGGTCCTGACAGCGGTCGAGGCAATCCGCACGCGGTATGCTGAACCGCTGAACCTGAATAAAATAGCGGGAGACCTGCACATGAACCCCGCCTATCTCGGGCAACTGGTGAAAAAGCATACGGGATCGACCTTCAACCGGCTACTGCTGATGGCTCGCATCGAGCACGCCTGCCCGCTGCTAAGGCAAACCGCAAGCCCCGTGGGTGAAATTGCCATCAGTGTAGGTTTCCACGACGTGGATTATTTCTCCCAGCGTTTCCGAAACCGCATGGGCATGAGCCCGGTCGCCTACCGCTATGCGGTCGCCCCAAAGGAGGACGCACATGCGCCGAATCAATGACCTGCCGATCCGCAGCAAGTTTATACTTCTGTACATTCTGGGCGTGCTGCTGCCAATCTGCGTTTTGCTCATCTACGTGCTGACCAACGTAACCGCCGAGATCCGTATGCGGGAGATGCGGAACGCAGAGCAGTCCTTAAGCCGCGTATATTCGGCAATGGAAGGCCAGTATAACGCCGCGGTATCCCTGTCAAACGCCATATCCAGCGACAACCAGATTGAAGCCCTGCTGGACCACGAATACGACAGCCCAGTGAATTATTACAGAATGTACTATATGGAGCTGCGCCCCATCCTCAACCGTTATTCTATGGCTTATAACCAGCAGGTTACCACGCTTACCATCTACTCGGACAACTTCACCATGTTCAACGGCGGTTACTGCCTTTATATCACACCGCAAGTGCAGCAGGAGGAATGGTTCCCCTCAGAAATCCCTTCCGCCACGCAACTGGCGGTTTATCTGCGCAAGCAGGTTGGACAGTCCAGTATTCTGCAGCTTTGCGTAACGCGTATGCTGCATACCGGATCGCCGTTTACCCAGATCCTCAAGATCGACCTGAATATGGAACCCATCAATACGCTGATCAAGGAGGAGCTTGCCTACCTGTCGGTCTATCTTGTCGCGCCCGACGGCACGGCCGTATGCTACCCCGGCAGTCTGCAGGATAGCTACATCACCGACCGCAGCATCCACCCGCCGGATAACACCGACCTGAGCATCTCCTTTGGCGAACTCCCTGGCATGCGCGGATGGACGCTGTTGGCCAATATCAATGCAGAAAATATGCAGCGCAGAATCCGCGACGCCATCGTGATCGGGCTTCTGCTCGGCATCGTTTGCTCGCTCTTTGCGGGCGCGATTGCGATCATCTTCTCGCGCTCCATCGCACTTAGAAGCCAGCGCCTGCTGCGACACATGGACTCTATGACAGCCGAGCACTTCTCCCCCATTTCGCGCGATCCGGGCCGGGACGAGATCGGCGAGCTGACGACGCACTTCAACGATATGGGCGAACGGCTACACCAGCTCATTGACGACCTGTACGTGCTGCAACTGCGCCAGAAGAACATGGAGCTTGAAAACGTGCGTGCGGAACTTAAATACCTGCGGGCGCAGATCGACCCGCATTTCCTGTTCAATACGCTCAACGCCTTGTTGGTATTAAGCGTACGCAACGGACACACGGAGGAGGCCGCTATCCTGCGGGCGCTGTCTAAAATCCTGCGCCGCATGGTGGATACCTCTCACGACGTGGTTCCGCTCAGCGAGGAGATGGAGTTTGTGCGCATGGTGCTGACCATCGAACAGTTCCGCTTTCATGGAAAGCTCAAATACCACTTCGATGTAACTCCCGAGGCGCAGGCGCGCACCGTGCCGGTGATGAGCGTGCAGGGCCTGGTGGAAAACGCCTGCAAGCACGGCGTGCAGAATTTAAACGAACAGGGTTTCATCAGCGTATTGGCCTGTGTGGAGAAAGACGGTTCGCTGGTCGTTGAGGTTACAGACAACGGCGTTGGCCTAAACCCCACGCGGATTCGGGAGCTGATGCGACAGATACAAAGCCCGGAGGATATGCGTGACAGCGTCGGACTGCAGAACATCTACCGGCGGCTGCACTTGTACTATGGGGATGCTGTCGCGCTAGAGTTGAAGAGCGCGAAAGACCGCGGGATGATCGCCGTAATGCGGATTCCCGCACAGAAAGGAGCCTGAGCCAATGCTGCGCGTGCTGCTGGTGGACGACGAACCGCTTGCTCTGGAAGGGTTGAAGGTGCTCATTGATTGGCAAGCAGAAGGTTTCGCCATTTGCGGCGAATGCGCAAGCGCTGCGGAAACGCTCAAAATGCTGCCGGACGCCAAGCCAGACCTGATCGTGACGGATATCCGGATGCCGGGGATGAGTGGGCTGGAACTGCTCAATGCCGCCAGGCAGGCCGGGTTTGACGGGCAGTTCATCATCGTTAGCGGTTACAGCGATTTCCAATACGCGAAAAAAGCGCTACAACTGGGCGTAGCGGGGTATTTACTCAAGCCCGTGGAGCCGGCTGACGCGGCCGTTGTGCTTTCGCATGTCCGCAGCAAGCTGTTCGACCGGGAAACCGAGGCCGGGCAGCGCCAAAATGCCATCCAACGGGCGATCGGCGAAATGCTTGTGGAAGGCCGCGTGTCGAATAACGGCGTTCCCGCCACCGCGCGCTGGGTTCTGGCGACGTGGGGTTCACCGCTGCCATATCCCGCCCTGCAGGCGATGCTTGCCCTGTTTAAAGACGACGAGGCCACCATACATATCGTGGAAGATAAGGAATACTTGGTGTTGCGCCAAAAAGCCGGGGAGGAAACGCAGGATTTCAACCGGGTCAAAGCGCTTCTAAAGCAGCATCACCGCCGACTGAACGTGAGCGAGCCCACCGAAACCCCCACCATGTTGTTTTCGCTGCGTAAGCAGCTGGCCGACAGGCTGGACGGCGCATGCCGCCGCGAGCTGGGCGGGCATGTGGACAGGCTTGTGCACGCCATCGCGCTACGGCAAACCGACGAAGGCGCGGAGCATTGCGCGCGGCTGGAAACATTCTGCGCGGCCTGCGGCACCCATACCGCGACACACGCACGGCGGCAGCTGATCTCCGCCATCTCCGGACTGCTCAAGGACCGGGACGAAGCACTGAAAACCTTTTTATGCGCACAGGATGCAGATTTTCAAACGCTGTGCAGGCTTGCGATCGAGTTGCTTGCACCAGCTCAGGAGCGCGTAAGCGACCGTATGGAACATTATGCGCGGGAACACGCCGGCGAACGGATAACCCTCTCAGGTGTGGCGGCGGCGCTGAAATATAACCCTACCTATCTGGGCCGCAAATTCATCGAAGAACGCGGCATCTGCTTCCGTGAATGGTTGATTGAGCTACGCATGGCGGAAAGTGCGAAGCTGCTTCGCGGTACGAACCTCTCCGTTAACGCCGTTGCCAAATCTGTCGGATACGAATACTACAAGCGGTTTTTAAAACATTTCAAGCGCCGCTACAGCGCCGCGCCGGAACAATACCGGCGGCAGAAGCTTTAATCCAACAAAAAACTCGAGCTGTTATTCTCAGAGTCTTCCAGCTGTAAAAACTTCATCTAGTTTTCTTGTCAGCCCTTGACGCTGCCCACATTTAGTCCCACAACGAAATAGCGCTGCAGGAAGGGGTAAATGGCGACGATCGGGGCGGCGGACACTACGGTGATGGCCGCGCGGATGGTGACGGGCGTGGTGTTGGTGGTGCTGGCCACTGCATCCACGCTGGTGAGGATGGCATTGGCCTGGTTGGTGGTGGTGGCAAGCTTGAGCTTGAGCAGGTATTGTAGCGTATGCAGGTGCACCTTGCTGGCGTTATAGAGGTGAGTATCAAACCAGCTGTTCCACGCGCCGACCGCCACGAACAGCGCGACCGTTGCAAGCACCGGCATGCACAGCGGGAAAATGACCTTCCAGAACAGGTAGAAATCTCCCGCGCCGTCGATGCGCGCACTCTCCACCAAAGCTTCGGGGAGGCTTAGAATATAAGTACGGGTAATGATCATGTTAAAGCAGGAAAGCATTGTAGGTACGATATAGACCCAGAAGCTTTTCCCCAGACCGAGCGTGCGTTGGATGAGCAGGTAGTTGGGGATGAGCCCGGCGTTGACGTACATGGTAAGTACAAACGCGGTGGTGATGAACTTGCGCAGCACGTACTCCCTGCGGCTTAGCGCGTATGCGAGCATCGAGGTGAGAACGACGTTCAATATCGTTTGGATCGCCGTACGTGCAATGGTGATGAAAAACGCGTTGAAGATGATTTCATCGGCGAAAATCGTCTCATAGCTTTTCAGGCTAAACTGACGCGGCCACAGTCCGATGCCCCCGCGCACGGCGTCCGTGCCGTCGTTAAAGGAGATCGCAATAGTGTTGAGCACGGGATAGAGCGTAATCATCACGAGTATAATCATCGCAATCCCGTTGACCAGGGGGAAGATAGAGCGGCGGTGGAGGTGCGAAGCGCGCTTTGGTAAAATCGCTTTGATCATCTCTTCGCCCCCCTACAACAGCGTATCTTCGCCAAGGCGCTTTGCAGTGAAGTTCGCCGAAAGCATCAGGGCGATGGATACGATACTTTTAAAGATGCCGGCGGCAATCGCGCGGCTGTACTGGCCTTTGGTAATGCCGTATTTGAGGGCGAAGATATCAATGGTTTGCGACCAGTCCATCACGATGTTCTGGCCCATCAGGTACTGGATTTCAAATCCAGCCTCCATCAGATAGCCGATGTTCATGACCAAAAGCACGACGAACGTAGATTTGATTCCTGGTAGCGAGATATGAAACATCTTTTTGAACCGACCGGCGCCGTCCATATCGGCAGCCTCGTAAAGCGCCGGGTCGATCGCGGACATGGCCGCCAGGTAGATGATGGTGTTCCAGCCGCATTCCTTCCACAGGTGGATACCGCCCACCAGCCACCAGAAATAACTGCCTTCACCCAGAAAGAAGATGGGGTCGCTAATAATGCCCAGGGAGAGCAGCATACGGTTGATGGCGCCGTCGCTGGCCAAAATCGTTTGTGCGATGCCCACGACGATAACCCAACTTAGGAAATGTGGCAGATAAGTGACCGTCTGGATCGAGCGCTTGAACCTTTTGGTCCGGATTTCATTGAGGAACAGCGCCAGCGTGATGGGAAACACGAAGCCGAACACCAGGTTGATCGCCGCCATGGCAAAGGTGTTGCGGATCGCGCGAATAAATTCCGGCTTGCTGAACAGCCAGATAAAGTTCTTCATCCCCACCCACTCGTTGGAAAAAAGCGGTTTGGCGGGATT
>JAFGGL010000017.1 GCA_016930575.1 Clostridiales bacterium | reverse complement strand
GGATACTTGTTGATGATGTTGACGAATGACTTCACATTCTCAGCCAGGCTCAGTTTAATCGTGACTGTTTTCATGCATTTCGCCTCCTTTTCTACCCTTGCAGTATACACCTGCAACGCTTAAAATGCAAGGATTTCCCAATAAATATCACGCGGACGCGTTCCCCCGCTTATCCTGGACGCCGTGATACTGCCAGTGAACCTTTTTCCTGAAATAGATGGCGATCGCCCGCTCGGGACAGCTGTTGATACAGCGGTAGCACTTGGTGCAGTTGCCATGGGCGGCGGCTTTGCCGTTTTCAAGCGACAGGTTGCGCATCGGGCAATTCTTCACGCACAGCCCGCAGCCAGTGCAGTCGTCGTCAATGTGAACGGCGTTTTTCAATACCCGATCCATCAGAGGCAGGTAGGCGGCTTGCCACAGCCCCAGAAAACGCGAGAAGGGATTGAACCCGCGCTTTTTTACGACGCCGGCCTTGATGTTTTCCCAGACTCGTCTTATACGCCTCTGCGCGGCTTTCTTGAGCCGCAGGATCCGCCTATCGCTTGTTTTGGGAAAAATAAAGCAATTGTTGATGTTGTTGGGCATCATCAGATGCTCGGCATACAGTACCTTGTAGGTCCCCTTGTCCAGCAGGTCGGCCAGGCTGCGGGCGCCGTCGCCCGAAAAACCCATCTGCGTGCACAGAATCACGAGTTTCTTACCGTGCAGCGCCGCTTTGTGCGCAAGGATGAACTCCCGCAGGATACGCGGCATGCGCGACGCGTAGATCGGGTAGACGAACGCCACGGCGTCCGCCGCGCCGATCAAAGCGCCGAAGTCCGCATCTTCCTCGATGCTTAAACATTCGCATCCCATCTCTTCGGCAAACAACTCCGCGACATAGCGGGAATTCCCCGTTCCGGAAAAGTACAGGGTCAGCACGATTAAAGCCTTCTCTCAAATGATATCAGTATTATACTACGCCCTGCAGGCGGTGAGCGCAAGCACGCGGCGCGCGCCCGCGGCGTAGAGCATACGCGCGCATTCACAGGCCGTCGCGCCCGTGGTGAGCACGTCGTCGATCAGCAGCACGCACTTGTCCCGCACGGCCCCGGTCCGCGCCTCGTCGAACACAAACGCGCCGATGATCTGCTTCCTGCGCTCGTCCCTGCTTTTCCCGACCTGCGAAGTGGCAAAGCGGATACGCCGGAGCGCCTGCGCCTGAGGCAAGCCGGTGATACCGGCAAACGCGCCGCACAGCACCTGCGCCTGGGAATAGCCGCGCCGCTGCGCCTGGCGCGGAAACGACGGCACGGCCACGCAGACCTCAGCCGCCCGCAGCTGCGGCATCAGCGCGAAGCGCCTTGCCATGCCCTCGGCCAGGGGAATTGCGGCTGCCTTGTCGGACGCATATTTCAGGCTGCGCGCAAGCTCCGCCGCCATGCCGTCGTACGCATAGGCGGCCGCCGCGAGCAGCTGTTCCGGCTTGAACTGCCGGTGTTCGTCTTTTCGCTTCAGCGTGCAGCGGTCCAGCTTCTCCCGGCAGGCCGCACACAGCAACTCTTCCCCGGCGGCCAGCATACAGCCGCAGCCATGGCAGCACAATCGCTGCGGAAACAGCATCGCCAGCGCGCCGTCTGTGAGCTTGCTCATTGCACGATCGCTTCCAGCCGCGCTTTGAGCGTCGTGTAGCGCTTTACGATGCGGTTGTTGTGCACCATGCGCGCGATGACGTCCTCCTGGCCGACCAGCACCACCAGCTCCCGCGCGCGGGTAAGCGCGGTGTAGAGGAGGTTGCGAACCATCAGCATCGGCGGACCGCCGACCACCGGCATGACCACCACAGGGAACTCGCTGCCCTGGCTCTTGTGCACGGTCAGGCAGTAGGCGAGCTCCAACAGCTCCAACTGCTCCTTCTGATAGCTGACGTAGCGTTCCTCGTCAAAGCACACGGTCATGCGATGCTCGTCCGCGTCGATACTCTCGATGTACCCGACGTCGCCGTTGAACACGCCCGTGCCTTCTTCCCGCCCGTCCGCCGTGTCGCGGATATAAACGATCTGGTAATTGTTTTTGATGTGGATGACCTTATCCCCCTGGCGGAACTCCGTATCCCCGTGCAGGAGCGTCTCAAGCCCCTTGCGTTTGGGATTGAGGGCGTTTTGTAGCACGCGGTTGAGTGCCACGCTGCCGCAGTCGCCCTTTTTGGTTGGGGTAAGCACCTGCATCAGGTGCACAATATGACGGCGGCGGTTCTTTTCGGGAATCTTCAGGTACTCCGGCAGGCGCCTCTGAAGCAGATCGCAGATGGTTTTCGCAGCCGCCGCCGGGCCTGTGCTGCGCTCGAAGAAGAAATCCGAGCCCTTGGCGTTGAGGTAAGGCAGCATGCCCTCGTTGATGCGGTGCGAGTTGCGCACGATCATACTCTGTTCGGCCTGGCGGAAGATCTCCGTCAGGCGCACCGAAGGCAGGATGCCGCTTGCAAGCATATCGCGCAGCACATTGCCCGCGCCGACGCTGGGGAGCTGGTCCGCGTCGCCGACCAAAATCAGCCGCGTGCCCGGCATCGTCGCCGACAGCAGCGCGCGCATCAGCGTCACGTCCACCATGCTCATCTCGTCCACGATCAGGCAATCCGTCTCCAGCGGGTTTTCCTCCTTCCGCTGAAAGAGGTTTGCTTCGCCGTTGTACTCCAGCATCCGGTGGATGGTCTTGGCCTCGGCGCCGGTCGCCTCCGTCATGCGCTTGGCTGCACGGCCCGTGGGCGCGCAGAGCATGATCTCGTTGTCTTCTTCCAAGAGCTGCAGAATGCACTTGATGATCGTGGTTTTGCCCGTGCCCGGCCCGCCGGTGATGATGATGACGCCCTCCTCCACCGCGCCGCGCACGGCCTTGCGCTGCAGCTCGGAAAGCTCTATCCCCTGCCGTGCCTCCAGTTCGGCGATCCGGCGGGGAAAATCGTCTACTTTCTTATAGGGGCGGGAATCCATCAGGTAGGAAAGCCTGGTCGCGATCTCCTGCTCGGCGTGGAAAAAGTAGGGCAGGCATAGGCAGGGCTCCTCCTGCCCGGGGAGCTCCGTGGAGATGATGATGCGCTGAAGAAGCGCCTGCGTGATCTGATTTTCGATCTGGTCTTCCCCGATACCAAGCAGTCTGCTCGCCTGCTCTTTGAGCATAGCCGCGGGCAGATAGGTATGCCCGTAGCCGTTTGCCGCCTCGGAAAGCAGGTGGTACAGCGCGGATCGCAGCCGGAACTCGCTGTGCGGATCGACGCCCATAGAAAGCGCGATGCGGTCGGCGGTCAGAAACCCCACGCCGTCGATATCCAGCACCAGGCGGTAGGGATTTCCCTTGATGACCGGGATGGTATCGCTGCCGTATTTCTTGGCGATCTTGGCGGCGAGGCCCGGCGTGATGCCGTAGTTCTGCAAAAAGATCATCACGCGCCGCGTGCTGACCTGCGCCGTATAGCTTTCCGAGATCATCTTCGCGCGTTTCGGACCGATGCCGGCGATTTCCACCAGGCGGTAGGGCGCCTTGTCCAGCATTTCGATGGTTTCCATGCCGAAATAGCCTACGATCAGCTTGGCCGTTGCCGCTCCCACGCCGCGGATGAGTCCCGAGCCCAGGTAGCGCTCGATCGCGGGCAGGCTATCCGGCGGCGCGATCTCGTAGCGTTTGGCGCTGAACTGGCGGCCGTACACCGGGTGCTCGCTCCAGTCTCCCGTGAACGTGACCATCTCGCCGGCGGAAAGCTGCGGCAGCGCGCCGACGACCGTCTCCTCGGAGACGCCCGATAGTACGCGCACCACCGAATAGCCGTTTTCATCGTTTCGGAACGTGGTATCCAGCACCGTCGCCGCCAGCTGTTCCATTGGCTCACTCCATTTCGTATGCATTATATCATATTTACGGAAATGCATACAATATATGCTAATTCCTTCAAATATATTACAATATATGTAAATTTGTTTGTACTTTTGCTGTTTTTATTAAGCGTTTGTGATATTTGCTTTACGTATCTCTAACATATTCTATATCTAGTTGTTTTACGGGTATCGCTACACTATAATATGCGTAAGGTTTGATGCGTCGGCGAGAGAATATCGTCGCTTCTATGTGTATATTCAAACACCCGGGCAGCAAACGGAACCATGTTTCGAAACGATGAACCGATACCCACGTACAATCGTTGAAACTTGAGGAACGGAGGCGTTCCAATTGGTTCACACTCGATCTTTACGGTCGTTATGCTTCGTGATATGCGTCGTGCTGTGCCTGGGCATAGCCTGTTCGGCATCCGCATATAATACGATCTATTACGGCTCGGTGGACGACAACGTCCTGCGGATGCAACGCGCGCTGCAGGCGCTCGGTTACCTTGGCGCATCGGAGCGGGACGGGGTATTCGGACGGAAAACGCTGGTCGCCGTGTGCTGGTTTCAGGCCGATATGAATATGGACGTGGACGGCATACCGGGCGACGAAACGCTGACGAAGCTGTACACACTGTACGACAAGGCGATATCCACGTCGCTGGATACCGACGTTTCCGAATTCCAGCGGCTATCCTTCGGCAGCAAGGGGCTGCTGGTGAAATACCTGCAGAGCAAGCTGGGGCAGCTTGGCTATTACAGTAGCTTTGTGGACGGTTTCTACGGCGTGAAAACCAAGCAGGCCGTCATCGCTTACCAGGAAGCCAGCCACCTGTTCGTGGACGGCGTGGTGAACAAAGACACCTGGGTGAGTCTGTTCGGCACGCTGGATCCGCCGCTGCCCTAATCCGCAAGCCACTCCCGGTAGCGTTCCTTCGGATAGAGATTTTTGATCATCTGAATCATAAACGCGTACTCCTCCTCAGAAAATGAGGAGGCGTATTTTTGATATAAAACGCGCAGCGCCGAAAGGCTTTCATGCTGCAGGGCATATTCGTTAAGCTTCTCGAAGTTGGCTTGAATCGGCGTCAGGCTGTCAAACATCGAGCCCATCAAATCATCCGTCATGCACTCGATATCCCTGAGCGTCAACCGCTTTGTCTTATAGTTCTCCACCATAATACACATGTTAGCGTGCGTCAGCTTGTTGATCCGCACCAGAATATGCTTTTCGAGCCTTTCGCGCAGCTGATCGAAGTTCTCCCGTACGGGGGAATACTGCATCATCATGTACATGAGTTCCTGCGAAAGCGGCGTGGACATCAAAAACAAAGGGCCAAGCCAGGGCTTGAGCGTGTCGTTTACGTCATCGAGATGGATGGGAACGGGCATGGTCACTCCTCCGGCCGGCAAGTTGCATCCGCTTCGGTTGTGAAATTCGGATAGGACAATATTCTACAATTTCGTTACTTTTTCCTTTCCGCCCTTCATAAATTCATCGCTTTTCTCCGGCGCGGATACGGCAATGATATATGTCGTCTAAACTGCTTCGCTTCATAGTTTTTTAAGATGAAAATTCTGTAATTTTTATACATTCTTCGTCACAGATAGTACGCAGAATTGCGACGATCTCTTAATCGTATCTATCCCTTGCGGCGCAGCGGGAACATGCCCACTATCGCTGGTAGTCGGCGCGGCCGGAACCGTTGAATAGTATATAAAACCTTGCGCCGTATGGGTTCTTGCCAAGCCGCCCGGTTTCTGCTATGATTGAAAAGAAAAATCGGTACATTGCGATCAGCCTTTGTATAGAACAGCGCCGAGGCGAATGTGCACATTTCTATGATGAGAATAGTGCATATTTATTGACTATTTTTGCATACTAATAATCACGCCGGAAGGATGGAACAGCTTGCAGAACGCCGAAGACATCTGGGGCAGGGCCTGTAGGATTTTGAAGGACGACATGAACCCCGTGTCCTACGAGACATGGATCAAGTCCGCTCTGAAGCCGTATGCCGTCATAGACCACTGCTTTCTGATCGAATGCGTCAACGCGCTGATGCGCGACTTTGGCGTTGACCGCTACCTGAATAAAATACAGACTGCCGTCACGACCGCCACGGGCGAGAACGTGACGGTCGAAATTTTAAATCACGACGAGCTGCAGCGCCGCAAGGCGGAGCTGCAGGCGAAGCTCTCCAGCGCCAATCCAGATACGCTCAACCCCAAATACATATTCGACACCTTCGTGGTCGGCTCGGGCAACCGCTTCGCCCACGCCGTGTCCCTGGCCGTGGCCGAGGTGCCCGCCAAGGCGTATAACCCGCTGTTCCTCTACGGCGGCGTGGGCCTTGGCAAGACGCACCTGATGCACGCCATCGGCCACTACGCCCACGAGCTGTACCCCGAGATGAAGATCGTATACATCACCAGCGAGGACTTCACCAACCAGCTCATCCAGGCCATGCAGAACAACGAAAACCAGCGTTTCCGCGACCGCTTCCGCACGGTGGACCTGCTGCTGGTGGACGACATCCAGTTTATCGCGGGCAAGCAGGCGACCGAGGAGGAGTTCTTTCATACCTTCAACCACCTACGCGAGGCCGGCAAGCAGATCGTCGTCACGTCCGACAAGCCGCCCAAGGAGATCGCAAAGCTCGAGCAGCGGCTGTGCAGCCGGTTTGAGGGCGGGCTGCTGGCCGATATCCAGCGCCCGGATTTTGAAACGCGCTTTGCCATCTTGCGCAAGAAGGCCGAGTACGACCACCTGCGTATCGGGGACGATATCCTGTCGCTGATTGCCGAGAAAGTGGCCTCCAACGTACGCGAACTGGAGGGTTCCTTAACCAGGCTGACGGCGTACGCCTCGCTCACCGGCCGCCCCATCGACATGAAGCTGGCATCCGAAGCCCTGCGCGACCTGTTCAACCGCTCGGAAACCACCAAGGTGACCGCCGATACCCTGCAGGAGGCCGTGGCCACCTATTACGGCATCACCGTGGACGATCTGAAGAGCCCGCGCCGCAACCACGAGATCACCGTCCCCCGCCAGATCGCCATGTTTCTGACCCGCGAGATGCTGGGTCTGAGCCTGACGAAGATCGGCGACGCCTTCGGCGGCCGCCACTATTCAACCGTGATCGCCTCCATCGAAAAGGTCGAAACCTCCATCAAGCAGTCACCGAGCCTGGCAAGCCTTTTGGACGACATCCGCCGCTCGGTCAGGGAACCCTGAAGAGCCGGAAACACGCAAGCAAATCTGAAGGCTGCCGTGAGAAACGGCAGCCTTTTGATCTCCTGCATTTCCTATGCGTTTCGCTTTCGCCGCAGCAGTATCCAAACGCAGGTCCCGCCATCAAGGCTGCGGGCCCGATCATCAGCCACCGCCAGGGATTGCCGGAATCGCCCTATTCGATATCGTCCAGCAGCGCGAGGTCCGGATCGTCGGCGGCAAGCTGTTCGTCCGCCTCGGCCAGCTCTTCCTCGACGTCGCGCGCTTCCTTGTGCTCAAGCGCCGCCATGGCTTCCGCGCGGATGATCCTGTCGATCTTGTCGGCGACGTCGGGATTGTCCTTCAAATACTGGCGCGCGTTTTCGCGCCCCTGGCCGATGCGCTGATCCTCGTAGCTGAACCACGCGCCGGACTTGTGGATGATGTCGCGGTCCACCGCCATGTCCAAAAGCGTGCCGGTCTTTGAGATGCCCTCGCCGTAGATGATATCCACCTCCGCGATGCGGAACGGCGGCGCGACCTTGTTTTTTACGACTTTGATGCGCGTGCGGTTGCCGATCACCTCGGTACCGACCTTGAGCTGCTCGCCCCTGCGTACGTCCAGGCGTATGCTGGCATAGAACTTCAGCGCCCGGCCGCCGGTGGTGGTCTCGGGGTTGCCGTACATCACGCCGACCTTCTCGCGCAGCTGGTTGATGAACACGGCCACGGCGTTGGTCTTGGAGATCACGCCGGTCAGCTTGCGCAGCGCCTGGCTCATCAATCTGGCCTGCAGGCCCACGAAGCTGTCCCCCATCTCGCCCTCGATCTCGGCCTTGGGCACGAGCGCCGCCACGGAGTCGATCACGACGATATCCACCGCGCCGGAGCGCACAAGCGCCTCGCATATCTCCAGCGCCTGTTCGCCGGTGTCCGGCTGGCTGATGTAGAGGTTGTCGATATCCACGCCCAGTTTTTTGGCGTAGGCGGGATCCAGCGCGTGTTCGGCGTCGATGAACGCCGCCACGCCGCCACCCTTCTGGGCTTCGGCGATGCAGTGCAGCGCCACGGTGGTCTTGCCGCTGGATTCAGGACCGTAGATCTCCACCACGCGGCCGCGCGGCAGCCCGCCGACGCCCAGGCAGAT